>CALARR010000205.1 GCA_937889015.1 uncultured Planctomycetales bacterium | reverse complement strand
CGCCGTGCAGCCCCAGGGCGAGCACCAGTTTGAGCTTCTTCACTCGGGCCAGAAGCGCATCGACCGATTGCTGATCGTCGGAGAGCTTGCGTAGCTCGTCCAGCGGGACCAGGTCCCAGGGGATCATTTTGGCGTCCAGGTTGAGCGTCAGGAACTCGCGCTTTCCGACCTTGGTCTGCTTGAGGCGATTGTTCAACAGCGGCTGGGATTCAACGCCTTGACGGATGATCTGCTCGATTTGTGCCAGTTGCTCCTTGGCCCGAGCTTGATCCGCGATCCGGAAGCCCAGCACCAGGTTGGGGATCTTGATTCGCGCCGGATCCTCGGCCAGGGCTTCCAACAGCAAGCGGAGGCGGACCTTCTGCCGGTCGGCCGGGTCGGATTCGCCGGTCATTTCCATGAGGGTCGGCGTGTAGCGTACGGTATTGACCACCTCCTGAGCCAACTCCAAGACGTCGATGATATCGGCTGCGCCGAAGACGAACACTTCCTGGGAGAGCATATCGCCCAGGAACTCGAGCGACTGGCGCGACTGCGGATCGCGGAGCGCGTTCTGGATTCGTGCCGGCAGGGAGTTGGGCACGGCGGCCTGCATCAGGTACAAGCTCCAGCCCATCTGGACGACCGGAATCTGCGTGAACTTGGCCCAGGCTCGGCTGTTAGCCACGGCCTGAATCTGCTCGCGGTTGCGGAGCAGGGCCATATAGAAGGCCGCGTCGTCGGGGACCAGTCGCAGGGAGAGCTCCGGGGCCTTGGCCTTGCCATCCGCAGCCAGGACCGGAGCGTTGCCGGCCATGCAGAGAGCCAGGGCCAAGCCTAGCGCGACGATCATCGGACGCCCATGTCGACCCAGACTCGGACAAGTCATTGCAGGATCCTCCCAAAGCATCGTGGTCAGAAACAGCGCAGCCCCACTCCTCTTGGCTACCGGCATTGTAGGATCCCGAGATCCCAACGCCCAGCCGGGGGTCGAAAGGCTCTTCCGGAATCGCCCGAGCCAAGTCGAGCGGTCCAAGGGGAGCGATGTGCCAACGGGTTCTTGGGAACGGCTCACAGGGCCTCCAGGTGCCTCTGGACGGTTTCCAGGTCGCGGAGCAGGCGGCGGCAGGCATTCTCCAGGCCAGCCTTGCGGATCTGACCTTGCAGGCCCTGGACCGTTTTCCGGACTTCGGCCAGGCGTTCGGTCGACCGGGCATGGTTGGAGAGATCTGCGGCAAGGGTCGCCAAGTCCTTGCGCAGCGATTGCACCTGTTCCTCCCAACGATGGCCGAGCCCTTGCGGAAGGGATTCGTACCATTGGGCGAATTGGGGATCGATGAGGTACTCGTCGCGAGACGCGTCGGCCAGCGAGATCCGCGCCAAGCGCAGTTTGCCCTTGGCGCTTTTGGGCAGCAGCGGTTTGATCTGGATGGCGCGGAGGGCCTGGCTGGATTGCAGGCGGAACTCGAGATCCTTCCAGGCGTAGCTGCCGGCAGGCAGTTCGAAGAACCGCGTTTCGTAGTGGGTATAGCTGGCCGTAACCCAGGCCAGCCGGCATTCGACGCCCACCTTGCTCTTGCCGGCCTCGAGTTGGTCAGCCGAGGCGCTGACGCGGAGCGTAAGATCCGCGGGTTTCTCCTGGAAGAGCATGGCCCATTGCGTTGCGCCCGCCAGATTCTGGCCTTGGCTCTCAAGAACCATGTGCGAGCCGGAGGGACCTTGTCCGCGTCCATAGGCCAGGCCCAAGGGTCGCCAGTGGACGGCCACGGGCGGTTTGTCGCGGTCGAGTTGCCGCATGCGCACGCCTCGATCCAGGGTCTCGACGGCCTGCTCCAGGCGCCATCTGGCCAGGGCCGGAGGAGACCCCAATTGGAGCAAGGCCACTCCGTCGTCGGGCAGATCCAGCCGAGCCACTCGTTGACCGCCCTCGGTGCGGAGCGTCACCGGCTGGTCGGTGATCAACTCACGGCCGAGGCCGTGGTCGTCCAAGCCCAAGGCGGCCAAGTCGATGGTCACCTCGCACGTCTTGGCGTGGGGGGTTGGTGGTTCTGGCGGCGGCGACTTGGCGGCCTTCTGTGAAGGGGGCTGCTCGCGGAGCGCGGTGAGCCAAACCACGCCTGCGGCGGGTCCGAAGCGTTCGACATACACCTGGGGGTCGGAGGTCCGGGCGTGGGTGACGGGCTCCCAACCGGCCGCGGCCAGCGCCCGGCACAGCGGCAGATACTTGCGGTGCAGATCGCGGTCACGTTCATAGTAGCGCGCGTGGTCCCAGTACTTGCCGCCGGGGCCCAATCCGCTGGGCGGCCAGTCGAAGAAGCCCGGCAACACCCCGTAGGCCAGGCAGCGTTTCATATACAATTCGATCTCGGGGTGGCCCAATTTCTGTTCGTAGTTTCCCTTGAGCAGCGTCAGGAATGGCTTGTGGTAGGTGGTGGCGCGGATGTAGTTGAAGTGTTCGCGCGGGATGCGGAGGCCGGTTTCGGCGCCCAGCAAGTCCAGCCAGGGGGCCACGTAGAAGCTGGCGCCCAGGGCGCCGTTCATCATGGTGATCCGGCCCAGAGGACGGAGCATTTCGGCGGCGGCGCGGGCGAACTGGCAGGAGCTGTAGAAGTTGTTCAGGAGCGGCTTGTTGGCCACCGGATCCCACAGGCAAGGGAAGCCGGCGGTGCGGAAATGGTCGGTGCGGTAGTTGATGCCCGTCGACAGACCGTCGTAGTAGAAGCCGTCCAGTTGGGCCCCTTTCTGCTGCCGCACTTCGTCCAGGATCTTGCGCGCCTTGGCCAGGGTCCATTGGCCATAGGGCAGTTGGGGATCGAGGTTGAACTGGGCAATCAGGTGTGCGTAGACCTTCCACTTGCGCACATCGAGCTTGCCCGACACGTCGTGCAGTCCGACCTGATCGTACATACCATGCAGGCCGGTTCGCTTGTAGAAGGCCTCTTCCACGGCCTGAACTTGCACATCGTAGGGCGGCAGCGGGTCTTTTTCGGGATCGTAGTTCTTCAGGTTGGCGCCCATTCCGGCGTGGGTGAAGTAGGTGGCCGAGCGGACGCCGAGTTGATCGTCGTATTCGGGTTCGGGCGCCCCTTCTTGCAGCCCGAAACAGAATTCGTTGGCATTGTCGATGTGCGACAGATGGCCGAAGGCCATCCACTGGCCCGGGTCGGGCACGTGGTTCTTGAACAACTGGGGGAAGAGGCCGTAGTAACGAGCCAGGGCATCACGGAAGCCCCACTGCGGATCGCAGGCGTAGAGCACCAAGGAGAACCGTTCCTGGTTGGCCACGCGCGTCTGGGGTGAGAGGGCGAAGTCGTAGACGATCTCCAGGGCCTTGCGTGGGCCGTGATAGGCGGTGCGGAAGGTACATGGTTGATCGATGGGCACGGCCAGGCACAGTCCTACGGGGCCCGTGATCACCGTGCAGAAATTGCGGTTGCAGTAGCCCATGCGGAGATCGGGTTGTCCGCGCCATTCGGGCAAGTCGGCCCAGGCCTTCAGCGGCGTCACGTTTTCGTACACGCGATCGGCAGCGATGGCTTGGAGGGACTGCACGTCGTTGTGCCATTGCCAGCCCACGGCGTCGAAGGGGAAGGCCACGCGCAGGAGCAAGCCCTGGGCCGGTCCCTCGCCCTGGACGCGGCACTGGAATTCCAGGGCGGAGCCCAGGGATTGGCAGCGGACCGCGCAGCGGAGCCGAGCCGCCGAGCACTCGAAGACCAGATCCGTATCCAACTTGCCGGAGACGCGATCGCAGACATGCTGCTTGCCGGAGGGATCGCACAGCGTGATGAGAGGCGCCGGCGTGACCGCGAGGGCCCGGTTCTTCACGGACATGCCGACCACCTGGCCCGCATCATTGACCTCCAGGCGAGGCGGATCGCGCGTGGGATCCGACCCAACGCAGCAGTTGCCACCGACGGCGAGACAGAAGGCCACCAGCGTGACGCGCAAGAGGTCAGGCATCGTAGTCGTTCCGGATGGGTCGTGCGCACCAAAGGAGCGCGCTGTGTGTGCCGGCAGAGTGTCACTTACGATATCGCGCCCCTGCCGCGTGGGAAAGTGTGTCCATGCGGCAGGGGGCGGCCCTTGCTTTGGTGTGACGGGGGCGGCGGGCCTTACACGGCCCAACTCCACGGGAAGTCCTGGGCCAGAGGAACGTGCCGCCGAAGCGTCCAATATGACGAAGGATCGCCATTTCACCTGCCGCATCACGTCATCCCCAACTTCCTCGTTTACCCGGGCTCTCACAGTTTTGTGTCATATTGAATCAGCCCCCCCCGTCCTGTTCACGATGTGTGGGCTGAAGAAGCGACAGCCTCCCGCACGTCAGGGTGGGTGATGTTGACGACAGCCCCGCAAATTCCTAGAATACCGCGGCGTAAGTGTGTCCTGGCAAGCACCACTGTTCTGCTTGGGAGGTCGGCCCGAAGTCGCCACTGGCACCAGTCCGCGAGGAAGGATCGGCTTGGATGCGACTTTACCACAAAGGGGTCGGCCTGGTTGTAGAAGCTCCGGCCAAGCTGAATCTTTTCTTCGAAGTGCTGCAGAAGCGGCCCGACGGGTACCATGAGATCGAAACTCTCATGTGCCCGATCGACCTATACGACACGATCTACGTCGAGGAAGCTCCTGGTGAGCAGATCGAATTGAGGGTGGTCGTGGCTGGAGCCTGTCGTGCCGGCCGTCCTTGGCTGGTCGAGATTCCCGAAGGCCGTGAGAACCTGATCGTTCGAGCCTTGGCGATGTTGCGGCAGCGGGTGCAACCGGAGACGGGGATCCGTGTACGACTGCTGAAGCGAATCCCTAGTGCAGCGGGTCTAGGAGGAGGATCGAGCGATGCGGCCGCCGCCCTGGTAGCCGGCAACGCGCTATGGGGCAACCGGGTCTCCTGCGACGAGCTTGCCGAGTTGGCCGCGGAGTTGGGGAGCGATGTGCCCTTTTTTCTGGCCGGAGGCGCGGCCATCTGCCGGGGACGGGGCGAGCAGGTCGAGTCGACGGTGACACCGGGAGAGATGCACTTTGTCGTGGTTCGTCCTCCGCAAGGCTTGGGGACGGCGGCGGTTTACCGCAGTTGTCGTCCGGCGGAGCGGCCCCGTTCGGTGGAGCCGCTAGTGCAGGCCATGCGGTCGGGAGATATGCGTGGGGTCGGATCCTCGTTGTGCAATCGTTTGGAGCCGGCGGCCGAACGGTTGTCGCCCTGGATTGGCCGCCTGCGCCAGGAGATGGGCTACATGGACGTGTGGGGGCAGGCCATGAGCGGGAGTGGGAGCAGTTACTTTGGTCTATGCCGTCATGCCCTGCATGCCCAGGCCGTGAAGAGGCGTTTGCAGGCCAGATCCCTGGGCAGTGTGTTTGCCGTGCGTAGTTGCCGTTGAACCGCCCGTAGCGTAAGGAGAACGGCCGTGGAGATCACTGAGGTTCGCATCAAGCTCATGGAAGAGCCGGGAGAACGATTGCAGGCCTTCTGTTCGATCACGTTTGACGATTGTTTCGTCGTACGTGACCTGAAAGTCATCGAGGGCGCCAGCGGTCCCTTCGTGGCCATGCCCAGCCGCAAGCTCACCGCTCACTGCCCGCAGTGCGGCTGCAAGAATCATCTTCGCGCGCAGCACTGCAATCAGTGTGGGCTGCGTCTGAAGGAGCCGCTGACGATGAAGGATGAGGAGGGGCGCGCGAAGCTCTATGCAGACATCGCCCATCCAATCAACTCCGCCTGCCGGGAGATGATCCAAGCCAAGGTCATCCAGGCGTACAGCGAGGAGAAGCAGCGGGCTCAGCTACCGGGCTACGTGCCACCGACTTTCGACGATTTCGAGGAGGAGCTGGCGGCTGCACCCGAGGTGACGTCGGCCAAGGCCTTGGCCGGTGGTCCGCCTACGGAGGCCCCGCAGATCCAGCAGGCCGAGAAGCCGCGCGGTCCGCATCGCACCCCACAGCGGCAGCCGGCCGAACGTCCCAAGAAGGAATCGTTCGGGGCCGGGATCTTTGAGTGAGGCCAGGGTGTGCGCGCAGGCAAGCGCCGAGGCGAGCCGCGTATCGCCCCACCTCGGCACTGGTACCTGCCGGTGGAGCAGACGAGCTCTTGAGCGGCGCGCAACTCGTGGCTGACGGTGGCCTTGAAGTTGCCAACGCGTCGGTTGATGTCGTAGCGTCGGCAATCGACGACGGTTTGGAGGGTGGCCGCTTATCGCGATTGGGCGGAGTTCGGCGCGGAACGGACGAGGCGCACGCGCCAACCGGCGAAGGCCTGCCGACCGAGGTTCTTGACGTGCGCGCGGTAGGCGACGCGATCGATGTGCAGATGCACGGCGAGACTCTGCGGTTGTCCGCCTTCCTGGAATCTCACGCGATAGACGATCTCCACCGCGTCGCGCGAGAGACTGCTGGCTTGTTGCCGCACTTCTTCAGCAGCGACCTGAGCCTGGGGGCCCAGGGCCAGCAATTGGCGGACGATGGGTTGTTGGAGGAAGGCCTGCAACTCTTCGTCATAGCGGGGATTGTCGCTTGCGAGATCCACCGGCAAGGCGGTGTCGTGCGGTCGGCTGCTCGGTTCCAAGCTGAGCCGCCATGCGGCGTAGGTCTCGTTGTGGGCCAACAGATCGAACCAGGCGAGGCCCACCTCGGTCGCCGCGTGCCGGACCAGATAGCGATGCCAGGACCCCTGAGAGGGGGCGGAAGCCACGAGCGCGATTCCCAACAGGAGTCCAGCCCAGGCCAAGCCGCGTCCGGACTGTTCGCAGCCCAGGCGGTTGATCCGCCGCAACGCCCAGAGGCTGACCAGCGCGGCAGCCAAGGGCAGGGGCCAGAGCATCGGCACCACCAAAGCGGCTAGTCCCAGGACGGCCAGGACCAGTCCGACAACGGCGGTCGCGCTCAGCGGCCGGTACTCGGGGAACTCTTCGATAGGTGGAAGGGCGTGTGGCGCCTGGGACACAAGTCGCTCGCTACGAGGGTAGTTTTCCGCAAGTGACGGGGGGTTTCGCAATCAAGCCTCGGCCGGTCGCCGGGGGTCGCGCTGCACCTTTTGTCTGGAGGTCTGTGGGTGCGGGTCGATCTTCGCGGATCGGATGCGGTTTTGGAGGCACTTGCCCAGCAGGCCGAATCTACGGCACGGGGTTCTTGGGCTTGGGGTCGAGGGCCGCACGACGCGAGGCGTATTTGGGCAGGAACAACCCGTCGCGATCGAACACATGCTCTTCGGGATCCGTGGGGCTGGCCCCACGGCTGAAGGCGCCCAGCGAGAGTCGCTGGACGAAGCCCAACCACAGGCGGTCGGGGGCCATGCCCAGGAACATCGGTTTTTCGGGCTGGAAGCTGCCGTAGAGGAACCGACCCGACAAGGGCGCCATGTGGAGCGACATGAGCGTGAAACAGACCATGACCCAGCCCACCGTGGCCGCCATCAGCGGGCCGCCGATGCGGTCGACCAAGGGGAGAAACTGCACCACCGTGCGTGAAGCCAGTTCGGTCGCCAGGCGCATCAAGGCGAGAAAGAGCGTGAACAATCCCCAGAGGGCCACGAAGTCGAGATACAGGTCATGGCGTGGGAGATAGTCCTGCAACGTGTTCGCCAAGGGTTCAAAGCAGTTGGTGGCCAGCAGGCCGGCGGTGACCACATTGATCAGCCGGATGGTGTTACCCCACAACCCCTCTTGATGGAGCATAGCCACACAGACCGCGAGGATCACCAGAAGCAGAAGGGTCAGGATCATCGTCCAGCTCGGCTACAAAGGGGGAAAGGGGTTTCTATTCGGCGAGGACGCGCGCCAGTTCGGGCAGCGAAGTGATGCCTTTGGCGACCAACACCAATCCTTCTTCCTGCAGGCTCAGGGTTCCGGCCTGACGCGCCGCCTTGCGGATCAGTTCCAGCTTAGCGCCCGACTGCAGAGCGCTGCGCACGCGCGGATCGACGAGCAGCAGTTCGTAAATGGCCACGCGACCGCGATAACCGATGCCGCCGCAGGCGGGGCAAGGTTTGTCGGTTATTTGCTGCGGGGGGCGATAGAAGGCCTGCACGCGGTCGGCGGGGAGATTCAACTGTTGGAGCACCTCGGGCGTGGGACGATAGGCCTCGCGGCATTGGGTACAGAGCATTCGCACCAGACGCTGGTGCAGCACCGCGGTGACGGCTTGGGCAAGTTCCGTGGGGGGAACCTTCAGCGCCAGGACTCGCGCCAGAGCTTCGGCCGCGTCTTTGGCGCGGATGCTGGTGATAATCAGCTTGTCGTCGGCCGCCTTGAGGCAGAGTTGCCGGACCATCTCGGTGTCGACCAGGTCGCGCACGACCACCACTTCGGGGTCCTTCAGCAGCAGCGAGGTCAAGGCATCGCGCGGACCTGGCTTGGCGCGGTAGGTGATGACCGAGACATTCTCCACCTCGGGATAAGGCGCCGCCTCCTCCTCCAGAGCGAGGAAGTCGCGCATCAGGCGATCCAAGCTGCACAAGGCGGCGTTCATCGTGGTGCGCAGGCCGCCGGCAGGCAGGGCTGAGAAGAGCACCAACCCGCGATTGGCGTTGAGGGCCTGCAGCAACTGTTCGCGCATCTTGGGGCGCATGCCCAATTCTTCCAGCGAAGTGGAGCAGAAGCGTTGTCCCTGGAGTTGGATCACGGCGCGTTCTCCGCCGGCCACGCCCTGGCTGATGAGGGTGGCGTTGTAGGTCGCGCCGGCCAATTCGGCGAGGAAGGCGCCTTGTTGGTGTTTGGCGCGTTCTTGGGGGTCGAGGCCACAGAGGGTTTTGAGGCTTTCCAGGGCCGGATCACCCTGTTCGCGCGCGATGGCTTCCGTCTCGATCCAGATGCCGTCGATTTGGTATTTGAGTCCCACGGCTTGCGCGCGGAAGTCGAGCATGATGGCCGCGGCCCGGCTTTCCAGTCCATGGCAGACGAGTTGCCGAGCGGCGAGGAAGCCCGGGGTTTGGCGGGCGGTCAGGAGGCGGACATCTTCGTCGCGAGGGGAGGGGCCACCGCGGGCCTTGAGCGTCAGGTTGCAGCCGCGATCGACGGGGGCGGGGCGTTCCAATTCCACCTTGACGCCCGCCTTTCGCGAGACGGAGGCGAAGAGGAAATAGAAGTGATCCTGGGTGAGGACTTGTTCGTGGGGCGGGGCGGCTTGATTGCGGTGTGCGATATAGGCGGCCAAGGGGGCGACATAGGCCACCAGCAACAGGGGCAGGCTGAGCCAGAACCAGGGCAGCAACCATGTGAGCAGGAAGGCGGCGAGAAAGACTCCGAAGATCAACGAGTTCCAGCGTTGATGATTGTGATGCTGCGCGTGGCAATCGCGGTTCACCCAGTCGCTGGTGAACACCCAGGCCACGAACACCAGCCAGCCGGCGAGGATTTTGAACCAGCTCAAGTAGAAGCCCGGTCCACGGGCCGTGAATTCGGGAGGGAGATCGGGCCAGGGCTCGGCCGCTTGTGCCAGCAGCGGTCCGGCCAGGAAGACCAGAGCGGCGGCCAAGGCGGCGGAGCGTGCGAGGTGGCAAGGCATCAGAGGATTCCCGGTTGTTGCACTTGGATTCCGCGCAAGGCCATTTTCAGGGCCTCGGGGTTGGGAGCGACTTCGAAGGCCGTGGCGCGGTCGATCATTTGCCGTTCCACCAATTCCTGGAGCGACGACGTGAAGTCCTGCATGCCTTCTCCCTTGGCGATGCGGATGGCGTCGGGGAGTTTGTCGTCCTCGGCCTCCAGGATCAGTTTCCGCACGGTGGGGTTGAAGGTCATGACTTCCACGGCGGGGACGCGCGCGAACTCCTTGCTGATGGAAGGCAGCAGCTTCTGCGCGATGATGGCCTTCATGTTGAAGCTCAGGGAGCTGCGAATGGCCGAATGCAAGTTCTCCGGGAAGAAGTCCAGGATGCGGCCGATGCTGCTGGGAGCGCTGGAGGCGTGGACCGTGCCGAAGACCAGGTGGCCGGTTTCGGCGGCACGGACCGCCGTCTCAAAGGTCTCCCGGTCGCGCAACTCGCCAACCAGGATCACGTCCGGGTCCTCGCGAACGGCGTGTTTCATGCCGAGCACGAAATCTCGGCAATCCTGGCCGATTTCGCGCTGGTTGATGAGGCACTTGTCCTCGGTGAAGGTGAACTCGATGGGGTCTTCCAGGGTGAGGATGTGCCGCCGGAAATTGTGGTTGATCCAGTCGAGCATCGCGGCCAGCGTGGTGCTCTTGCCGCAGCCGGTGACGCCCACCAGCAGGACCATTCCCTGGCTGAACTTGCAGAATTCCTCCAAGACCGCCGGCAAGTGCAGTTCGGCAAAGGAAGGGATGCGATTATTGACGCGGCGGGCCACCATCCCGATCCGGCCCATTTGCTGCAGGACGTTGACACGGAAGCGCCAGATCAGGCCGTCGATCTCCAGCGAGTAGGCCAGATCGACCGCGCCTTCTTCATCGAAGACGGCGCGCGTCCGCTCGTTGAACAGGGGGGACAACAGCCGGACCATTTCGTCGAGATCGATGGGGCCGCGCGTCAGCGGCCGCAGCGATCCCGCCACGCGCACGTAGGGCGGGCAGTTGACCTTCAGGTGCAGGTCGCTGCCCTCCAACTTGACGAGCGCGCGGAAGAGCTTGTCGATCTCCAATTCCTTGTGGCGGGCGGAGAAGCGTTCCAGGTCGGTGTTGGAGGACTGGGACATGGAAGGAATCAAGGATTCTTGGGTGTCAGAAAAAGAATGTCGTTGCTGTTCGGCCCGTTGCCCTGGAAGACCGGCCTGCTGAGGGTCGGCCTCACGGCATTACTTACCTGGAACGCAATCGGGATGGGAGAGTACAGGATACCGACCGCCAACCATGTGATCACCGACAACTCATAGCCGCACGGGAATGCCTCGCTGCTGCATCACCAGCTTGGTCTGCTGGATGGTGTATTGACCGTAGTGGAAGATGCTGGCCGCCAGGGCCGCTTCGGCGCCGCCCAGAAGGATGGCGTCGGCCAGGTGTTCGGGGCAGCCGGCGCCACCGCTGGCCACGACGGGGATCGTGACGGCATCGGTCACGGCCTTGGTGATCTCCAGGTCATAACCGTCTTTGGTGCCGTCGGCGTCCATGCTGGTCAAGACGATCTCGCCGGCGCCGAGACGTTCGATTTCGCGAGCCCAGGCGACCGCTTCCAGACCCGTGGGCACTCGGCCGCCATTGATAAACACTTCCCAGACCACGCGTCCATCCTTGACGACCCGTTTGGGGTCGATGTTCACGACGATGCACTGACTGCCGAAGCGGCGCGCGGCCTGGCTGACGAACTGCGGGTTGCGGCAGGCGGCCGAATTGATGGAGACTTTGTCGCTGCCGGCGTTGAGCAGGGCTCGAATGTCATCCAGGGAGCGGATTCCACCCCCGACGGTCAGGGGCATGAAGATCACTTCGGCCGTGCGTTGCACGACATCCAAGATGATATCGCGTCCCTCGTGACTGGCGGTGATGTCGAGGAAGACCAGTTCGTCGGCGCCTTCCTGTTCGTATCGCGAGGCGACTTCGACCGGATCACCGGCATCGCGAAGTTGCAGGAAGTTGGTGCCTTTGACGACCCGTCCGCGATCGACGTCCAGACAGGGAATAACCCGTTTCGCTAGCATTGGTGACCGTCAGATTAGCAGGAACCCCCAGGCGACCACGAGCGGGAACGCCCTGGGGCGAGACTCTCCAGGCTGGCCCAGAACCGTCCGGCACTCCAGTTTTCCGGGGCCGCACAAGACGTGCCTGTCCAGGTTCTGGGACAAGCTCTTACTCTACGCCGCTGGGTGGCCAAGGTCAACCGTCGAGAGACCCCCACAAGGGGCAGAATCCTATTCGACCTTTTCGATCACGACCTTGCACTTGGGCAGCGAGGCCAGGAACTGGCGTCCGTAGGGCTTGGTGCGCATGCGTGGATCGAGGATCACGACCATCCCGTGATCGAGCTTGGTGCGGATCAGACGGCCGAAGCCCTGTTTGAGCTTGATGACGGCCTCGGGGAGCTGATATTCCATGAAGGGGCTGCGGCCGGCGGCGCGGATCGCCTCGAGGCGCGCCTCGATCAGCGGTCGATCGGGCACGCTGAAGGGCAGGCGCGTGATGATCACGTTCTGGAGGGCGTCGCCGGGCACATCGACCCCCTGCCAGAAACTGTCGGTACCGAAGAGCACGCTGCGCGGATGGGCCTTGAACTGTTCGAGCATGCGGTTACGCGGCATGCCGTCGGCCTGGCTGTAGAGGGCCAGGTTGTTTTCGGCCAGCCAGGGCATGAGGGCGGCGGCGGTCTTTTTCATCATGCTGTAGCTGGTGAAGAGCACAAAGGCGCGACCCTGGCTGCGCTGGACATAGCGGCGGATCATGGCCTCGGCCAGGGTTTGATAGGCGTGGTCGTCGGAGCTCGGGTCGGGCATTCCCTCCAAGAGGATCAGTTGGGCTTGCTCGCGGAAGTTGAAGGGGCTGCCCAGACAGACGTTTTCGGACTGCGTGAGGCCGATGCGCGACTTGAAGAAATCGAAGGAGTGCTCGGCGCCGACGGCCAGGGTGGCGCTGGTGAGGACGGTGGTGGAGACGCGGTTGAAGAGCGTTTCGCGGAGCACGGGTCCGACATCCAGCGGCGAGGCGGCCAAGGTGACGCGGCGTCCCCAGCGGCCGCGCGTCAACTCGGTCCAGTAGACGGCGCCGGCGTCGGACTGCTGGAGCCAGGCGGCCAATTCCAGTCCGAGGCTTTCCAGGCGGTCGGCGGCGGCGACGAAGTCCTGGCCTTCTTCGGGGGAATCGCACTGGTCGACGATTTTGCGTACGACGCGTGACAGGCGGCCAAGCGTTTCGCTCAGGGGGTTGGGCACGATGTTGGGCTCGCGCACGCGGCCGTTGCCGCGCGGTCGTTGCTCGAGCCAATGTTCCACCAGGTCGAAGAAATCGGCCGCGCGCTGGCGGCACTCCGCCACCAGTTTCTGCCCTTCGCGGTGATGCTGGTGCACCAGCAGACCGCGATTGGTGCGGTCGTTGTAGAGCTTGTTCAGGAGGTAGTCGACCTGGCCGCTGGTGACGTTCAGGCCCAGTTGCTCACCGGCCACGGCCTCCATCGTGTGGGCTTCGTCGAAGACGACCACGTCGTAGTCGGGCAGGATGCTGGCGCCGCGGCGGCGGAGGGCCAGGTCGGTGAAGAACAGGGCATGGTTGACGACCAGGATCTGAGCGTTGTGCACGCGCCGCCGAGCACGGTAGTAGTGGCAATCGGCGTAGCGCGGGCACTTGCGGCCCAGGCAGTTGCCGTGATCGCTGGCCACTTCGTCCCAGACATGGCCGGCGGGCCGGAAATGGAGGTCCGAGCGCGAGCCATCGCCGGTTTGCTGGGCCCAGGTGCGGATGGCCTGCAGGTCCTCGAATTCCTCTGCTCGGGCGAAGAGACTCGAGGCGCGCGCCAGGGCGTTGTCCAAGCGCCGCAGGCTGACATAGTTGCCTCGGCCCTTGACCAGCACGGCCGTGAACTCCAGGGGAATGACGCTGGCCAGGAAGGGAATGTCCTTGGTCAGCAATTGCTCCTGGAGGCTGATCGTGTGGGTCGAGATGACGACTCGGCGACGGGGCGTTCCCTCCTCGCGCGGGGCGGCGACGTGCAGGATGGCCGGGACCAGGTAGGCGAAACTCTTGCCCACGCCCGTGCCCGCTTCGACGATCAGGTGTTGCTGATGCTCGATGGCCTCGGCCACCGCTTCGGCCATGGCCAGTTGTTCAGGCCGCTGTTCGTAGCTGGGCAGGCGCCGCGCGATGCAGCCTTCGGTACCGAGGACTTCGACAGGCGATAGCATGCACGACGGCGAGGGAGGGAGTGTGTTGGGATTCAGAGAAGGAATGCAGCGTGGAGCAGGCGTTTCTCCCCTGAAACCGGGCTCGCGCTGGTCGCCCGGGTTGCATTATCTATCTGAGCGGCCATCGTCGCAAGGGGTGAAGTGAGCCAGTCGCGGGGCGTGGCGGATGGGGGCGTCCATGTCGCGACGCCTGTTCGGCCGGAACCAGGGACGCGTGGAGGAAAATGGACAGGTGAAGGGGGCGGGGGCCCTCTGGCGGAAAGGTCCCGGGAGCGGGTTGGGGGAGTTCTGGGGCAGACGGTCAGCCCAAGACGAGGCATTCGTCGCTTTGGGGCAATTTGGCGCGGAGCCGGCGGATCTCGCGTTGGTATTCCAAGCGTTCGGATTGCCAGCGATGTGTTTGTTCGGTGAGCTCCAGATCGCGCCGTTGGATCTGCTGTTCACGAGCCACGAGTTGCTGCGCCATCTGATCGACCTGTTGACGTTGGCGGTCGGACCATTGCTGGAAGTTGTGTTTTTGCTGCAAGAGACGTTCGTGCTGTTGCGACAGTTCCTCGCGGATGGCCTCCAACTCTTCCTTCTGGTGCGTGATGTCCTCCTGCAGGAGGCGTTGGTCGTGAGCCAGGCGCGTACGGATCTGGCCCAGGCTCTTGGTCAGCGCGGCGGGCGGCGCCGCGCCGGAGAGTTGCATCCACAACTCCTCGCAGGCCAAGCGCATTTCCAAGGACTCGCGATGGAGTTGGCCCAGTTCTTCGCGGAGTTGCTCGAGGGCGGCGCGGCACTGATCGACGTGCTCGCTGCGGCGGCGCACGGCCTGCCGCTGCTGCTCCAGGTCGCTGATCGCTCGGCGGTGCTCGAGGGCCAGTTGCCGGCGTTGGGCGTGGAACGACTCCTGCATCTGACTCTGCTGCTGCTGCAGTTCCTTGCGCAGTTTTTCCACTTCTTCCTGGGCGACGGCCAGGCGCTGCTCACTCTCGTGGAGTCGTTGCCAGCGTGTTCGGAGATCGGACTGGGCCTGAAGCTGGTCGTTCTGGCGAGCGACCTCATCGGCGGAGGTGGACCGGCGAGACTGGCGCAGATTTTCGGCTGCGGCCTGGGCCTCGGCTTCGAGGGCCTGGCGGTGCTGTTCGACGCGCGCCATGGCCAATCGCACCTGTTCCTCCATCGCGGCTTGCTGGGCCTGGATTTGCTGGCTGCGATATTGCAGGGCGTCTTCGGCGCGGCGGCGTTCGACTTCCCACGCCTGGCGCGAGCAGCGCAGCTCGGCGTGCTGTTCGGCCAATCGCGTCTGCCCTGATTCGACCTGCTCGCATTGGCGTTGCAGGCGGGTTTCGCGTTGCCGCAGGTCGTCATCGCCGGCCAGGGTTCGCTGTTCGAAGGCCTTCTCCGCCAGCGAGAGGCGTTCCAGACGCTGCAACAGGTCTTGCTCCTGCGCGTGGATCGCCGTCTGACGCGTGGCCAGCTCCTCTTCACGCTGCTGCATCCACAGCCGAGCCGCGCGCTCGGCCCGTTCGATCTGGGCCATGCGCGCGTTGAGTTGGGCTTCGCGATGGTCGACCGACTGCTGGCGGGTCTGGAGTTCCGCCACCAATTGGGTGGCCTGGGTGTGCAATTGCTGCGCGGCCAGGAGCTGCTCGGGGACCGCGTCGCCAGAGGCGGAGACTGCCGGCGGTGGAGTCACTTCGGCGTTGATGGTTGCCGGCACGATCGAATCGGCCGAGGCGGGCACGACCGGGTCGGGCATAGCCGGCACGACCGGGTCGGGCGCGGTTGACGCGACGTGGGGGCCATCGATACGGAGGTCCTGGGTAGGACCCTCCGGTGCCGCCTGCATCTTCGACCTGCGCGACTTGGATGTTCGCTTGGACATTTGGGCAATCCTGGCAAGAGCGAAAGGCAGCTAGCGCAAACAACAGCGCAACCGGCAAACTCAACGCAGCTTGTTTAATCGGCACGAATCCATGCCAAGTTCACTGGAAGGTGCGTTTGCGGTGGATTGGGTGTTCGGAATGTCGAGAGGCCATGGCCGTGCATCGATGTTCGAACTGCCAGGCGTCCCCCAGCTTCCGCATGCCCACGAAAAGCGGGCCCACGCCGAGCGTGGGCGTGGCTTGGCACCCAATCATCACAGATGGCCCGTTTTCTCAGATCGCTGACGTGTTGCTAGCATCACGCAACGCACTGCATCGCGCTGCTATGACATTGGTCGAAGCAACAGCGCCGTAACGTGTTCTCCAAGAGCACGTTACAACACACGTACGAAGCGCAAGTCGTCTAGTCCTCGTGGATGGGTTGTTGCATCCATGCAGGGGATACCTGGTCTCTTGCCTTCGCTTGCGATTTCGTCACCCAGCCTTCGCTGGCGCTTCAGGCTTCAGTGGGGGGGTGTCCACCCAGGTACGCGCAGGGGCCATTGGGGGCGCACGCTCGAGAATCAGGCGTGAACGCGAGGCTTACGCCACCAGTCGGCGGAGGTGGTCGATGCTCCGGGCGGCCTGATCGAGGGTGCCGCACTCGACGCTGAGCACGATGTCCTGGGGGATGGAGCGGACGATGGCGATGACGCGTTGCCAGTCGATGACCCCATCGCCGCAGGCGCAGCCGACGGGCGTGCCCATGACTTTGCCGCGTTCGGCGTCGGATTGCTCGACGGTGATGTCCTTGGCATGGATGTGGACCAGGCGGTGCTTGATTCTCTCCAGCCAGGCGATGGGGTCCACGCCGCCGAGATAGGCGTTGCCGGTGTCGAAGTTGGCGCCCACCGCAGGCGAATCGACGAGGGAGAGGATGCGATCGTACTTGTCGGGGATGAGGGAGTAGGTCTGGTGCATTTCCAGGCCCAGCTTGATGCCGCGCGGCTCGCAGACCTTGGAGGCCTCCATGATGGAATAGCGGATGAGCACGAAGTCCTCGTCTTCGGTGGTCCAAGGCTGCTTGTGGCCTTCGTGCGTGTTGATGACCGGCGCGCCGCATTCGGCGGCGTAGCGCGCGGCCTGCTTCAGGTACTCGACGGCGATTTCGGGTTTGGAAAGCTGGCTGTGCGAGGAGAGGGCCGAGAGTTTCAGACCGTGTTTGTCGCAGACGCGGCGAATGCGCAGGGGATCGTCGAGCATGGAGACGCTGTGGAAGTAGCGGGCTTCGCTGAGCAGTTCGCGTCCCCAGTGGACCATGGGCTCGATGTACTGATAGCCGAGTTCGGCGGCGAATTGCGCGGCCCATTCGAACGACTTGTGCGAGGTACGCACGGCTTCCAGATTCAGTCCAATCGCGACTTTTCCCACGACGAGTCTCCCGGGCAATGTTTGGATGGGGCGGAAGTGACCAGCGCAGCGGCCGGTCCCGGTGGGTTGGCGTTGTGCAGGGCAGCGCAAGGCCAACGTCCTCAACGATAGCCGGGCGGCTGCGCAATTCAACGCTACTTTTGCGCCAATAGAACGTGTTTCGCGCAAAGCGGCGAAAAGGCCCGGCGCGGAGGAGGCCGGCGTGGGCGCGAACTGTGGGGAGTTCGACTAAGGCGCGGAAATCACAGGGCGCGGCGGATGCGTCGTTGGGGCCGGCCGAAGACGGGCTTGCGCGCAGGGGCGGGGGGCTCGGCAGGCAGGCTCGGCTCTTCGGCGGGCAGGCCCAGCTCGTTGGCCGAGGGTGCGCCATCGACCGAAGGGGTTGGGGTTGTGGCGGGCGGCGGCGTGGCCATCCCAGCGCGCGTGAAGGTCACGAAGCCGGCGATTTCGTCGCGGATCAGTTGGCGGTTGATCCGCATTTCGATCCGCGTCAGTTCGTTGCCTTCTTCGGGCGAGACGAAGGTGAAGGCAACGCCCTCGCGGCCCATGCGCCCAGTGCGGCCGACACGGTGCACGTAGTCGTCGGAGAACTGGGGGATATCGAAGTTGATGATGTGCGAGATGCTGCTGACATCGATTCCGCGGCCCACAACGTCGGTAGCCACGAGGAAGCGGACCTTTCCTTCGCGGAACTGGGCCATGACGCGATCGCGTTGGCGTTGGGCCAGATCGCCATGGATGGCGGCGACGCCAGCGAGTTTTCGCCCCAGGCGTTCGCCCAGCTTTTCGGTTCCGCGGCGCGTACGGCAGAAGACGATTGCTTGGGAGGGATTTTCGCGTTCGATGAGCCGTTGCAGCAGGTCGAACTTCTTCTGCGGATCGACGGTAAAGTAGAACTGCTCGATAGTTTCGACGGCGATGTCTTGCGGCGAGCAATCGACCATCTCCGGTTCGCGCATGTAGCGTTCGGCGAGGCGGCGGACCGGCGGCGGGATGGTGGCGCTGAGCAATAGCGTCTGGCGCGAAGCGGGGCAGTGGCGGAGGATTTTCTCGATGTCCGGGCGGAAACCGATATCCAGCATGCGGTCGGCCTCGTCGAGGACCACGAGGCGGAGTTCCTTCAGCAGCAGCGTGCCACGGCCCATGTGGTCCAACACGCGGCCCGGCGTGCCCACGATGACCTGGGCCCCGCGCTGCAGATCCTGGGTCTGTTTGCGGAGGGGCTTGCCGCCGTAGACGGCCACGATGCTGGCGTGACGCCCCTGGGCCAACTTCAGGACTTCGTCGCGGACCTGCACGGCCAGTTCGCGCGTGGGCACGAGGATCAGGGCGTGGGGCAGGGAGCCGCGTTTGTTCGGATCCAGGCTTTCCAGGATGGGGATGGCGAAGGCGGCGGTCTTGCCGGTGCCGGTGCGCGCCTGGGCCATCACATCCACGCCGGCCAAGGCCCGAGGGATGAGCCCGGCCTGAACCGGAGTCGGCTCCTGATATCCGGCCTCCTGCAAAGCCGTGAGCATCACAGGCGAGAGGGCGATGCTTCCAAATGGGGGGGGAGGGGTTTCAGTGCCTCTTCGTCGCGTGGTCAACGTCGTTTTGTCCTATAGAACTCGGTGCTGCCAGGCATGTCCCGCGTCCGCGGGCACCCCGGTGAATGGCGATCAGGGCTGGGTTGGCAGCGACAAAACCCAGCGGGGTCCAGAGTTTTGCCGGGAATTGCCGTTAGGCAGGGTTTCCGGGCATTATTGGGTCCTGCATAGCGAATGAACCGAGGGCCGGGCACCGACCGTAGGTTGGTCGCGGGAGCCCGGTTTTCCCGGCCTTCCGTTGGTCGGCCGGGGCCATTGGCAATGCAGAGATCAATAGTTCTATTTTCGCAGGTCGGCCCCATCCTGAAAAGGGGAGTTACCTGCCATTACGTGCCGGCGGGGCGCCGTATTAGAGCCCCCCCACACGCAGGGTGACCCCAGGCCGGCGGATAGCTCATCGCGGATGGCCGGGGGTCGAAGGTCCTACATCACGGCGAAGTAGTTCTCTACGGCCAGGTCGAAGTACTCGGGGGCCATTTCCAGGGGGCAGTTGCGATAGACGCAGTAGTTGCGGACCTGGAGCAGGATATCGCGGGGTTGGCAGAAGCGCAGCGGTCTGCCGGCCTGTTTGTAGTGTCTTTCGATCAAGTGGTTGACGGCCGCTTCGTTGTAGGGGAAGCCGAGTTTTTCGCCCATTTTGCGGAACAGGTCGCGGAACTCGGTTTCGCTGGGGTCGAGGACCTCGATCTTGTAGGGCACGCGGCGGAGAAAGGCCTCGTCGACCAGGTCGCGCGGTTCGAGGTTGGTGGAGAAGACGATCAACTGGTCGAAGGGGACGGTGATCTTCTTGCCGTTGGGCAGGTTGAGGAAGTCGAAGCGCATTTCCAGGGGCACGATCCAGCGGTTGAGCAACTCGTCGATGCGCATGCGCTGGCGGCCGAAGTCATCGATCACCAAGGTGCCGCAATTGCTCTTCAACTGCAGGGGCGCCTCGCAGATGCCGGTGGACGTGTTGAGGGTGACTTCGAGGGCCGACATGGTCAGTTCGCCGCCGGCGATGATCGTGGGCCGGCGCACGCGGATCCAGCGTTTGTCGATCTTGCGCTGGTCGATGAGGCCCGTACCGGACGCCAGCGGCAGTTCTTCGTGCACGACCGGGTCATAGAGGCGGACGATTTCGCCGTCCACGCCGATCGCGCGGGGGAGCCAAATGTGCTGTCCGAAGGCCCCGGTCACGCGTTGGGCGATGCTTGTTTTGCCGTTGCCCGGGGCTCCGTAGAGGAACAGGCCTCGGCCCGAATTGACGGCGGGTCCCAAGCGATCGAGCATCCGTTGGCTGAGCAGCAGTTCGCCGAAGGCGCGTTTGAGGGCTTCGGGCGAGGGGTGTTGATGGGCCAGGGATTGGGCCTTCACGGCCTGGATGTAGTCGCGCAGCGAGACGGGCGCGGCGCCAAAGTAGCTGCAGTGTTCGCCCAGCCTGCGTGCGCGCTCCCGTCCCAGCTCGGTGAGCTGGTACTGGTAGTCGTTCATGGGGGCCGAGCCGCGGTGGGCCACGAGCTGGTCGTTCTTCATGCGCCGCAGGAGTTCGTCGATCAGCACGAAGGGGAGCTTGAGCTGATCGGCGACATCGCGACCGGTGACATCTCCGCGTGCCAAGAGGTACTTCAGGGCCAGGGATTCGACCTCGCTCTCGGTGAGCTGGGCCTCCATCAAGGAGTTGGGCTCGACGGGCACGAAGGAATTGCTGGCGTCGTCGTCCGTGCCGGCGGTGGCCGGGGGCGTGACGTCGGCCGTGGCGGCGGGGGTCGGCGCGGCCGGGGGCGGCGCGGCGTCGGCCGCTTGCTCCTGGCCGGTGAGCTTCTTGATCCGATCCAAAAGGGCGGATAATTTGGGATCGGGCTCGCTGGGCACGGACTCGTGTTCCGGCTCGGTGGCGGCGAGCGTGGACCAGAGTTCGGCGTCGTTGCCGGGCGTGGCCAGACGTGACAGCAGATCGGCTTGGGATGGATCAGGCATCGTA
>CALARR010000204.1 GCA_937889015.1 uncultured Planctomycetales bacterium | reverse complement strand
CGGCCCTGCAACTTACGCATCGGTACTTGTGGTCAACGTCGGTCGATCAACTCCTGGCGGACGAACAGATCCCAGCAGCGGCCCAGGGCGGCGAGGGCGGCACGATCACCACTGCCGGCACGGTCCTCTGGGCCTTGACCGACCACCTGGGCACGGTCCGCGACCTGGTGCAGTACAATGCCACCTCGGGCCAGACGGTCGTGGTCAACCACCGGGTGTACGACGCCTTCGGCAACCTGGAGTCGCAGACCAACGCATCGGCCGAGTGCCTCTTCGGCTTCACGGGCCGGCCCTCTGACCAGGCCAGCGGCCTGCAAAACAACCTCAACCGCTGGTACGACCCAGCCTCCGGCCGCTGGACGAGCGAGGACCCCGTTGGGTTCGGGGGGCGGGATGAAAATCTGAATCGCTATGTTGGCAATACTGCGACAGGTGCGGTCGACCCGACCGGGCTCGCCCAAGCATCTTCCTTTGAGGTAAGAAGCGTTGGTCCTGGCCCGCAAACCAAGCGATCTCCCAAGGGCAGCGGCAGCATCTTAGTGTGGTGGGGTGTGGCACTCTACCCGAATAGCAGCATGAAGGGTACGATCATTGACGCTGGCGGAGCGACTATTGTCTACGAACGAAACGAGCGATGGACGATTTCTGCGTCCGGTGACGACGCTTTGAAGCTGTCCGGCTGGTCGCGTAGTTGGCACCTTGACAAGGTCGTTGTTGCGGCCGGCAAGATTACGACGGACAAAGATCTTGTGCTCAATGGAGCAGGCGGTGCCATAAAGATGGAGAACGGGCTTATGGCGGTCGCCTATATTGAACCAGTGTCTTTTCGGTCGCACTTCCAGGTATCCAAGGGGCTACGTCGACAACATTTGCCGAGGGCGGAGAGAACGAATCGGGCCAACATCGGCACACATGGGGAGGTCGAAATCACTCTCACAATTCGGGCGTACGTCGGAGTACCAATCAACACAAATGACATTAACGGCTCCTATCCTGCTGGCACTACAGTCGCCTCAATGGAAAAGTTGTGGGATGGAAGGCTTAGCCAGGCCGAATTCGTCCACAAACCATATACCTACAATCGCCCCCAGGCGTGGAGTCAGGAGACCACCGAGACCCAAACAGTGCACTTATGTGTCGCTTGGGATTTCGAGACCAGAGAATCATCTGTTACTGTGACCGGTACCGCAGTGCCGTCTGGTCCGCAGCGGGACGGCAGAAGACCACCTGAACCAAACATGACCTTCTGGGTCCCCGATAGTAACGGAGAATGGAGGCCGCAATAGTGTCGGATGTATCACCGGGGGCACATTTGTTCGTTACGACGATTTGTGTCATCATCGCGGCGGAATGTCGCCATGTCGGTGCACAATCGCCGGCGGCTGGGCACCAGCTACAGACGGCGGCAAGGCTTGAGGGGGAATGGGTATGCAGCGACACGAAAGCCTTCATTGGTGAGTGGCAAGGCGCAGCGGTCTGTTTGCTGCGTATCCAGAAGCTGCCAGACGACCGCGAACCGTACTTCGCGCCGGACGACAAAGCATTTCGGTATATGTATTCCGAAGAGACCGATTTCGACGTGAGACTGTGGCTTTCGGACTTCAGGAGGGAGTGGATCGCACCCGATTCAAGGCCGGGCTGGATTGGTCCCGACGGGAAGATCCGTCTGGGACCCTCCGGAAGCTGCTTGACGTTTGCCCCCGAGGTTACCAAGAGCGACAGCCTGATACTCCGACATGAGGATACCACTCTCACGTTTTGCAGGAGAAGGAGTAGCGCGGCCGTGCGGACGACGGTTGGCTGCCTGTCTGGCACGGCAGGCCGTGCTGTCCCACTGCCCAACGGCTCGAAGCAGATCACCAACTCAATCGGCATGAAGCTGACGCTGATCCCGGCGGGTGAGTTCCTGATGGGCAGCCGTGAATCGGCAGAACACACGGCGGCCTTCTTCCAGAAAAGTTACGGTCCCGACTACTTGATGCCAGAGCGTTTCGCCGATGAACACCCGCGACATCGGGTACGGATCACGCAAGCGTTCTATCTAGGCACGTATCACGTGACGCGAGGCCAGTTCCGCCGGTTCGTCAACGACACAGGGTACAGGACCGAGGTGGAGAAGGGCATCGCGGGTGCCCTGAAATGGAACTCGGAGCACGAGACGTTCCTGTACACGCGAAAGTACTCTTGGCACGACGCCGGTTTCGAGCAGACGGACGAACACCCGGTAGTCATCGTGAACTTCAACGACGCCGTGGCATTCTGCGAGTGGCTCAGCCGGAAGGAGGGTAAGACCTACCGGCTGCCCACCGAGGCCGAGTGGGAATATGCGTGCAGTGCGGGAACCGATTCACGCTACTATAGCGGCGACGATCCGGAGTCGCTGGCCCAGGTGGGCAATGTGGCCGACGCAACGGCAAAGGCCAGGTTGCCCGCGCGCATGTTGCTCGGCAGCATCAAAGCCAGCGACGGCTACGTGTTCACCTCTCCGGTGGGCAGTTTCCGGCCAAACGCCTTTGGGCTCTACGATATGCACGGCAACGTGTGCCAATGGTGTGCGGACTGGTACAGCCAGGAGTACTACGCGACGTCCCCAGGGGATGATCCGAAAGGGCCTGGTAATGGAGAAATACGTGTCCTTCGAGGTGGCTCATGGTTCGATGCCCCCTACGGTGTCTGTTCTGCGTTCCGGCTTCGGCAGAAAGCACCCATGTTATCCGACGACTCCACGGGCTTCCGTGTTGCCTGTTCGGTCTTTGAGCCGCCTGAGAAGCGAAGCACACGCGAATCAGACGCCCAAGAACAGCGCGGACAAGAACGGCCCAAGTGATCGCGCGAAGTCGGGGACAGGCTCTTTCGTGCCCAGCCAAGGGCGTCGCAACAGGAGCGCGAGCTGGCTTTGGCGTTAGAATTTCCCCTGGGCCGACTTCGCGGCCAAGGCCACCTGGTGGCAGTCGCTCCGGGCCTATGGATGCCGGCGCAGTCCGTGATCGCAATTCCGTCCGGATTCCAGCCGTAGTGGTTGGAATCCTGGGCGAGCGGACGCGGAACGGGCATTGGATAACGTCCTGGCAATCCGGACCTCAACAGCCCCAAGGAGGACGGCGCCACCGCCCCGGCCCTTGCCTGCCGGTAGCTTGTGGCCGTGATAGGGCGTGGGGTAGACTCGCTCTCGGAGCGGGCGGTGGTGACTGCGAATATTGTGTCTCAGGTAAGTAATGCCGCGAGGCCGACCATCGGGAGGCCGGTTTTCCCGAGC
>CALARR010000203.1 GCA_937889015.1 uncultured Planctomycetales bacterium | reverse complement strand
TGCGGGAGAGGGGAGAGTAGCGAGGAACACCAATGACCAACCATCCCAACAACTATCCCAAGCTTCACAATGCGGCCTGGCCGGGCGTGGTCGGCAAGGGAGACGGCGGCGAGCCGCCCATCGACCTGGAGACGATGCTCGACCTGACGGCCGCCGCCGAGGTGGACGGGGTCCGCTTCGACGGTTTCGATCTGTTCCTGTATCTGCCGCACATCGACATCGACGCCACAGTCAGTAGCGACGACGCGATCAAGGAACTGGCCGACAAGGCGCGCGCGCGAAAGCTGGAGATCGGCACGGTTGTGGCTCCGATCTGGCCACCGACCGGCGGCGGGGCGGCGATGGGCGACGCGGCCCAGCGCAAGCAGTTCCTGGACCAGGTGCGCAAGGGCTGCCGCGTGGCCAAGCGGCTGCGCGAGATGGGCGTGCGGCCCAACGGCGCGGTGCGGATCGATTCGGCCTCGGGCGTGGAGGGTTGGTACCAGGATCCCGAAGGCAATCAGAAGCGGATCATCGAAACGTTCCGCGAGGCCTGCACGATTGCCGAGGACCACGGCGAGCGTCTGGCCGCCGAAGGCGAGATCTGCTGGGGTGGCATGCACAGTTGGCGCCGCATGCTGCAGATCCTGGAAGGGGTCGGCCGGCCGCAGACGCTGGGCTTCCAGGCCGACATGGCCCACACGCTGCTCTACATCCTGGGCTACAACGCGACGGAAGACGCGATTTTGCCGGCGGACTTCGATTGGAAAGACCCGGCGCGGTTCGACGCGGCCTACAAGCAACTGACCGACGCCCTGCGCCCCTGGACGATCGACTTCCACGTGGCGCAGAACGACGCCACGGTACACGGCTCGGGCTCGCACGACAAGACAGGCCGGCACTGCCAGGCGACCGATCCCAACGGCAAGCTGGACATCGCGCGGCAGGCGGGCGCGTGGCTCCGCGACGAGCGGGGCCAGGTCACGCGGCGCATCCGCCACATCTGCTGGGACGGGTGCATGTTCCCCAACGCGGTGATGATGAGCCCGAACACGTGGAACGACATCCTCCGGGCGATGGTCGCCGTGCGCGACGCGCACGGGTGGCGGGAATGAGGCAGAGTATTTCACAGGGAGTGCACGCCGTGTCAACGATGCTGAAGAGTCTCGACATCGCCAGTTTCAGGGCGTTCGAGCGTCTGCGCATAGAGCGACTGGGCCGTGTCAATCTCATAGTCGGCAAGAACGGCGTTGGAAAGACAACGCTTCTGGAAGCCCTGCGGTTTTACGGCATGGGAAGCGGACTCGCTCTGAGCGAGTACCTTGCCACGCAACATGAGATGCTCACGAATCCTTCGACGGGTCAACCCATCTTGGATTCTCGCGCTCTGTTCCACGGTCGCGGAGCCGCTGCAGACCCGATCACCATCGGCCCCATCGCCGACGATTCGCTGCGATTGACGGTTCGCTTGGCGAATGCCCTGCGAGCGGAACAGCGTTTCAGCGGGTTCGCCTATGAGCCCATCGAGCCGGACGATCTGGCCCGGGACCCCGCGAAACGAGCGGATGTCGTGAAGGCGTGGGTGATCGAACGCGGGAAGTACCGCGTGCTCGTCTCGCCGGAGCCAAGCCGCCGGGTTGTCTTACGAAGCCGCTACTTCGGTCCGGCATATCTCCCGGCCCATGGTGTTCCTGAATCGGATTTGACGTATTGGTGGGACTCCGTTTCGCTCACCCGGGCGGAGGGGCGTGTGCGGGACGCCTTGCGCACGATCGCTCCCGTCGAGGACATCGGAGCCGTGGCCGATCCTGCGGCTGAACAACCTGGGGCGAGACTGTTTCGAGCGCGATTGCAGGGGCAGGAGTGCCCGATTCCCTTGACCAGCCTCGGTGATGGTCTTGTGCGGCTGTTCCAGATCGCGTTGGCTCTCGAATATGCACGACTTGCCGACCGTGAAACAGAGCCGAACCTGTTGGACAATCCTGGCGAGACGCCTTGGCACCAGCGATTCCGATTCCTGCTGATCGACGAGATAGAGAACGGCATTCACTATTCCGTCTTACCGCATCTTTGGAAGTGGATCTTCCAGATCGCCGAACTGAACGACCTGCAGGTTTTCGCCACGACGCATTCTTGGGACTGCATCCGTGGGTTTCAACAATCGGCGGCATCAGAAACGGAGAATGAAGGCGCGCTCATTCGATTGGAAGCCGGACGAGGTCAATCAAGAGCGGTCGTCTTTGCCGAATCCGAATTGGGCATCGTCACCCGTGAGCAGATCGAGGTGCGATGATGCCGGATGGACGTGTATTGCTGGTCGAGGGCAAGGATGACGAAAAAGTAGTCCGGCATCTCTGCACTGCACACGGAATCCCCGTTACTTTTGAAATCCATCAACCAGAAGGGCCGCAAGAGTATGGGCAAGCGGGAGTCGATCGACTTCTAGACCAAGTACCCACCCGACTGAAGAGCGGGACCGATCGGCTTGCCGTTGTTCTTGACGCCGATGAGAATGCGGAGACTCGCTGGATCCAATTGCGCGACCGTCTCCGAGAAAACGGCTTTCAGGGCATCCCGAATCGGCCGTCGGTGGCTGGAACTGTTGTGGACCTTGATCTCCAAACCCGCACCGCGAGGTTGGGCGTCTGGATCATGCCGAACAACTCGTTGCCTGGGATGCTCGAAGACTTCTTGGCGTGGTTGGTGCCCGCCAACGACAAGACGCTGCCACACGTTGATCGCTTTTTGAACGGAATCCCGGCTGCGGATCAGCTTTTCACGGACCAGCACAAGCCGAAGGCTCGGATTCACTCATATCTCGCCGTGCAAGAGGATCCAGGAAAGCCGCTGGGGCTGGCGATTACGTGCAAGTTCCTGGACGCGAACAAGACCGAAGTCGTGGCGCCATTTCTGGCATGGCTTCGTGCGGTCTTGCTGGACGACCTTCCTGCGGACAACGGATGAGTCCATCGAACTATTCAATTACTTCTTCAATCCGAGAGAGGATACAGATGACCAAGCAGCTTCGCGTCGCGGTGATTGGTTGCGGCTTCATGGGCCGCACACATTCCAACGCCTACGGGCAGGTGAACCACTTTTTCAATCGCGAGCACAAGCCGGTGCTCAAAGTGGCCGTCGCCCGACCGGAAGAGAAAGATAAGCTCGAGAAGTTCGCCGCCGCCTGGGGCTACGAATCGATCGAGACCGACTGGCGCAAGGCGATCCAGCGGTCGGACGTGGACCTGGTCGACATCTGCGTGCCGAACTCGATGCACCACGACGTGGTGATCGCCGCGGCCGAGGCGGGCAAGATGATCGTCTGCGAGAAGCCCCTGGCGATGAACGTCCGGGAAGGGGAAGAGATGGTCAAGGCCGTGGAGAAGGCCGGCGTCAAGAACATGGTTTCGTTCAACTATCGCCGCGTGCCGGCCATCAGTCTGGCCAAGCAGGTGATCGACGAGGGGCGGATCGGGCGGCCGTTCCACTACTGGGCCACGTACAACCAGGACTACACGATCTCGGCCGACGTGCCGCAGGGCGGCATGGCCCTGTGGCGGTTGGATGCCAAGGTGGCCGGTTCGGGCGTGACCGGCGATCTGCTGGCCCACTCGATCGACACGGCCGAGTGGCTCAACGGCCCGATCGCGCGGGTCACGGCCGCCACGGAGACGTTTGTCAAGGAGCGCAAGCATGCCGAGACGGGCAAGATGGAACCGGTGAACATCGATGACGCCTGCCTGTTCATCGCCATGTTCAAGAACGGCTCGCTGGGGACGTTTGTGAGCACGCGTTACGCGCGCGGGCGCAAGAACTACAACACGTTCGAGCTGAACGGCGAGTTGGGCGCGGTGCACTTTAACCTGGAGAACCCGCACCTCTTGGACTTCTTCCGCTATTCCGACCCGGACACGGGCAAGAAGATCGAGGACCACCTGACCGGCTGGCAGACGATCCACGTCACGAACTTCGAGCATCCGTACATGAAGAACTACTGGGTGCCGGGCTGCACGATCGGCTACGAGCACACCTTCATCAACGGCCTGGCCGACTTCCTGGCCAGCCTGGAAGGCGGACCGGAGTTCCAGCCCAACATGCGTTCGGCCCTGCGCACGCAGCGCGTGTGCGACACGGTGCTGGAAAGCGCCAGGAAGGGAACGTGGCTGGAGATTCCGGAGTAGGGAATGGCGAATGACGAAATGCAAATGACGAAAGAATGCCAAAGCCCGAATGATTGAGCGTCATTTCGATAGCCTCTGCAACCAGAACGGTTGCCAGAGTATTGGGCTGGAAATGGCACGATGGAAATTCCGTAGCCACCAATGACCAGGGATGCCGAACCGCAACGGCGATTCGATCTCGAAGAGCGCACGGCGCGATTCGGAGAGGCGGTAGTTGCCTTTGCGCGTCGGCTCCCGGTCAATCCAGTCACCGAACCGCTCATCGGCCAGCTTGTGAACTCTGGTACGAGTGTGGGAGCCAATTACTGCGAGGCAGACGATGCCGGCACGAAGAAGGAATTCCGCTATCGCATCAGCCTGTGCAAGCGAGAGTCGCGAGAGAGCAAGCACTGGTTACGGATGATGGCCACCGCAGTACCGGAAGCGAAAGACGAGGCGCGGGGCTTGTGGCGTGAAGCCAAAGAACTGAATCTCATCTTCGCCGCGATCTACCGCAGCGGAAAGAACCGCTCATGAGCTGCTCTTCGTCATTTGACTTTTGGCATTCGTCATTCGCATGAATTATTTCGCTCACGCGCGGCATTTCTTGGCCGATCCGTACTTTGCCGCGGGCACGGCCGTGCCCGACTGGCTGACGGTCGTCGACCGCCAGGTGCGGCTGCGCGCCAAGCACGTCGCCACTTGGACTGAGGACCCGGACCCCCGGGCCGCGGCCGTGGCCCGGGGCGTGCTGCAGCACTTTCGCGACGACGCCCGGTTTCACGAGACGCGGGCCTTTGCCGAGACGAGCCTGGCCCTGACGGTGCTGGTCCGCGACAGCCTGGCGCGCGAGACGGGGTTCCGGCCCAGCTTTCTGGGCCACTTGCTGGTCGAAGTGCTGCTGGACGCGACCTTGATCGAGGAAGACCCGCAGCGGCTGGAGCAGTACTACCAGGCGATCGCGTCGGTGGATGGGCTGTTCCTCCAGCAGACCGTCAACCGCATGGCCCCACGGCCCACGGAACGCCTGGCCTGGCTGGTCGCCGGTTTTTCCGGCGAACGGTTCTTGTCCGACTATGCGCAGGATGCGAGACTATGGACACGGTTGAACCAGATCATGCGGCGCGTGCAGTTGCCGCCCCTGCCGGAGCGTTTCACCGAGATCCTTCCCGCCGCCCGGCGGATGGTCGCCGACCGGCGAACGGAACTGCTGGAGGGCATTCCGGTGCGGGGTGAATGACGAATGTCGAAGTCAGAATGACGAATGACGAATGTCGAATGCCGAATGTTGAATGCCGAATGTTGAATGCCGAATGTTGAATGCCGAATGTTGAATG
>CALARR010000202.1 GCA_937889015.1 uncultured Planctomycetales bacterium | reverse complement strand
GTTGCAGGAAGACGACTTATCGTACTCGGCGCGATAGCATCTTCTGGATCCTCTCACAACCGATCATCTTGCGTGGTAATCTACCGAACGTCGTAATCCCTGTCCCTGACCGCCACCGACGAAACCTATTGTCCTCGTTCTGCAACCCGTGGTAGGTAATGCCTGATAAAGGACATAATCCGGCGCTATCGGAGTCTTTGCCGGGGCCATGGAAAAACTCACCGGTCGGATTCGCGCAGTGGGATGGTGCGCCAAGCGTATGTGTGACGATGCCAGCGATTGTCCGGTCGACCGCACCGGCGCACGGTGCCCCTCGCCGTCGCTCGCTCTGCCGAGGCGTTGTTGGCTTGGCGCAATACCTGCCGAGTTGACATGCGTGGCGATTCGTGCCTTGGCCCGGCTCGTGTGCCGAAATAGAACAACGCCGGTTGAGCGAACGCGAATGGATGAACACGAACGACAATCGAATCTGCCATCAATCCCGGCGCCGGCGCCGGCGGTGGCCGTGGTGTCCGCCCCAGCCCAGATGCCAGCGCTAATTTCTGACGCGGGGGCGGGCGCACGTTTCGGCTGGGAGGAGTTCCTTTACGGGCAGCTTCGCAACCCACACACGCGGCGATCCTACTCCCGCGCTGCGAGCCGATTCTTGCGGTGGTGCGAGCAGCGTCGCCTTGCCCTGCACACCATCGCGCCGGCCCACGTTGGCCGCTTCCTTGACAGCCTGCCGGACGCCGTCGCGTCCAAGAAGGTCTACTTGGCGGCGATCCGACACCTGTTCGATACACTGGTGGTCCGGCACGCGGTGGCCTTCAACCCGGCGGCCTCGGTGCGCGGCGAGCGGTACCAAGTCGTCGAAGGCAAGACGCCGGAAATCACAGTCGAACAAGCACGACGGTTGCTCTCCGGCATTGACACCCGTCACGTCGTCGGGCTCCGCGACAGGGCGATCATCGCCATGTTGATCTACACGGCGGCGCGCATAGGCGCGGTGGCCGGCCTCCGCCTCCGCGACTTCCTTGATGTCGGCGACCAGTACTGCCTTCGTTTTCTCGACAAGGGGGGCAAGTCTCGCGAAATCCCCGTCCGCCACGACCTGCAGGGCTTCCTGTTCGACTACATCGGCGTTGCGGGCCTTGCCGGCGCGCCTGCCGAGTCGCCGTTGTTCCGTTCAGCCATCCGCAGGACCAAGGCACTTACCGATTCCGGCATGACCGCTGACGACATCGGCCGGGTGGTCAAGCGGCGAATGCGTGACGCGAACCTGCCTGATCGCCTGTCGCCGCATTCCTTTCGCGTCACGACGATCACTGATCTCCTGGCTCAAGGCGTCGCCCTGGAAGACGTGCAGCACCTGGCCGGCCACTCCGATCCGCGCACGACCCGGCTGTACGACCGTCGCCAGCGCCGGGTGACACGCAATATCGTGGAGCGGATCTCGATCTAGCTGTAGCACAAGAGGGCCCTGGCCTTTTTCCGCGGGTGGAACTAGCACGGGCGTCTTTGCTGTTGCCAGAGGATTCGGAGACGGCAAGCTGCTTCCGTATGGAGCACATTCGGGCGTTGCCCTACGGGCCGGGCTGCTCCGGGCTCCGCTCCCGCTCGGTCTGCTGAAAGCAGACCGCTGCGCGCCCTTCACATCCCTAACGCGGGATGGCTTGCAGGTACAGAAGGCCGTCTCTTGCCTGGCTTGCTCAAGTTTACCACGCCGGCAAGGGCCGCATCCGTGCTGCTGCTCGCGGGGATCGGCCATCCGCGGCCAATCCTTGTTCCGCGAGGCTTCCCCTTTTCCCCCGGCGTGAGCCATTGCCGCCAAGCCAGGCGGACGACGGCCGCCCGTCTATTACAGACCAGAAACATGGAGGAATAAGCCATGGACGTTATATGCACCTGTTGTGGAGAACCTTGGGATATTTATCACGTGCTGCATGAAGAACCGCAGGCCTTCAATCGTGCAGGCGCGCTTATCACAGCCTGCCCATGTTGCCGCGGTCGGCGACCTGACGATCTCGATCGGCGGACTCGTAGCCAACTGGACGCGCTCGCTGAAGCCGCACGGCTCTTTGGAGATGACCTCGACGGCTTTGCCGCCTTCATCGAGGATATGTCTCTGACGTATTGACAAAACACGATGAATGGAGGATACGCCCATGACTGACACCGAACTAATCACCGCCGCGACGACAGCGTCCCTCTTCGCGCATTGCCCCTACTCCAAGTTCCGAGTCGGGGCTGCGGTCTTGGCAAATAGCAGAGTCTTTTGCGGTTGCAACGTGGAGAACTCCTCGCTCGGCCTGACCATCTGCGCTGAGCGCGTGGCCATCTTCGCCGCCGTGGCAGCCGGATGCAAGAGCCTGAGCACTATCGCCATCTCGTGCCCAGATGCCCCTGCGACGACCGACATTTCACAATTCATGCCGTGCGGCGCCTGTCGCCAGGTGATGACCGAATTCGGCCGTGACGACACACGGATCCTCGTCCAGGGCATTGCCGAATTCCGGCTCGGCGACCTGCTGAAGATCCCCTTTCGACTGGACACGGCAACCAGAAACTCGCCGGTTTCGACGCGCGATTCAGACAGTTGAAGATGTCCGTCCCTTCGCTGACCGTGGCGATCGTATCACGGCGTCAAGGTCCGCCGGCCGCTGGCGGGCCGGCTGCTGCTTGTCCCTACGGGCCAAGGCTCCACCTTGACCTGCCGTGAGTTGCCTGCTGCCGAGCCACCGGCAGGCCGGCTGGAAAACAACGTCCTTGTCGATGCCGGCGACAAGGCACATGAAGAATAGGAGATACCATCATGAGTCTAACTGTGAAAGAGAAGGAGCACTGGAAGGAACGGATCGCGCGCAAGATCGAGCTGGCGATCGAGACATTGTGCGCCGAGCAGGATCCGCATTTCCGCGAACGAGTCCGCAACGAAGCCCGGCGGCGAGCGATTGAATCGCTGGGAATCGCCGCGCCTAATAGACGGCTGGCCGAAATCGACCTTGCCAAGGAGTCGCTCAAACGCGAGAAAGAAAAGCTGCTGACCACCATGGGCGCGGAATTGCCGGGGGCGGATCACCATTACCCGGCCTATGGGGTGGAGTCGGCCATTGAGAAGGCCACTCGCGAACGTCAGAAGGTCCATGAGCAGGAACTGCTTGCCGCCGATCCGCTGGGACGTAAGATCCTGGACTTGCAGCGTGAGCAGGAGGACTTGCTTGACACCGTATGGCTGGCGACCTCGCCGGTGTAAATCAAGCAGTTGTGGGGCCGAGTCGCTGAGATCCTCAACCAGCAGCCGACTGCCCTCCAGACACACGCCCTCTCGTTAGAGCCGGTAACAGACGACAGCAGCGTGTAGGCACGCGCCACCACCGCCCGGGGAAACCTCTTCTCGGGCGGCTTCCCGCCACAAGTCTCGCCTTGGCCGTTCTGGCAGAATTGAGCCCCTCATAACAGTACCGCCCGTTTGGTAGCTACCTCGCGATTCGCCGTATCACCGCCGCGTATAACCGAGCGACGATACAAACGGCAGATCGCTTCGCGCCCGTCGCATTTCTGACGCGGGATTACCTATCCAATCTGTCCGCTTGCGACCTTCTTGATCGTACCACGGCGTCAAGGTCCGCGCCCGCCGTTGGCGTCCGCTGCTGCTTGGCCTTGGTAGGCCAAGGCTCCACCTTGCCTTGCCGTGGGACTCGATGCCGGGCCGAAAGCGGATGGTGCAGTACGCGGCTATCTGACGTTCGCCGGCCTGGGGAACAAGCCATTCCCGACTCTGAACAACTAAGCCGCGTTGGAGAAACAAACCATGACCAAGCTAACTGATTTCGAGAGGAGCGCAAGACTCGCTGAAGTCCAAGCCGTCTACAAGAGCAGCACCAAGATGAGTGAACGGGCCAAGATCAGGGAGCCGCAGGACGTGGTTCGCTACCTGCGGGCCATCTGGAATCTGAATACGCTCGATTTGCTGGAGGAGTTCATCGTCATCTGCCTGAACAACAATCACCAGGCTCTTGGCTGGGTCAAGGTTTCCAGTGGCGGGTTCGGAATGGCCCAGGTCGATCAGCGTCTGGTCTTTTCGATCGCTCTCCAGACGGCATCCAGTGCGATCATCATGGCGCACAACCACCCCAGCGGCACTCTGGAACCATCCGAGGCCGACAAGTCATTGACTCAACGAGTGAAGGATTCGGGGAACCTCCTCGATGTTCCACTCCTCGATCACCTGATTCTGACACGCGAGGGGCATTTCAGCTTTAAGGAAGCAGGTCTACTGTAATCATCCAGCAATCACCAGGAGGAACGACATGAAATCATCAACGCGAAAGAACAAACGAGCGGTTGCCGCAGAATACGCCCTGGAGAAGTACGCTCGCGTCAAAGGAGTCGGCGAACTGCCAAGTTACGACCTGATGGACGAAACGATCATCGACTTGCTCACGGACCTGCGCCATTTCTCAGCAGCTATCGGCGTGGACTTCGACGAGGTTCTCCGCCTTTCGGAACACCATTATGAGGAAGATCACCGTTCGCCTCCACCTGATGTAACGGCGCAGGAGTAGGTTCCGCCTCACAATCGGTCGATTCAAACGGCGAGACGATTTCCCGCCGCAGTCGCAAGGCAGAGAAGGGCACCGGGTCGAATCCAGTTCGAGCGCGAGCCTCATTCACGGCCTTACAAATGGTGAGAAGCTGCCTCCGCACCGGGGCATAACGGGCGTAGGGCACCCGAGCGAAGTCGGCCGCGAGGTTCTCCGGGGATCGATGGCAGGCCCGCTCCTCGAAGAATACCTTGAGTTGCTTGTAGGTCGGCACGTCGATGCGTACGCAGGCGTGCCACTTCGGTGGTCCACCGCCTTTCGCCGTCAGGCCGCTGCGACGGTAGCTGATCGAATAGCCCTCGAACTTGATCGGAAATCGGCGGCAGTCGCGGATTTGCTTACGCTCGTGCTGCTTGAAGGGATGATGGC
>CALARR010000201.1 GCA_937889015.1 uncultured Planctomycetales bacterium | reverse complement strand
CTAGAACCCCAGCCCCACGCCGTCCAGCGCCGCGGTGCCCAACGTGCCGTCGGTCACGTGGAACATGCTCGGAAAACGCTCGGCCCAGGCGGCATTGGCCGCCGGCACGTACTGCCGCGAGTTGCCTTCGATAGCGGCGATCGTCGGAATCCGCGCCGACAGGCTCGCCGAATGCAGGAACGACGCGCCCGGGCAGGTCAAATCCTGCACGCACAGGAACATCCCGTACTTTTGTGCTGCGGCGCCCATCAGCAGCGCCTCGCTGTGCCCCTTGCACGCCTTCAAAGCCACGCCCGAGTAGCCCAGTTCCCGGCTGAGTTGCAGGCTCTCGAAGTCCACCAGCGATTCGTCGATCACCACCGGCTTGATCTTCGCCGCCTTGTGCATCTTGTTCTCGGGATTGGCGCGCAGATCGCGATGCGTCGGCTGCTCGATGTACTGCAAACGCGCGATGGCCTGCGGCGAACGCTCGCCGATCTTCGCCAGAAACTCCAACACGTACTCCACGTTGGCGCACTTCTCGTTGAAGTCGGCCGAATAGCACCAGGTGCCGCAACCGCGCGCCGCCTGGGCCTCGGCGGCCACCCGTTCTACGCTCACCACGCGTTCCACGTCCCAGACCAGATCGTCGCCGTTGAGCTTGATCTTCAGGTGCGTCAGGCCGTCGGCCGCTATCCACTGCGGCAAAGTCTCCGGCAGCCCATCGCCGATCGGCTGGCGCACGTCGGCCTGGGTCAGCGGGTCCAACGCCCCGACCAGGTGATACAGGGGCATCCGCGGCTTGGGCGTGCGCAGCGTGTACCGATCCAGGTACTCGCCGGCGAATTCCCGACCGAGATAGCTCCCCACGTCCCGGTTGACGTACTCGGCGCCTAGCAAGTTATAGGAATTGGCCCCCAGCGTGCGCCCATAGGCGTCGTGGATCGCCGCCTCCAGCGGGCTGGCGCACACCAACTGCGCCAGACGCGGCATCCGCTCGTTCAATCCCGCCGCGCGCGTCACCTCGTCGGCCATCGCCGACTGCTGCTGCTGCGCAAGCTCGTGCGTGATCTCCAACGGATGTCCCAGTGTCGAGTGACCGTCGGCGGCCGTGGCAAACCGCTTCCCCGCCTCGATCATCGCCGCCAGGGTCTTCTCCGGCGGCAAGCTGCTGGGCCAGCCCCAAATGTTGCCCATGGGCATCGAGCCGAAGCCCTGCCCACGCTGACCGTTGCGCGTCTCCACCTCGACCGTGACGTGCAACAGCACCACGTCCGTCACGACTCGCCCGCCGAACTTGATCGGCGCTCGGTACTGAAACTGCTCGGTCTGCGAACTGACCTGCCGCAGACGAATGTCGGTCGGCTTGCTCATCACACCAACTCTTTGCGCACGGCCCACACGGCAGCCTGGGTGCGATCCGATACGCCGATCTTGCGGAGAATGTGCTGCACGTGCTCCTTGACCGTCTCGTAGCTGATGTGCAGCGCCTGGGCGATTTCCTTGTTCGTCAAGCCATACGCCAACTGCCGCAGCACCTCGCTCTCACGCTGCGTCAAAGGCACTTCCACGTCCGCCGCCAACCGCGGCGTGGCCAGGGCCCCGGTCACGCGACGCAACTCGTCGCGCGTCCAGGCGCTCTCGCCCACGTTGGCCTTGCGAATCGCCTCCAGAAGCTCTTCCCGCGAGCAACCCTTCAACAAGAACCCACTGGCCCCCAGGGCCACCGAACGCGCAATGTACGTCGGATTGTCGAACGTCGAAAGCATCACCACCGGCAAGTTGGGCTTGTCCAGCTTGATCCGCCCCAAGGCCGTCAACCCGTCGCCGTTCGGCATCCGGATATCCATGAGAATCACGTTCACCTCGTTTTCCAAGGCGAACTTGACCGCATCGTCGCCGGTTCCGACCTCACCAATGACCTGGATGTCCGTTCCGGCGACCAGCGTCTTCAGACCACAACGGACGACCTCGTGGTCGTCGGCAATGAGCAGTTTGATCTTGTTGTCGGTCATTCGTTACTCCAAAACAGTTTGTGCCGGTTCCCCTGAATGGGAAAAGTGGATAATCACGCCCGGGTATTCCAATTCCTCACAAGCCAGCGGTGCCGGCATCGGTGGCCTGAAGGGTTCTGGGTTAGTCCCAGAGAGGCGATTCGGATTCCTCTACAGTCGCCCCTCAAACGACCGATCCACGGGACCTACCGTGTTAAATCATAACAGACTTTCAGACTGGGGGGGAGCCCCCCCGTCCAAATCTCGGATTTCTTTGCATCGTCAGGGCAGGTACCCATCGGGTAAACCCGAACTGCCCGCTAGAGAGGGATTTACAACACAAGATCGGCCGTCTCCAAGGCCACGCCAACCCAAGATACACCACCCCAAAGGGCTGTCACCGTCGGCCCATGCCCCACCGGACACGCCACCGAAGGCCTCTTTCCCAACGGGGCAGCGGTTCCTTCTTGCCTGGAATTCTTAAGCCTGATACAGTCTCGCCCCAGTCTCGAGGACAGAACAACACGCCGATCCCAAGGCGTGCCCCAACCGCGCCGGACGCGCGCCAACCACGGTTCTTCTGCCAGGGAGACCGCCATTGCCCAAGATCGTCGCCCGGATCGCCAAGCTGGCCCTCTCCGCCGGCCTCGTGGTCTACCTCCTGACCGGCGTGTCCTCTGAGGCTTTCGACCTCCTCCGACAGCCCAAGGACTGGCCCGCCTTACTGGCCGGCTTCGCCCTGTGCGGTGCGGCCATCTGCCTGACCTTCATTCGCTGGGGCTTCCTGGTCCGCGCGCTGGGACTGCCTCTCCCCACTTGGCAGGCCTTCCGCATCGGTGCGCTGGGCTACCTGTGCAACTTGCTGGCGCCCTTCGGCGCCGCCGGCGGCGACGGACTCAAAGTGGCCTTGCTCTCCTGGCGCGTGCCCGGCGGATTGGCCCGATCTCTGGCCAGCGTGTTGATCGACCGACTGATCGGCTTGTACACCCTCTTCGTCCTGGCCTCACTGGCCCTGCTCTACTGCGGCCTTCCCGCTTCCCACCTGCCCGCACTCCACACCTTGAGTCTGGCGACGGTCGCCGTCACCTTGATTGGGGCGGGGATGATCCTGGCCTTGCTGCTGGCGCCGATTTCACCCGAACCACTGGACGCCGTCTGTGCGCGCATTCCGCTCCTCGGCCGGCAATTCACCCAGTTCTTTCAAGCCATCCTTCTGTACCGCAATCAACCGCGCGTCCTCGCCGCCGCTGCGGCCATGAGCCTCGGCGTGCACGTGCTGTTTGCCACCGGCGTGTATTGCATTGCCTGCGCCCTTCCCGGCGCCACGCACACCTACGCGCAACATCTGGTGATCGTTCCGCTCAGCGCCACCGCGGGCGTGCTTCCGCTGCCTGTCGGACCCTTTGAATGGGTTTTGGAAACGCTTTACACGGCCTTGCCGCTGGCCGACGGAGGCCACGTCGCGGCGGGACGCGGGCTGCTGATTGCCCTCGGCTATCGCTTGGCAACGCTGTCGACGGCCTGCGCCGGCGTGCTGCTCTCTACCTGGATCCCGGCACGCCTTCCTCGACTCGCCCGCTCCCTGCGCAGCGATAATCGCAGGGCCGGTGCCCCGCCGGATCTCCGCCCTGCAAACGGGCCAGCCTTCGGCGGCCAGCACGCCGACCACGGCAGCCAGGAGCCAGCCCCCTTCTTGCCCCAGCAGCCGACTTCCCGACTCAACGGCGCGGCCAGCGCGTGAGCCGTCGCACGGTGAAGAGGCCGCGGACGCCTTTGCACGCGTCGGCATCTTCACTGCAGCGGTTGGCCGTCGATCAGGACCGGCTTCAAGAAGCCCTCAAACACGTTGTCCACGATGCGCACGTCTTCCGCGTTGCGCACGTCGACCGCCGCCGCCGTGGCGTCACCGTACGGATTCCGAAACACGTTCCCGGTGATAAGGATGTTCCGGTTGTATCGCGGCGACTGAAAGAACTTGCTCAGCGAGTGAATCACGATACTCGCCGGCTGGCCGCGGTGCGCAATGTCAACCCAGCTTGTGTTGAGGAACGTGTTCCCGCGAATCACGTTGTTGCGCACGAAACCGCCCGATTCGGCGTTCGGACCGTATTTGACCTGGTAGGCGTTGTTGTCGAACGTGCACCCTTCGACGGTCAGGTTCTCCTCGAAGTTCACGATCGCGCTGCCGAAGTTGTCCGCAAACACCGTGTTGCGGATGAGCCCCTCGTCCAGGCTGTGGGTCAAGTAGCTCACCACGTCGCCCACCTTCACTCCCGCGGGCGCACCGCCGCGAAAGCGATAGACGTACCCGCCCTTCTGCCTCTCGCTGGCCTCCACCGCGCGATCCGCCGGTTCCGCGCCGATCCAGAAACGGATGCGGCCTCCCCGGGCCACGGCGTAGCCCGGCGCGATCCGCAGCGCGCCGTCCGTGTGGATCTCTTTCACCAGGCCAAACGAACGGCGGATCACCAGCGGATCCATGCGCAGGCCCTTGAAATAGCAGTCCTCCACCAGCAGCCGCCCTGAGGTCATGCTCAGGTGCAAACCGTCGCGCCCGCCAATAGCCAGGTTCCCCCGTTCCGGCTCGAATCGCACCTTGCGGAACGTGAGGTTGTGGTTGTAGCCCGCCAGCATCCCCATGTTGCTCACATTCGGCAGGCGGATGTTCTCGAACACGACATCGCGCGAGTCCATCACCGCCGTCTGGTTGTGCGACTCGCTCGCCTTGTGATGCCAGGACACCCCGTCGCCCACCGCGAGCTTGGCCGCAAACCCCGCGCCGCACATCCGCAGTTGCCGCGCGCCCGTGCCAGGCACCGCCTTCCAGTAGGTCTGGATGTTCGTGCCGATCGTCAATGTGGCCTCTTTCGGCGTGCGGCCAAAGCGTTTCAACCGGCCGGTTGCCAAATCCCACGCGTGCGCCGAGGCACAACGCATGCCGTCGTAGGCGGGCAGTCCCTCCAACACCTCCACCACGACTTCATCGCGCGCTTTGTCTACGGCAATGGCCCGCGCTGTCGTACCCAGCGGCGGATGGTTGGCCAGGACGAAGTTGCGCAGCGTGATGTTTCGCGACTGCTGGATGCTGACCTGATTCGGCGGCATCGCGTCGTTGTCCAGCACCACCTTCCGTTCCAACCGCGTCAGGGGACGCCCCGCCTCGTCGGTCGCGCCGCTCAAGGTCAGGTTCTCCGCGGCCCGCAGGCACAGATAGCTGTCCTTCCCGGTCATCCCGCCGCTGACCGTCCGCGTCAGGTTGTAGGTGCCGGCCGCAAAGCGGATCTCGGTCCGTTTCAAACGCAGCGCGGCCCGGATCGCCGCTTCGATCGCCAGCGTATCGCACTGGCCGTCGTCCGCCACCGCGCCGAACTCGGCGACATCCAGCGGCCGCGTGTCTCCCACCGCCCTGCCTTCTGCAGCCGGTCGAGCATCGCCCTGAATCGCCGCAGCCGAACCGGACGGCGTGCCGCCGTCCGCGGCGCGCGATGCGGCCATTGCGGTGAACAGCAATCCGACCCAAACGACCAGGAGAACGCCCCACAACCGCCACAATCGGCCTAGGCAAACATCAGCACGCCACTCAACGCATGCGCCCCGATCCAGCGGGGCGACAATTCTGTGCGTCATTCTCTGCATGCTGGGTTCTCTCTTGCGACCCCGCGGCAGCCGCCGCTGCGCTGGTCCGCGTGCCCCGGAAATGGTCCTTCACGGGATTCCTCCCGGCAGCC
>CALARR010000200.1 GCA_937889015.1 uncultured Planctomycetales bacterium | reverse complement strand
AGCAACGTTGCAACGCCTCGCGTGTTGCGTGGCGCGTGTTGCATGCGTGTTGCTTCTCCTAACGTCTTTTATGAACAGCGGTTACGCTGCAAGTCCGAGAAACGACTGAGGTAGTTGTTGTGGCCGGGTTGTTGCATCCGGTCAGGGGGTGTCTCGGACGGGGGGCGGCTGCAGGTTGCCCCGGGGCTGGGGCAGGCCGGCTGCCAAACTGCGCCACAACTGGCAACACACATGCCACCTCGCATGGGCGTGGGCAAGCAAGGAAAAAGGACATTCATCACGGGCGCGGGGGTGGCCGTATTGTAGCACAGGCGGTGCGGAGAGTCGCCTGTTTGGGTGGACGCAGGTTCCTGGTTGGTCCTCTTGACCTTTGCCTTTGACTGGAGCAGATTGGGGCACATGGATGAAGGCCCTGGCTGCATCGGCATCAGGAAGGTCCGCTTCTGGAATCCCATTCGTGTCACGCCCCCCGGGGCGAGCCCAGACAGACACACCACACCGCTGCCCGACACTGAGGAAACGAATCGAGCATGAAACGTGAAGCCCAAGCGTCGTCTGTGGAGTCCTGCCCCTCGTCGCGGCGTGCATTCTTGGAGTGGGGTGGAAAACTGGCGGGCGTTTCGGCCCTGGCGGCGGTGTCGATCCCGCACGTCCACGCGGCGGAAGACAACACCCTGCGTTTGGCGTTGATCGGCTGCGGGGGGCGCGGCAGCGGGGCCGTGGCCAACGCCATGCACGCGCCCGGCGGACCGGTCAAGCTCGTGGCCATGGCCGATCTGTTCGAGAAACGGCAGGAGGGTTCGTACAAAGCCCTGGCCAAGCAATTCGCGGAGCGGATCGACGTTCCGCCGGAGCGGCGCTTCGTGGGCTTCGACGCCTATCGCAAGGCGATCGACTGCTTGCGCCCGGGCGACATCGCGATCCTGGCCACCTACGCGGCCTTTCGGCCGGCGCATCTGGAATATGCCGTGTCCAAGGGCGTGCACGTCTTCATGGAGAAGCAGTTTGCCGTGGATCCGGTGGCGGTGCGGCGGATCATCAAGGCGGGCGAGGCGGCCCAGCAGAAGAATCTGAAGATTGCGGCCGGGCTGATGTGTCGGCACTCGACCGCGCGCCAGGCATTGATCCGGCGGATTCGCGAAGGCGACATGGGACCCATCCACCTGGTGCGCGCTTATCGCATGGACCCGCGCGCCCCACTGGTCCGCCCGGCAACCGAAGAGCACGAACTGTACTGGCAGATCCGCTGCACGGAGCGGCTGTTCTGGGTCTCCGGCGGGACGTTCGCCGACCGGACGGTGCACCTGGTGGATGAGATCTGCTGGATCAAAGATGCTTTCCCGGTCACGGCGCACGGCGTGGGCGGCCGCCGCGCCAACAACGTCGATCAGGGGCAGGATCTGGACGCCTACTCGGTCGAATACACGTTCGCCGACGGCACCAAGGCCATGGCCGTGGCGCGCTACGCGCCGAACTGCTTCCCCGACTTCGCCACCTACGTGCACGGCACGAAGTGCGCCGCGCAGTTTTCGGGCAATATCCACGCGCCGGTGGTGCAGATGTACAAGGACCAGCGCATGGCGAAGGAGAACATCGTGTGGACGCCGGATCGCGAGCAGATCGCTCCGCACCAGGCCGAGTGGAACGTGCTGTTGGACGCCATCCGCAACGACCGGCCGCACAACGAGGCCCAGCGCGCGGCCAAGTCGAACCTGGCCACGATCATGGGGCGTGCGGCCGTCCACATGGGCCGGATCATCACCTGGGACGAGGCCCTGGCCTCCAACTTCCAGTTCTGTCCGAACGTCGATCGGCTTACGCCCGACACGCCGGCTCCGCTGAAGGCGGACGCCGCGGGCCGTTATCCCGCGCCGATTCCCGGCCAGTGGTCGGAGATTTGAGCGCATGGCAGGCCGGGCCGCCGCGAGGCAGCGCCGCATCGCGGGAAGAAGCCGGCCGCTTGACCGTCGCAGAGCATCCCAAACCTCTTATAGGGTCCTGCATAGCCAATGACCGAGGGCCGGGCACCAACCGCAGGTGGGTCGCGGAAGCCCGGTTTTCCGGCCCTCCCGATGGGCGGCCGGAGCCATTAACAATGCAGAGATCAATACGCCTGAAACCCGTTCCCTCGTCCGATTCATCCCCTGCCGCAGGTTTATCCTGGCCGCCGCTTGCATGAGGAGCTTGACCATGCGAAGAGCTGTTCGCTGCGCGTTCTCCGGAGCGTTGTGCGTTCTGATCGTAGGGAGCCTGGCGGCAGCCGGGCGGGTCGATAACGGCCCGTGGCTGACGAATTTCGAGGCCGCCAAGGCCCAGGCCAAGGCCGAGAAGAAACTGGTCTTCGCCCTGTTCACCGGCTCGGATTGGTGCATCTTCTGCAAGCGGCTCCAAGGCGAGGTCCTGGAGAAGGAAGCCTTCCTGAGTCAGGCCCCCAAGGCTTTTGTGCTACTGGAACTCGACTACCCGAAGACGAAGGAACTGCCGGAAGAACTCCAGTCGCAGAACGCCAAGCTCCGCGAACAGTACAAGATCCGCGGCTACCCCACCGTGCTGCTGCTGAACGCCGCCGGCCAACCGGTCGCCAAGACGGGCTATCGGCCGGGCAGCGCCGAGGATTACGTGGGCAATCTGAAGGACCTCGTTTCGACCTACGAGAAGATCGTGGCCCTGACCGCGAAGGCCGGGAAGCTCAAGGGCCTCAATCGGGCGAAGGCGCTCGATGAGATCGTGACGGGCAGCGACAAGCTGGGCCTGGAAAACGACGCGCTGGCCAAGTACGGCGACGAGATCATCAAGCTCGACCCGGCCAACAAGGCCGGCCTGAAGACCAAGTACACCTTCCGCAAGCTGGTGGCCGAAGCCGACCAACTGCGCGACACCAAGAAGCTTGCCGAGGCCCAGGCCGCCTACGACAAGGCCGTCGCCTTGCCGGGAATCACGGGCGAGCAGAAGCAGGACGTCTATTTTTCGCAGAGCCAGTGCTTCTTCCTGCAGCGCGATTTCATCGGCGTGGCCGCCCACCTGAAGAAGGCCGAACAGGCCGCGCCGGAAAGCTCCAAGGCCGAACGGATCAAGGGCATGTTGGCGCGCTACGCGCCGCTGGCCGCAGCTCAAGCCGAGTTGGCCGACCTGGACCGCCGCCTGCCCAAGACCAAGGGCCTGGAACGCGCCAAGCTCCTCGATCAGATGGTCGAAGCGCGAACGAAACTGGACCAGGGCCGGCCTTCGGCCGAGATCGAGAAATGGGCCCAGGAGATCGTCACGCTCGATCCGGCCAACAAGGCGGGCCTGAAGACGAAGTACGAGTTCCGGGCCCTCCTGGCCGAGGCCACAAAATACGTGCGGACCAAGGACGGGACCCAGGCCCGGGCCGCGCTGGAAAAGGCCCAATCGTTGTCCGGCTTGACCGATGCCCAGAAGGCCCAGATCGAGCGCATGCTGAAGTCGCTGCCGGAGCCCAAGCCGGCCAAGTAATCGGAAAAGGGGTCAGAACTATTTACTGGGGTCGGGTGGCTTGCGCGGCCGGCCCCGAGGACGGATCGTCAGGTCGAGTTTCAGTTTTCGCGATAGGCGATCCACCCAGCCGGGCAGGCCGAAGGGTAGACCCGTGACGCTACTCCGACGAAGGGCCGCCAGTTCGGCCTCCTCGGGCGTCTGATGCACATAGGCCGACCACCGCCGCTGCCGCACGGCGGCGTAAGCCGCCAGCGCGTCGTACGGCGGCACGGGATCCAGCAACGCATCGGCACGCCCCTGCCCATGACTGCCGAAGCTACTCCACCGATAGTCACCGGCGCGCTGCACCAACTCGGCGCGCAGCGGATTGGCTTCGATATAGCGCAAGACGGTCAACAGGTGATCGTCGTCCTGAATGACCGGACTCTTGAATCGCCCTTGCCACACGTGTCCACCCGTACGGTGGAAGCGATGGTATCGCTGGGTGTGCGACACCAGAAGGCTTTGGACCATCCGGCTGATGCAATCCTCCCGAGGCCGAAGCAGCAGGTGGATGTGGTTGCTCATCAGGCAGTAGCCAAACAGTTCGAAAGGCCTTCGCGCTTTGAGATCCCCCAAGGCTTTCAGAAAAGCCAAGTAATCGCCTTCGTCATCGAAGACGGGTTGCCGGTTGTTTCCCCGGTTGATGACGTGGTAGATCAAGCCATCGGCAATCGGTCGTAAGGGGCGTGGCATGGCCCAATTCTACCACGACCACCCGGTTTGGCAATAGAAAATAGTTCTGACCCGTTTTGCCCTCGTTTTGCCCTGGGCCGCCCGAGGTGGCTGGGGCGGTTCTCGGACACGTTCTCAGTCATGGCGTTGGCTTCCAGTCGATGCGTGCCTGTTTGGCGGTCAGATCAATCCACACTGCTGCGTGGGCGAAATCGCGCGTGCCGGTGAGGCCTTTCCAGACCGCATCCGCCTTGGGCGGGCCCAGCGCGCGTTCCAGTTCGGGATACGAATCCAGCGCGCCGTCCGCTTCGCAGTATCCCCAGGAGTAACAGAAGCGGCAACCAGGCTGCGCGCCGATCAGAAAACAGGCCAGCGGAAACGTGATCCGCTCGCGCGCCAGGCGCAGTTGGTCCGCGTGGGAACGGTTCTTCACCAGGCTCTCCGCCGGTGTGAGGGCCGGCCAGCCTTTGAGCACCACGAACTTTCCCTTCGCCGCGGCCAGGGCCATCGAGTCCAAGTCCGCCTTGAGATCCTCCGGCGCCTTCGAGTTGTAGGCGTCAAAGTGCTCGATCATCACTCCGTCGATCCCTTCCCAATCGAGGAATTCGAGGTGTTGGCCGGCGCGGATGCCGTTGGCCAAGATGATCTTGTCCCTGCCCAGCTTGCGCTTGGTCAGCGCCAGCAGTTGGCGCAGGCCGTCCACCACGGCCTGCTGCTTTTCGGCGCCGAGCATCTTGGCCAGGGCGGGCGATCGGGATTGCGGCAAGGCATCGGCAAACACGCCATCGAGGTTCCCGCTGTTGACGGCCTGGGCCACCGTTTCGGACCACCATTGGCGAAAGTCCGAATGAGAGGGATCGGGACGCGGGGTGCCGGAGGGATGCCGCACGACCTGGCCGTCAGCCGTGCACAGCGTCCACTCGGAACGGTAGGTTTTGAAGGCGTCGTAGCCGGGCCAGTTGACGAAGGTGTTGAAATAGAACAGCACCTGGAGTTTGGGATTGCGCTGTTTCAGCCGGGCGGCCGTGGCGGCGATGCCCTTCTCCGTGCTGCCATACGCCTCGAGGCCATGCGATTTGTCGAGCGAGACCAAGTCGCTGTGGCTGGCGACAAACTCGATCTCGGCATCGGTCAGCTCCCCGCTTCGCTTGCCGAAGTGGATGTTCACCGGCACGCGGTCCCAGTTGAAGCCGGCAAACGGTTGGCTCGGCGCGCTGCGTGCCGGTTGCGGCGCATCCTCGCCGCGGAGCGTCGACGCGGTCTGCGGCGCCAGCAGCAAGGCGGTGACGAGTGTGAGTGTGTGTTTCATGGTGATCTGCCTTCGACTGCCGGCGACGGCGGTACGGTGAAGGGAACTCCTTTCCATTCGGCGAGGATTTTCATTGATCGCCGCGTTGTTGATGGCCGCGGCCGACCAACGGAAGGCCGGGAAGACCGGGCTCCCGCGACCAACCTGCGGTCGGTGCCCGGCCTTCGGCTCATTCGCATGTTTCTCTCTTGCGGCAAGCGCCGTTGGTAATGGTACCGCCTCCGCGCGACGAACGAAAGGCGCCAAGAAGGGGCCGCGGTTTTCCGAGCGTTTCTTGCCGTCCGGGCTTCCGGGCTTTATTGGATGTCAGAAAAGGAATGTCGCAGCTCTGGGGCCCGTTGCCCAGGAAAGCCGGCCTTCCGATGGTCGGCCTTACGGCATTACTTGCCTGAGACGCAATAGGGGTGATTGGCAATCCAGGACGCCATGCAGACTGGCGTGCCTCGCTCCGCTCGGCGCGCCTTCCCTCAGTCCCGGAGGGGTTCTCGCAAAGCCGCCAAGACGCCAAGGAAAGGGCAGGAAAGTTGCTCCATCCTCGGTCCACTTCGCCCCTTTTTCCCTTTCCCATCTTCCCTTCTTACACAGGGCGGCAGGGCCGCCAACCCATGCGCGCTACCGCTCGAATCGCGCGAAGCCGCTACCGTTGATCGCCCGATCTTCGTGAAGAGCTTCACGATCCTTTGGGGCTGGTAGCACAGAGGTCTGCGGCAGTGGCGTTCGCAATAACGGGAATGCGCGCCTCGGCCTGGGCCCGATTCGACTTGTGCCCGGCCATCGGCTACAATCGCCGAATAGGGTTTGCGAAAAGGGCAGCCCTTGCGCCGTTCCCGGTCTTCGCGAGGATCTCTCATGCAACGCGTGTTCTTGCCGTGCGGTGTGCTGTTGTGGCTGGCCTGCGTGCGCGCCGTGGCCCAGTCGTACACGGAAGAAGACCTGCGGCAACGGCACACCGCGGCCTACCCGCTGTCGCGCCTGCACCGCGACTGGATCTACCAGGACCACGGTTTGAAGGCCGGCGACTGTTTTGTCTCGGCCCAGGGCAACGCCGCCGAGCAGGCCATGGTGCGCAAGGTGTTGGACGAGCTGCAGGCCGCGCGCGGCGCCACGGACGCATGGCACAAGTCGTTGGCCGACCTGGTGGACCGCCGCCGACCGGGCAACGACCCCGCCTGGAAAGAGCTGTATCTGGAGGCCTGCCAGGCACGGCGCAGGCAACGCCTGAAGTGCTTCGACGGCCAGCCGCGCGAGTTCGTCTACGCCAAGCACTTCGTGTTCGGAGACTGCCAGGCGATGTTCGCCATGACCGATCACTTGACCGACGCGGTGTTTCGGGAATGCGGCCGCGACTATCGCATGAATTCGCAACTCTGCCGGATGGCGATCCGGGACGACGGAACGGTTTGTACCGAAGTGCTGCTGGACTGCCCCGAGGGGATCGTGCGCGATCCGTGCGTTTCGCACGACGGCAAGACGCTGGCCTTCTCGATGCGACGCACTAGCCACGACGGCGACGACGATTTCCACCTCTATCGCATGGACCTCGAAGAGCGGCGCGCGCGGCAGATCACGTTCGGGGCCGGAACGGCCGACATGGAGCCGGAGTGGCTGCCCGGCGGCGAACTGATCTTCACGTCGACGCGCTGCGTCTTCTCGGCGCCCTGCTGGTGGTCGAGCGTGTGCAATCTTTACACGTGCGACGGGGAGGGGCGCTACATCCGCCGCCTGGGGGCCGACCACGGGCACACGGTCTTTCCGCATCTGGCCAACGACGGCCGCATCCTGTACACGCGCTGGGAGTATTCGGACCGGACGGCCGGCTACCTGCACAGCCTGTTCGTGATGAACCCCGACGGCACGAATCAGACCGAGTTCTACGGCAACAACTCGCAATTCCCGGCCGCGATCCTCCACGGCCGCAGCGTGCCCGGCTCGACCAAAGTGATTGCCGTGGCCGGCGCCCACCACATCGACCAGCGCGGCAAGCTGATGATGATCGACCGGAACGTCGGCACCCAGGCCGGGGTGGGCGTGAAGTTGCTGGCGCCCGAGCGGGACTATCCCTATCGGGAAGGCTTCGGCACCGGCGGCAACGTGGTGCACGACACCGAAGGGGAGCAGTTCCAGTACCCCTATCCGCTCGATGAAGACAACTACGTGGTCTGCTATTCGCCCGAGGGTGGGCCGGTTCGCGCGCTGAAAGGCATCCAGGACGGCAAGGCGGGCAGCCCGGCCTTCGGCATCTACTGGATGCACCGCAGCGGTCGGCGCGAACTGCTGATCTACGATCCGGTGGTTTCGTCGGGGCAGCAGGTGGCGATCCGGCCGGCCGGCCATGCGCAGCCCCGGGCCTCCACGGTCGACGAGCGCAAGACGCACGGCCGGTTCTACGTTCAGAACATCTATTCCGGTCCGGGGCTGGAAGGCGTCCGGCCCGGCACGGTGAAGCAAATTCGCGTCGTGGGCCTGGACTACCGCGCCAAGGGCACCGTGGCCTTGGGGCTGCACCCTTGGGGCGGGCACCAGACCGCGCCCTGCTCGATCAACAACGGCAGCTACGACGTGAAGCACGTGCTGGGCACCGTGGACGTGGAGGAGGACGGAAGCTGCTATTTCGAATGCCCGGCGCGCGTGCCGGTGTATTTCCAGATGCTCGACGAGCGGGGGCGGATGGTGCAGAACATGCGCAGTTGGACCACGGTCCTGCCCGGCGAAACGTTTGCCTGCGTGGGCTGTCACGAGGCCAAGCGGCGGACCTACCTCGACAGCCGGCCGGTGACGGCCGCGCTGGCCAGGCCGCCGCAGAAGATCAAGCCCTTCTTTGCCCCGGACGACGAACCGGTCCAGGAGATGGATCGCTTTCTCACGGCTTCCGAGAAGCGTGCGCGGGAGTATTTGGGCACGAACGCTCCCCAGGCGATGGACGTGCCGCGGGGCTTCAGCTACACGCGCGAGATCCAGCCCATCTGGGACAAGCACTGTATTCAGTGTCACGCCGGCGGCAAAAACCCGGACAAGAAAGAGGTTCCCCTGAGTCTGCTGGGCGACGAGCGGCCGATCACCAATGCCGAGATCTACGGGCGCGCCAAATGGCGTCTGACCCGGCGAACCTACGCCGAAAGCACCAAGGGCAACCCGGGGCGGAGCTTCAGCGAGTCGTATATCAACCTCACCGATTTCGGCTACAACGCCAAGATCCCCTCCGCCGGAATCGGCGGCAAGGCCAGCGCGCGCGACGACAAGGTCTATCTGGCCTACTTCGGCGGCAAGCTGGAAAACGTGCCGAACCCCGACGCGCGCGGATACTGCGCCGACGAATACGCGGGCCGGGGGATCATCAACTGGCTGCACGTCTCCAGCGCGTGCCTGATGCTTCCGCCGTATGCCTACGGGTCGTGTTGCAGCGCGCTAATGGACTATCTCGAACCGGCGCACTACAACGTGCAGCTCACGCGCGAAGAGAAGCAACGGGTCGCCTGCTGGATCGACTTGAACGTCCCCTTTTCCGGCTCGTGGATGGAGCTGAACTACTGGGACAAGCTGAACCACGCCACGCACTCGGCCCTCACGCCCTGGTATGTCCACCGCGACAAGATGCGCCAGGTGTACCTGTACTTCGAGGCCAAGCGGCTGAAGTCGGCCGAATTGGAGCTGGAGCACCGGGACAAGTATCTGCGGCACCTGCACGAGGGCGCCGAGTTTGCCGCGGCCGATTTCCCGCGCTACGCATTCGGCGGGCGCAGCGTCCAGGAACAGTTCATCGCCGACTACGACCGCCTTCCGCTCACCATCCCGATCTGCGGAATGGCCCAGGGCAAGGACGCGCGCGGCGGCTCGCACGTGTCGGGCAACCCGGTTCGCAACCTGGCGCGCAACGCGGACGCCTACGCCTATTACCTGCGTTCGTATCCGCGTGCGACGTCCAACGCGCACTATTGCTACCGGCCGGAGTTCTCGCCGAGCTGCGCGATCGACGGCCGGCGTGCGGCGAGCGGCTTCTGGCGGCCCGGGCGCCGCACCGACGCCTGGTTGCTGGTCGAGCTGGGGCGCGAGGTGGAAGTGGAGCGCGTGGTGATCGTGCTCGAGCGGCCCGAGGGGCAGGAGAAGGGCTGGACCGGGGCCGCGCTGGAGTTTTCCAACGGCGTGCGGGTGCCGGTCGAGCTGAGCAACACGGCGGACGCGCAGACGTTTGCCTTTGCGAAGCAGAAGTGCGCGTGGGTGCGGCTGGTGGATTTTCGCGAGCGCTTTCCGCTGGGGGACAACGGGATCGCCGAGTTCGAGATCTACGGCCGGGACCTGTAGGGGCCCGCGAGCGTGCGATCTTTGAAGAGCCGGTCGCAGAGCCGGTCATCGTGCGTCGGGCGGCAGCAAGCCGACACGGACTTGTTCACACGGCGCCGTCGTTTGAATGCGCCGACGCGCGTGAGCGGCCGCAGGCAGGCGTGAGGGGCTCTGGCACATCGGTGGGGGCGACCTCCGTAGGTTCGAGTTGCGCTCCTGAACCGAGAACTCGCTGCGAAAAGGGGTCTTTTCTTCCCACGTCTCGGATTACGCCGGAGTTCATGAAACGGCGGCTCGACTGCTGGCCGGTTAGTCGGCGCCATGCAGCGAGGCCAGTAACACGAGTAGCGGGGCGGCGAGGATTGTGAGGGTATGTTTGACCATTGTGCCAACTCGAACAGGATAGTGGTTCCGGTTTTGAGATTGAGTGTGTGCTTTGTTGCTTTCCATGACGATACGGGAACAGGAACTGACGTTAAATGGAGTGCATCGCGGTCAGTCTGGCCGGAGGCGGCACCGGTGCGGGCGAGATTCCCGTCAAGGGCGCGAACTGTCCCCGCTCCGGGTCGTAAGCGAACACCTGGCCGCTTTCGATCTTGTACACCCAGGCGTGCAACTTTAGCTTGCCGCCGGCCAAAGCGGCCGCGACAGCAGGGTGAGTCCGCAAGTTCTCCAGTTGGACGAGCACATTCTCCTGAATGGCCACGTTGAGCAGAGCCTCCACAGGGAGGTCCTCATACTTCTGCCGGGCAATCCGCCGCGTCGCTTCGGCATGGCCGAGCCAAGCGGCCATCATCGGCATCTCCGTCAGACCTTCGAGATGAAGGAGCCCCTTCATCGCGCCGCAATGGGAGTGTCCACAAACAACGATATGCTGAATGCCCAAGCCCACCACGGCGAACTCAATCGTCGCTCCCTCACCGCCATTCGCGGCTCCGTACGGAGGCACGATGTTGCCGGCATTCCGGATGATGAACAGTTCGCCGGGCTCGGTCTGGGTGATCAAGTTGGGGTTGATGCGCGAGTCGGAGCAGGTGATGAACAGGGCATCCGGGTGTTGGCCTTCAGCCAGGCGTTCGAACAACTCTCGCTGTGAACTGAAGACGTTGTTATGGAAGTGGTGAATTCCTTGTAGCAGTTTGTGCATAACGCTTCTCTCCTCAGGAAGAAAAGGGCTTTGTATCAATCGTGCTACTGACTCGCAGGCTGCGGCGGCGAACTGGCTTTTCGCAGCCGATCCATGATGGTGGCCCCTAACCCATTTTCCGGAACCGGCCGGGCGAAGATCAGGTCCAGGCCGAGCGCGTCCAGGCGTCGCAGGGCGGCAAACAAGTTGGCTGCGGCTTGCGTCAAGTCGCCCGCCTCCGACAGAGCTTCCACCGCCGCGAAAAGACCGGCATCCGGGGGCCGTGTCAAGCACAGGAGTCCCACCCGTTGGCCGTCTGGAACGGCGGGCACTTCCGAGCAGAGGACCAGAGGCGTGCGCGGCGCGTAATGCCGCGGCAGTCTGCCCGGGGCCAGCGGCACGGGTTCATGCGGCGGCGGACACACCAGAGGACCAAGCACTGCTTCCAGGTCCTCGGCGGCGATTCCGCCGGGACGCAGCAACGTGGGCCGAGCCCCGCAAAACGACACGATCGTCGACTCGACGCCGACCGCACAAGGCCCACCATCCAGGATCAGGTCGACCTGATCTCCAAGTTGGTCGCGGACATGTTCCGCGGTGGTTGGGCTCAACATCCCGAACGGATTGGCGCTCGGTGCGGCGACGGGGCATCCAACCTCCTCAAGCAGTGCCAGCGCCAGCGCGTGGTTCGGAACCCTGATCGCGACGGTGGGCAGCCCGGCCGTCACGAGGTCGGGAAGTCCATGGATCTTGGGCAGCACCAGCGTCAACGGCCCCGGCCAGAAGCGGCGCGCCAGCACCCGGGCTTCGGCGGGGAAATCCAAGACCAGGTCCTCCACCTGTCTCGCGTGGGACACGTGCACGATCAGCGGGTCGTAGTGAGGCCGGTTTTTGATCTCAAACACGCGCTGCACTGCCGCCCGATCGAACGCGTTCGCCCCTAACCCGTAGACGGTCTCCGTCGGAAAAGCCACGATGCCGCCGCCCCGCAGCGTGCCCGCGGCGTCCGCAATCCGGGATTCGCTACCCGCGAGTTGGCGCGATCGTAGGCAGCGTGCGAGGATCCATTCCGCCGCCGCACGAATATCCGGCACGACGACTTGGTTCTCGGCCAGCTCGCCGACGTGCATCCAGCCGTGTCCCGTGCACACGAAGACGCCTTGCGCCCCGGCTCGCTTGGCAAGCTCGATGTCGTGGGGATGGTCGCCGACAGTAAACGAGCGTTTCAGGTCGATGCCATACTGGTCGGCCGCATGATTCAGGAAATGCGGATTGGGTTTGATGCACTGGCAGCTGTCGCGGCGGTGATGCGGGCAGACGTAGGTGGCGGTGATCGTCAGTCCGACCTTGGCCAGCGCGGAGACGACATAGGCGTTGACCCGCTCCACTTGTTCGAGGGTGAGGAGCCCCTCAGCCACGCCGGACTGGTTGGTTACCAGGAAGAACAGAAAGTCCTCTCGCAGTCGCTGCAGGGCGCCGATGGTGGCGGAAAAGAACCGCACTTCGTCGGGGCTGGACAGGTGTCCCCGGTCTTCGATCAATGTTCCATCGCGGTCCAGGAATACAGCGGGCCGGAGTTCTTTGAATTTCGGCAGATTCACGTACGCTCCAGAAGAAAGGCCGTTGTGGCGCGATGGAGGCGCCGAACCGACGATCACGACAGACCGTCCTTCCTTTGCCTTTGCAGCAGCTCGAAGTTGCAGACGCGCACCAGCGGCAGTCCCTGGTCGTCCACGGCCAGTTGCTGGCAGCGGTCGATCGACAGCAAAAGGTGATTGCCCCGCAGGCTGAGGTCTTCGATGCCGGCCGTCGCCAGGCGTGTCTTGACGGCTTGCATCGTCCGCACGTATTGGTCTGCGGCAAGGCGGCCTTGGCGATAGGCTGCCAGCGCGTCGATCCCCGTGTAGACCTCTTCGTCCTTGACGGCCAGGACCTCGTCCGGCCCGTTCCAGTAGCCCCAAATCGTCACGTACTCGTGGTGCGGATTGAGAATCGGGGCCCCGGCAGGAGTGTGCAACGCGGCATGGCTCTCGTAACGCGAGGGGTCGGCCAGGGAAGACGAAATGGTCGAGCGGCGGCCGGTCATGTAGATCGCGCGGGGATAGGTCGTCTCGATGCCCTTGCGTGCCAGTTCCAGCGCGATGGAGAACTCCTCGAAGGGGCTGTTGTAGCCATGGGTCAGGATCCGCGATTCGTGGGGCACGAAGGGGTCGGCGTCGGGAACCTGGCCCACGCGCGAAACACGCCACACTAAATGAACGTTGTCCTTGGTAATGGTGTCATAGATCTCGTACGTCGCGCTGAGCCTGGTGCGGGGCGTGCGCCGCCACTTCTCGGGCAGGAAGTACTCGAACAACACCGCGTCGCGGCCGACGACCCACAGCGCGCCGCCCGTGCTTTCCACCAGACCGTACACGTAGTCCACGCCCATGATCGTCACGGCCGTCAGCCCTGCCGGGAACTGCTCGCGGGATTCGAACCGGTGGGCCTGGCGGACCAGGTAGTCCTGACGTTTCTTCGATCGCAAACGCTGCTCCCGGGCCGGCGTCCGCCGCAACAACTCGAAGTCCACCAGCCCGTACAGGAGCTTGCCGGCCGAGTCCTGCGCCAGCCGCCCGGCGCGCGTGGGACGGACGATGATGTGCTGCGGTTTGCTGTCGTTGACCATGAACCCTTTGCGTTCCATGTCCTCGTTCACCTGGACGACCAAGCTGGTCAACTCCTGGCCGCTAAGCAGGTTCGTGCGGCAGGCTTCCGCGGCATCAATGCCCTTCAGCCATTCGTAGATCACGGCGTAGTTGCGGTTCCAGTCGATGGCGATTTCATCGTGACTGCGGAGGATGGCCTCCCTCTTGTGCGGCCGCCGCCCGAGCTGTTCGGCGTGGATGTACTTTCGCGGCACGTAGATCGCCAAGGGTTTGTGGGTGTACAGCCGGCCGGACGATTCGAGACGCGTGTTCCGCAATTCCAGAACCAGGCTGAACTCAACGAACGGGCTGTTGAATTCCACCTCCGCAGCGTCCCGCGCCTGAGTTTCACCGGGGATGTCCTGGCCCATCCGGTTCCACTTCAGCACGATCTCCTTAAACTTGCCGTCGACCGTCTTGGTCGTTACCCGGTGCAAGGCGCTGGTGCCCGGCAGACGGACGCTGTGCGCTTTCATCCAGGCAATGTCGGCCCAGTGGTTTTCCGGCATCAGGCACTTTACGAACGGCAGACCGTACTCGGTGACGTACAGGTCCGTTCCGTCTTCGAGGCGCAGATGGAGGTACTTGACGCCGAGCACGGTGATCAAGGGCTGCGGGGCCAGGTAGACACCCAGCCCTTCGATCTTCTGGATCGCCTGGCGCATGAGAAAACCTTGTCGTTGACGGAATCCCGGCGAACGGCAACCGCTCGTGGGGCGGATCAGCCCAGCCGGGCCTTTTGCATCTCCAATTGGGTCCGGAGTCGCTGGGGGACTTTGTCGCCGAACTGGACGAGGTAAGCCTCGGCGTCGTCCATGTCTGCCCGGTACGCGGCCGTGTCCACCTCCACAAGTTCCGCCCAATCCTCCGGCGGGATATCCAGGCCCGAGAGATCGAAATCGCCCTCCAGCGGCATCTGGCCGATGGGCGTCTGCCGCGCACCGACCTTGCCCTCGACCCGCTCGCACATCCACTTCAACACGCGGCTGTTCTCGCCGAACCCGGGCCACAGCCAGCGGCCGTCGCGCGAGGTGCGGAACCAATTGACGTAGAACACCGCCGGCGCGTTGGCCCCCAGCTTGTCCCCCATGGCGTACCAATGCGCCCAGTATTCGGCCATGTTGTATCCGCAGAAGGGCAGCATCGCAAAGGGATCGCGGCGCAGCGTCTGGCCGAGATCCAAGGCCGCGGCGGTCGTCTCCGAGGCCGCCAGGGCGCCCTGAAACACGCCGTGTTCGAAATCGAACGCCTGGGTGACCAAGGGCACGGTCCGGGTGCGGCGGCCACCGAAGACAAAAATGTCGATGGGCACGCCGCGGGGGTCTTCCCAATCGGGACAGATCACCGGGCACTGCGCGGCGGGCGCCGTGAAACGCGCGTTGGGGTGCGCGGCCTTGCCGCCGGATGACGGAGTCCACTCCTTGCCCGTCCAGTCGATCGCGTGCTCGCACGGCAGGCCGATGCCCTCCCACCAAACATCGTTGTCGTCAGTCAGGGCGCAATTCGTGAAGATCGTGTTCTTCTCGATGCTGCGCATCGCCATCGGGTTCGATCTATCGCTCGTGCCGGGCGCCACGCCGAAGAAACCGGCCTCGGGATTGATGGCATACAGGCGGCCGTCGGGGCCGATCTTCATCCAGGCGATGTCGTCGCCGATGCACTCGACTTTCCAACCGGGAATCGTGGGCTGGAGCATGGCCAGATTGGTCTTGCCGCAGGCCGACGGAAAGGCGGCCGCGATATGGAAACGCCGTCCCGCAGGATTGGTCAGACGCAGGATCAGCATGTGCTCGGCCATCCAGCCTTCCCGGCGGGCCATGACAGACGCGATCCGCAACGCCAAGCACTTCTTGCCCAACAGGGCGTTCCCGCCGTAGCCGGAGCCGTAGGACCAGATCAGGTTCTCTTCCGGGAAATGGGCGATGTATTTCTGTTCCAGCGGGGCGCACGGCCAGGCGGCGTCCTTCTGGCCCGGCGCCAACGGAGCACCCACCGAGTGCAGGCAGGGAATGAACTCGCCGTCGTTGCCCAACGTCTGCAGCACCTCGGCCCCCACTCGGGTCATGATGTGCATGTTCACCACGACGTAGGGCGAATCCGTGATCTCGACGCCGATCTTCGAGATCGGCGAGCCGATCGGACCCATCGAAAACGGAATCACGTACATCGTCCGCCCGGCCATGCAGCCGGCATACAGTCCGGTCATGGTCTTCTTCAGTTCGGCCGGGGCGATCCAGTTATTGGTCGGACCGGCGTCGTCTGGGTTGACGCACGCGATGTAGGTGCGGTTTTCGACGCGGGCCACGTCGCTCGGATGACTCCGGAACAGGTAGCTGTTGGGCCGTTTCTTCGGGTCCAGCCGGATCGCCATGCCGGCATCAGCCATCAGCCGGATCATCCGATCGTATTCGGCCCGCGAGCCGTCCGCCCATTCCACGCGATCCGGCTTGCACATGGCCTGCACCTCAGCGACCCACGCCAGCAGTCTCTTGTTGTTCATTTCCACGGTTTCCATTCTCCCTGTCGGTTCATACCATCTCGTCTGGGTGATGAAATCGTAATCTTGAAATCTTCAAATAGGCGCCGCCCGGATATGCTTCGAGCGACGACAGCCTCACCGTATTAACAATCCGCCACGCGGTCTTCCAGTCGGCAAGCCGATTCCTCCAGGCTCAACTACTCCGGCCGGTCGGCATTCCCGCCGCAAAGGTGGTCCTGACAAGGTTTTGTGCCCCCAGTGCATACCTTCTCCGTCGCTCTCCCCAAGGACGGTTTTGGATCTTCAGTTCAACTCGCACGATTGGCATGATTGTGATTCGCGTGCGTTGCCAGGGCCGCGGTTCCCTTACGACAACAAAAAAAGCCGGGCACCGCTTCTGCAAGCGATGCTCGGCTTTCCCTTTCGACGCCGTACCCCAAAAGGGGTCGGGCGAACCTGAAACACCGTACTTGGCCGCCCTAGTTGGCCCCGGGCGTATGCCGCCCGCAACCGAAACCTCGACGACTCAAACCTTAAAGTCTAGCGAGTCATCGGACTTGCGGCAAGCCAGGGGGCGGGAATTCCTATCTTCTTACGCCCGTGCAGACGGCTGGAGCGCCCAAGGTGAACACAATGACGCGTTCGCCGGTCACGGTACTGATGTCGGTGTGAAGACTAAGCACATTACGGGAGGTCACGTCTTGCACGACGGTCTCCAACAGTGGACGCCCTTTCTCCAACAACTCCCGCCGCACCTGCTTGATCAGTTCGCGTCCATGCCGGCTATCGTCGCTGGAGGCCAGTTGATGTTCGGCTGGTGTCATCACCCCCTTAAGGCGGACGAGCACCATGTCCTCGACCAAGTAGGTTCTCGCTTCTAGGGGACCGCGCCCCATGTATTCTTTCTCGAAGCGGATCACTGCATCACTGATTTCAGCCTCAATCTGACCTTGTGTCTTGCTCATGAAGGCATGTGCGCTCCTGCAAGCCGCATTGTTGATTTGCTGCGGACCAGGCAATGCGCTAGCTCCTTTCACCGTTCATTCTATCAGGTTGCTCCCTCATGTGCATTGCCTCCTGTTCAAGGGCCTTGTCATAAGGCAGGCATGGGGATAAGAAGAGTCACGGCTGCTTGACCGGGTCTATTGTTATCCCGCTGCCAGACGTTCCGAGATGTTAAGACGCCGGATATGGCAGCTACAGTCGATCCGCCTTTGACCGGCTGGACATCTCCGGCTGCTGACGATCAGCCTCAATTACTCGGGTATGCTGTCGAGCAGTTATCTGTTGGCCTGTTTCTGGCGTTTGGAGCAGGAGGGGGCGCACGCCGCAGCAGGTTCTCGATGAACACTCCGGATGCATCGGGTAGCCCACATTGGCACGCCGGGACGGTGTATTGGGGGACGGGATTGAACCGCATCGCCCGGGGAACGAAACGAGCCGCTACGCGGCTTGCGGTGGCTTTCGATAGAATGGCCGTGGACGCGGCGCAGGGCCGGGCGCGGCTACGGACGCAGCAGGTCCTTGAGCAGCAGACTCGTCCCGTCGCGCCAGTCCACCTGGCCGTCGCCGTTGGTGTCCTGGAATGCGAACTCGAACGCCAGGCGCTTGCCGTCGGGCGAGACGGACCCGCCGGTGGTGCGCGCAGCCTGGAGCGTGGCCTGGGCCCCGGGCACGGCGCGCGTCGTGCACAACTGGCCGTTTTGCAGCAGCAGGAGCGTGTCGCTGTCGAGCCACTGCTGGACTTTGCCCAGCGACACCTCCCTGGGCCGGCGGTCGCCGGCCAGCGAGACAACGCAGGTCGAGGCCGGCTTGGACAGCGCGGCGGCGTTGGTCGAGAACAGGGCCACGGCGGCGCCGTCCGGACTGGGGATGCCGAACACGAAATACGCCAGGTCCTGCATGTTCCGTTCGGCGATCCGCTCCAGCTTGCCGTCGGGCAGGTGAACCAAGTAGACGTGCCCTTCCTGGGCAAAGACGACCGCTTCCGTACCAGGAGCCGGTCCCGGAACCTGTCGGCCGTTCGGTCCTGCAGGGCTGCCCGACGGGGCGGTGACGGTCCTGGGATGGATTCTGGCAAATCGCGGGAAGCAATCGCCGACGGTCTTCAGCTCCGGAAGGGGCAGGCGCCGTGGCTGAAGCGGGCGCGCGTCGAGCCGGGCCACCTGGGGGCCAAGGGGAGTGTCGAAGGCGATGGCCAGGCCGTCGGCGGAAGGGGCCGCGTTCCAGCCCACCGCCAACTCCTCGTCGCGCGAACCGTCGGCGGCGAGGAGATGGACCGTGCGCGCGGAGCCCGTGCCCGACACGTAGAGCCAGCGGTCGCCAGCCAGCAGTCCCAGCGATGACTTGGGCGCCGGGTCGCGTGTGATCCTTCGGGCGGCGCCGGTCTGGACATCCACCCGCCAGACGGCGTCGTCGCCGTGGTTGGCCAGGCAGGCGATCGTCCGGCCGTCGGTATGCCATACCGGGTTCCAGACCTTGGCTTTCGGGGCCAGCAGGACGCGGGAGCCCTCGGGCAACGGCCTGACTTGGACCGGGCCGGCCTTCGCTCCGCCGAGGAAATCGGCCAGGTCTTCGGCGGCATGGGCAGCCGGGGCCAAAGTCATTACCAGCGGCAATAGAAGCCGGCCCCAGAACCTGTCGGCAGTTCGGCCCTGCCGGGCCGCCCCGCGTGGCCGTGATGGTCTTGGGACGGGCGCAAAGCCCAGGAGCTTTCTCACGCTACTTCCCCTGTTGCAGGGCCTGCTGCAGGTCATAGGCTTTCAGCGCGGCGGCAAGCCGCGTCTTGTCCATCGATTCGGCCGTGGGGCGCAGGCCCAGCTCTTCGATCTTCTTGTACTCGTCGGGAATGCCGGCGCGCAGTTCGTCGAGGAACCGCTGGGCCTCGGCAGCCAGTTGCCGGGCCTGGTCCGAGTTGCTCGCGGCGGCCTTGGCCGCCAAGGCCTCCAGGGTGTAGAGGGTCAGGGCGTCGAGGAAGCCCGCCGCGCGGCTGTACAGCAGCACGCGTGGCACCGGTCCGTCGGGCGAAGGCAGGGCGTGGCTCCAGGCCAGGTCGGCATAGGGCGTGTCGAAGTCGTTGAACAGCTCGCCGTGGGCCGAGCGCGTGTAGTATTCCGTCAGGTAGTTGCCTTTGGCGCCCACGCGCCACAGGTACAGGCCGTTGGAGAAACGGTCGGGATAGCCGTAGACGTAGGCCTCGCCCTTGGTGTCGTGGATGCGGCGGACCAGCGCGTCGGAGAAGAGGTAGGTGCGCAGCGACACGTAGTCGAGGTATCCGACGGCTTCCAGGCAGTATTGGCCGTTGAGCGTCGAGCCGGTGACGATGCCGGGGATGGCTTGCTTGGCCCAGGAGTAGACGAGCCGGGCTTTGCGTCCGCCGCGCTCGCCGTCGTTGCTCCATTCGCCGCCGAGGTCGTAGATCAGTCGCAGGGGCAGGTCCTGGCAGCCGGCGAACATGGCCTTGAGGAACTCTTGGCCGGCCTGGTAGCGCTGCGGGTCCACCTCGCCATGCTGCGGCACGGGCCCCATGAAGAAGATCGGCGTCTCGGTGATGCGCGCCTCCTGGTAGGCCGACACGATGTCGTCCTTGAACCACTTGAGAAACGTGTCCATCTTGGCGGCATTCAGCCCGTAGGCGCTGTTCACACGCGTGGCGTCCAGCACCGGCCGGCGCGCGGCGCCTTCGACCCAGGCCCAACTGCCGATATTGACCATCGCCGCCGTGTTGCGGAAGTGCTGCATGTGCCGCAACTCGGCGACGTGCATCTGGTGGGCGGCCGGGGCCATCTCCGGGAACGGATAGCTGTCGTAGGAGCCCGGGAACGTGTAGCGGAACGACGTGTGCCAGCCCGGCGGCGGCAGGATCGCAAGCGGGATGACCAGCACGGCCAATTCGACGTCGGCCGGCTTGCCTTTTTGCGGGGTCACGCGGACATGGCCGCGGTAGATGCCCTTGGGCAGGTCGCCTGGTGCGGTGACCGTCAGCAGGAATTGGCGGCTGGCGCCGGCATGGGCGCTGGCCGTGTCGCCGGGCATCACGAGTTGCCCCTCGCGGCGGTAGCCGTCGATGGCGTAGGTCTTGGAGGTGGCCTGGGCGCGGCAGGCGAAGAAGCGGACCACCGAAACCTGCACGCTCGAAGCGGGCAGGACCTGGCCCTCGGGGCCCGCCAGATCGCCGACCGTGACCCGGCAGTCGCCCAGTTCCTGAAGAGGGTACAGGCACAGCGCGGCCGGCTCCCATTGGCCGCTGATGGCCACCACGCGGAGCGGCCCCAGTTTCTGCTGTTCGAGCGGACGCGTGTTGGGACGAAACACCGTGGACCAGGGCTGGGTGAAGAGGATGTAGCCGCGGTCTGTTTCGGCGCGTGTGGGAGCGGGCTCGGGGGCCGGATCGGGCTCGACGATCTCCTTGATCTGCCCCAGGCGCGCGCGTTTCCGCGCCACCCACTCCAGCCAGGCCTGCGCTTCCTTGGCCTTGGCCGCCGGCCAGATCACCAGGGCGTTGAGAAAACCGGCCGAGGAGGGGACGGCCGCCTTGCCGGGCACGATTTCCACGGCGAGCTGTCCGCCGCGGACCTTGGCCGCCAGCACCTTCTCGCGGAACAGCGGCCGGAAGTAGCGGTCGTAGACGTCTACCGGCAGGCCGTCGTCGTGGCTGAGGAAATCGTAGTAGGCGCGGAACATGTACTGCTGATGGTAATTGGCCGCGGTGGGCTCTACGGCCAGGGCGTCGCCGCCGGAGACCCGGATCTGGTAGGGGCAGCGGGTCTCGTAGTATCCGGCCGAGTTGACGCCCGACAGGACCCACACGCCGTAGTCCCCGTCGCGCAGGTCCACCAGGAAGGTGCTCTTGCGGGCGCCGTCGCAGGCGACCAGGTCGCAGGAGAGGGGTTCGGGATAGGTGCCGTTGCGCGCCTTTTGCGACTTGTCCTTGAAGCCGAAGCCGCGCGCCCGGTCGTAGAGCGTCTCATCGCTGACGGCCGTGAAATGCTCGAAGACCGGCGCATCGGCCGGGCCGAAGTCGAAGCACTTCAGGCCCTCCACGGCCGCCACGGCAGTCGAGTAGCTCTGCCCGGTGGCCGAGTCCACGATTTGCACCAGTTCGTCCAGGTCCAGCGGTTCGACGCGCACATCGTCGACCCACAGCGAGCCGGCGCCGCCGGCGTCGTCGCCCAGCAGGACGAAACTCAAGTCCATGCGCACGGCGCCGGCTGGGGCCTTGACGGTGAACGCCACGGGCGTCCAGTCGTACGACTTCTTGTCGAGGTCCGAGTGTCCGCCCAGTCCCTTGGAACGGAGCAGGCTGCTGACCATGTCCTTGCGGAGCGTCTTGCCGGCCTGGTCGTAGTAATGGACGGCGATGGTCCGCAAGAGCCTGCCACTGGACTTGAGGACCATCGAGGCCCGATAGGCGCGCTGCGCCTGGATGCAGAGCAGGGAATCCTTGTTGCGGCCCAGTTGCACGGAAGTGCCTTTGCCGCCGCCCATGCGCAGCGAGGCCTGACCGGAGTGAACGACCTGCGTGTCGCGCTGGGCCGGGTTGCTCGCAAGCCAGCAAGGCGTGGGCGACTCGAAGTCGCCGACAACGAACAGATTGGGCAGCAGGGCCGGGTCCTTCGAGGCGTCGGGGGGCGAGGCGGACGGGCCGCCATCGGACGCCTGGAAGTACACGCGGTACTCGGCCGTCTCCTGGGGGCGGATCGGCGGCACGGCCCACACCAGTTGCCCCGCATCGGGCCGATAGTTCCACCGCGCTTGCTGGACCGGTTTGCCGGCCTGATCCACCTGCCAGACGCGGATCGATGCCGGGTCGGCGGCGCGCGACTCGCCGGCCGCCGCCAGCAGTTCGGCGAAATCGACCGCGCGCGCGGTCGCCAGCGGTGCGCCGGTGCCTTCGACGGTCACCGGCAGATAGAACTCGCGTGCCGGTTTGTGATCCTGTCCGAGGGCCGACGAGGAGCTGAGACACAGCAACAGGCACAGATGCATGCGGCGGATCATAGGCACCTCAAGGGGAATGGGGTGTCAGCACTGGGATATCGTGACTGTCCCGGCCGTTGCCCGGGAAAACCGGCCTCCCGATGGTCGGCCTCGCGGCATTACTTACCTGAGACGCAATAGTTGCCTGAGAGGCGATAGGAGACGTACGCACGCTGCTTGAGTTTATCGCGGCCCAACGCCAGATGCCAGGCGCTGGGGCATCATTGTTTCTCGGGTTGTGCGGGAATGGCGCGAAG
>CALARR010000199.1 GCA_937889015.1 uncultured Planctomycetales bacterium | reverse complement strand
GTAGGCCCGGGTATCTACACAGGCCCGGCGTCGGAAGCGATTCCGACGCCGGGCCATTCTTGTTTCTGTGGCACGCCAAACAAACACGGGACGAGGTGCAGGAATCATGATCGACGTCGTCTATCCCCTGGGCAGCGGCAGCGCCTGGGACAACAACGAACTGCGCTACTCGTTGCGTAGTCTGGAGAAGAATCTCCGCGACCTGGGCCGGGTGTTCGTCGTCGGCCAGCGGCCGCCGTGGCTCGTCGAGGCCGTCCACATCCCCATGGAGGACACGCACCGCCACAACAAGGACGCCAACCTGATCGACAAGGTCCTGGAAGACGCGTTGGCGGTAGCGGATCGAGCGGGACCGGAAACGATCGTGGGCCGCTCGGGTGTGGTCTTGCTGCCGGATCGGCCCTATGCGCGGTGCCAGCATCGCGCGCCCCAGGGCCTAGACTGGCACGTCGATATCGTGAAGGGGCAGTTCATGCTCCTGCGTGCGAACGTGCTGCGCGAGTGTGTCCGGTTGGGCGACCTGTTTCAGCGGCCGGCTGAGGAAGACGTTGTGGTGTCGGCCTGCGTTGCCGATGGCCGACATCGTCCCCACCTGGTCCCGGCCGTTCTGCACGGCCGGATCAAGCATCTCCCGTCAGGGCCGTTCGCCTTGAACAAGCGTCCGGACCACAAGGCACGCCGCCAGCAGGTTCGTCAACAGGTCTTTGGACGATGAGCGTCGCGTCGACATCGGCGGCTCGACACGACCGTCGAAAGAAGCCGCCAGTGTCTCGTCTCACGGTTCGGCGCCCATCCAGCACGGGCGCCATCCCCAACAATCTCCCGGCACTCCAACCTTAAGCAGAAGACAGAGGTGGTCGCAAATTGCGACCACCTCGTTCGGCTGAGGTTTGCCCGGACCGGCGTCACCGGGTGTTCGCCCCAGGTGCCGTCGCCTCAAGCTGTCCACTTGGCAGGACGCCCCCTTGAAGTGCGAGTCTCAGACCGCTAGGCTCTGGGCAGGTGTTCCGCAACAGGGAACATTGCCCGATTTGGAACCCTTGAGGAAGTGACTGACTCGCAGATGCGTGGAGGTTTCAGCCAAAGGGCCTTGCGATGACCGCCAAGCAGATCCAAGAGATCGTACTCGTCGAACAGATCGAGCCGCGAATCCTGCTCCTTCGGGGCGAGCGCGTGATGCTCGATGCCGACTTGGCCGCCTTGTATGGCGTGGCCACCAAGGTTCTCAACCAGGCCGTGAAGCGCAATTGGGACCGGTTTCCGGCGGACTTCCTGTTTCAACTTGCTTGGAAAGAGACACAAGACTTGAGGTCACGATCCGTGACCTCAAGCCGCGCTGCGCGTGAGGTTTCAAGGTCACAATCGGTGACCTTGAAGCGCGGGCAGAACCGCCACGGCCAAGCCGAGCGGCCCAGCAAGACAGAGTAATGGCAAACCGTAGCCATTGGTGAAGTGGGAAGAATCAATCAACAACGCAAGCAGTCCATCGCCATCGAGAATCACCAGGAGTACCTCCGCCTATGAACAGCACGCAGTGCCGAGCCTTGTTCGCGTGTATGGTCGCCCTGTTGTCGTCTCTGACAGCCGAGAGGCCTACAGAGAATTCGACAACGCGGACACCAAGGTCTTCGGCCACGCCAACTGGCGTGCCGTCCATGCCACGTGGCATCCCCAATCGACGCAAGCCGACGCCGAGAAGCTCGCCGAGACGGGCGATCCGGTGTTGGGCGGCCAGCGCAAGCGTTACGAGGCTCACGGCATGCGGAATCCCCTGGCGGCAGCGGCGATCGTTGCCCTAGCCGGAGACGCGCTGAACCAGGCGGCGATCGAGCGCGCGATCCGCCATTACGACTACTTATTGGGTTCTGCATAGCGAATGAACCGAGGGCGACCATCGGGAGCCCGGTTTTCCCGGCCTTCCGTTGGTCGGCCGGGGCCATTAACAATGCAGAGATCAATAAAGCTCAACATGGCCGAGTTCTTCTTCGCGGAATGCGCTTACTACGCACGGCCAACCAGGTGAGAAGGGCGCGCAGGTCTTGCGGTGCGACACCACGGATGACGCGCTGGGCGTCGGCCCTGTTGTTCGCAAAACATGGGGACTACCGCCCCACTCTTGGGGAGGCTAGAATGGAGGCTTGCTCGGCGTTCTGGTCAACCGCCATGCCCACACCCAGCCTGGAACAATTCGTCCAATACCTGACCGCCAGCGGGCTGATGTCCGCTGCCGAGGTCACTGCGTTCCAGCAAAGCCTGCCGCCCGACAAACGCCCGAAGGACGCCGAAACCCTCGCGCGCCAATTGGTGCAGGCGAGCCGACTGACCCGCTACCAGGCGCAAGCGGTTTACCAGGGCAAGGTCAAAGGGCTGGTCTTCGGGGAATACCGGGTGCTGGACAAACTCGGTCAGGGCGGCATGGGCGTGGTTCTAAAAGCCGAACACCGCCGGATGAAGCGGGTCGTGGCGGTGAAGATGATTGCCGCCAAAGTCATCGGGTCGCCCAACGCCGTTCAGCGGTTCTATCGTGAAGTCGAGGCCGCTGCCAAACTCAACCACCCCAACATCGTGCAGGCTTACGATGCCAGCGAACACGAGGGCATGCATTACCTGGTGATGGAATATGTGGAGGGCAGGGACCTCGGTGCCATCGTCGGTGAAAAAGGACGACTGCCCGTGCCGCAGGCTGTGGAGTGCGTCGTCCAGGCTGCCCGAGGGCTGGAATACGCCCACAAGCAGAACATCGTCCACCGGGACGTCAAGCCCAGCAATCTGCTGGTGGACAAGGAGGGAGCAGTCAAGATTCTGGACATGGGCTTGGCTCGGGTGGGCGGGGTGGTGGACGAGGCGGACAAGGACCGCCTCACGCAGAACGGACAGGTGATGGGAACGCTCGACTACATGGCGCCGGAGCAGGCGTTGGATACGCACCATGCCGACCGCCGGGCGGACATCTATGCTCTCGGCTGCACCCTGTATCGACTGCTCACCGGCGAGGCGCCTTACAAGGGGGAAACGGTGGTGCACATCCTGCTGTCCCATCGTGAGTCCCCCGTCCCGTCGCTCTGCGAGGCACGCGCCGATGTGCCGCCGCAACTGGACGCCGTGTTCCAGAAGATGGTTGCCAAGAAGCCCGAAGAGCGCCAGCAGACGATGACCGAGGTGATTGCCGACCTGGAGAAATGCATGGGGAAGCGCTCTGGCGCTGCCCAGGCGCTTGCCGAGCAGGCCATCAGCGGCGATGCCCTGTCGTTCCTGCGAGAGATTCTGGCTGAGGGCACTGCCACGCAGGGCAAGAAGAAGCCGCTGCCCAGCCTGGCCAGAGCTATGGCTCACCAGCCGGGGCCGGAGCCCGACAAGCCCGTTGGTCTGCCGCAGAAGTTGCTCGCGACCGCACGGCAAAAGCCGGTGGTTGCGGCGGTGGTTGGTCTGGGGCTGGTCGGCGTCGTGGTTGTTCTCCTCGCCATCACGCTGCCGGGCAAGGGATTCGGGATCAGGGATTGGGGATTAGACAAGAAGGGCGTTCGTCCAATCCCTAATCCCCAATCCCCAATCCCTCCGTTGGCCAAACCTTCGATGTCCGCCATCGAGGCGGCGCAAGTTCAAAAGCAGTGGGCAGAACATCTGGGCGTGCCGGTGGAGGAGACCAATTCCATCGGCATGAAGCTCGCCCTTATCCCGCCGGGCGAGTTTGACATGGGTTCCACGCCGGAGGAGCAAGCGTGGGCAAGGGAGACGACACGGGCCGTTCAGGACGAGGAGGCTTTCGCCACGCGTGTGTCCAGCGAAGGTCCGCGCCATCGGGTGAAGATCACCAAACCGTTCTACCTCGGCATGTATCCGGTCACGCAGGGCGAGTATGAGAAGGTGATGGGCGTGAATCCCAGCACGTTCACCGAGAGGCAGATGGACGCGTCCTCGTTCCAGCCGCCTTTGTCAGCGACGGAGGTCAAGTCCAGGCAAGCGGAGGTGAAGAAGGTGGCGCGCAGGGATACCAGCCGTCATCCGGTGGAGATGGTTTCCTGGAACGACGCCACCGAGTTTTGCCGCCGCCTGTCGGCGATGTCTGCCGAGCGCGCTGCTCGACGGGTCTATCGTTTGCCGACCGAAGCCGAGCGGGAATACGCCTGTCGTGCCGCAACGACAACCCGATGGTATCACGGCGACGACGAGGCGCGGTTGTTTGACGTGGCTTGGTTCAACAAGAACGCAGGCGGGATGACACACCCGGTGGGCGAGAAGAAACCGAACGCCTGGGGACTCTATGATATGTACGGTAATGTGCATCAGTGGTGTGCCGACTGGTTCAGCGCGGACTACTATGAGCAATCCCCTCCTGAAAATCCCACTGGACCACCCGCTGGCTCCAACCGTGTGTCGCGCGGCGGCAGCTGGTCCAGCATAGCGTCCTCCTGCCGCTCGGCATCTCACTACTACAACACGCCCGCCCACCGCTACCAGATCTACGGGTTTCGAGTGGCGGTCGGTCGTTGAGGTTGTTTCCGGCGCGCCAATCGTCACAACCCACTGCTCACGCGGAGCGTGAGGAGTACCCGTTTCACGCGCCGTGGAAGGTATGCGCGGCGTCCTCCGCGCGACAATAATGGATGTACTGTCCGGCCGAAAGCCGGGCGGCGCGCGGGTTCTCGGCCAGATACCGACGCAATTGCGCAAACTCGTCGCGCGAGCGCACCAGGTGGTCGAACGCATCCTGCTCCCAGAACCGGCCCGAACGCCCCAACGCCCGATTGATCTCCCGCGCGGTGAAGTGTTTCCACGATTCGCACTGCTTCAGCATCGCCTCCTCGCTCGCAAACGCCGCCAATACGTGAACGTGGCTCGGCATCACGACGAAGTCGGTCAGGCAGCAGTGGTCGCCGTCGCCAGGCTCGAAGCACTGCGGCTGCCACCCCTTGTCTCCGCTCATCGTTTCCCCAGTAGTTCTCTGGTGCTCCTCACGCTCCGCATCGTACTCCTCACGCTCCGCGTGAGGTCCCCCCGCTCGCTCTTCGCCGCGATCCGCGTGAGGTGCCCAAACCCCCTTCCTCACGCGGAGCGTGAGGAGTACGGGGCGACCCGCGCGCGGAATCAACCCGTTCGGCGTTGGGTTTCGGTGGACAACGCCCCAAGCAACTTAACGAGACAGTGTTGTTCACAAAGCGGTGGCAAAAAAATCCCCAACTCACGATACCATCATCCGGCGAGACCGTATCGTTGCGAGCCCAAGCCCTGCCTCTTAAGGGGAGTGGCGCAATCAGCCCCGGCGGCTCGGGACGGCCGCAGGATGGATGCACCCCCTGCCGCGGCCGTCACCGCATCTGGGACGCAATTCCTGGTGACAAACGCCGCACGCGTGTTACATTCTCTTTCTGAAGATCAACAAGAGGCATTGCCGCCTTTGCCGCGTCTTTCCGAAAACCAAGTCGCGTCACCACCTTTGCGCCCTCGTTCCGAAAACCAAGAAGCATCGCAGCCTTTGGACCCTTGTTCTGAAGACCAAGAAGCGTCGCCACCTCTGCCCCCTCACATCCATGCTCGATCGTGAAGAATACGTCGAACAGGCCTATTTCTTCCGTGCCCTGCGCGAACGCATGCAGCAGGATTGCTCGGCCCAGGAGCTGCTGGTCTCGCTCAAGCAGGAGGCCCTGGCCACCACCAAGCTGCCCATGGCCTTGGACTTCATGGCCAGCGAGCTGCGCCTGACCGGCGGATTCGCCACGGCCATGGCCCACCTGCGCCACTACTTCACCGCCTACCAGGCCTTCGTGGTGGCCGAGGCGGAAAAAGAAACCGGCCGGCTCGACTTCCGCGTGGCCTGCGAAATCCTCGAACGCGAGGCCGAATACCGCGCGCGCGGCGCCAGCCCGGCCGGCGTGTTCGTCTATCAGTTCGAAACCCTGTGCCGCAACCGCATGGGCTACGACCGGGGCCTGGACGCCATCGCCGCCGACCCCGTCTTCGACGACCCCTGGCGCGCGTGGATCCAGACCGTGCGCCAGCAAGTCGGGATGATCGACTTCGCCGACCTGATCTATGTGCGGAGCGCCCACTACCAGCCCACAGAGGGGGAGAAGGTGCCGGTCGTGCTCTTTGGCCGCAAAGAGGGGCAGATCGCCCTGGCCAATCGCCGCAAGGATCCCTTGTATCTGTTTTCGGCCCTCCAGCGGCACCTGGGCTACCCAAGTGTCCCCCGCGCATCGCAGGAAGAGGCCCAGCGCTACGTCATCCCGGCCCTGCAAAGGCGGATCGAACGCCTGGAGACGCGCATCAAACTCTTGGAGGAAGAACTCCGCGGGGGAATCAACCTCTCGCGGTTCTACACTGGTCCGGACAAGGGCCGCCCGCCCGGCTGATGGTCGTGGCAATCCTCCCTGGCCGCGGCCCATTGCGCCCCAGGTCCGTCATGCCGTAAGGCCGACCATCGGCAGGCCGCTTTTCAGGAGCCACAGCCGGGACAGCGACGAACTCCCTTTTCCGTGGCCAATATTGCCCCTCAGATAGGTAATGCAACGAGGGCGACCAGCGGGAGCCCGGTTTCGCCGTGCTAACGCCATCCTCGTGTTGCGTTCCTCTTCTGGCACCAGTAAAGGTTTACTTCCGCGCCCCGACTGAATAGATTTCTTTGCACAGGGCGGCAGCACTGCCAGCCGGAGCAGGCTGCCGCGCGCTGGGCTGCACTCCGTGATCCCGGCTCGGCG
>CALARR010000198.1 GCA_937889015.1 uncultured Planctomycetales bacterium | reverse complement strand
GGTGCGGCCTTGTCTTGGGACTGGCTCTGCTGAGCTACCGGCCCTGTATCGTGTTCGCAGCCGGCTGTGCCGGCAGCTTCCTCGCGCAACTCGGCTGGCTCATGCTCGACTGCCTCGAACGCTACGCGAAGGGCAAGTAATGGACGACGGACACGAAGGCCGGTTTACCGGGCTCGCGTGCTGCCGGGTGTGTTCGCATACGTGGGTGGCTGTGGTGCCGGTGGACGGCGAGCTATCGAATCTTGAGTGCCCGGTGTGCCGCAGCATGTCGGGCGAACTGACGGAGTGATGTATGCCGTGGCTGGCGGTGATCGGACTGGCGTTCATCTGCGGCTTCCTCATGGACCTGATCTGGGCCATGTGCATTGCCGCCGTGACGCAACGACGGCCGGTAACGGCCGCGAACCTGAGCGCTCTGCTCTACCTCTGCACCATCGTCTCCACGGTCCTGATCGTCGAGAAGTGCTTTGCCGCCGTGGTGGCCTACATCGTTGGCGGCTGGCTGGGCACCTACGTCGTCGTGAAGCGGAGACGGCCGTGAAGATTCGCGTCTACCACGGCAAACATCGAGGCCATTGATCCATGCACACCCTGATTAACGCCGATTGTCTCGACTACCTCAACGGCAACCGCCAGACGTGGACCACGATCTTCGCGGACCCGCCGGACAACATCGGCCTGGGCTACGAAACCTACAAGGACAAGCTGCCCGATCACCAATACGTGGACCTGCTGGAGACTTGGCTGCATCTGTTCGTCCACAGGGCCAAGACCGTTTGGTTCAGTTTCAACGCGAAGTGGACCTTCGAGGTCGGCCGCATCGTGGCCGCGATCGTCCGGCGGACCAGTGGCATGGAAGCCAAACCCTGCGTCCAGACCTTCACCTTCGGGCAGCATTGCCACCACGATCTGGGAAACAACCACCGGCCGCTCTGGCGGCTGCGGCGGTGTGACGCCCCGTTGCGTCCCGATGCGATCCGCGTGCCGAGTTGGCGGCAGGAGAACGGCGACAAGCGGGCTGACCCGCGCGGCCGAGTGCCTGGCGACGTATTCGATTTCACGCGGGTTGTGGGCAACAGCAAGCAACGCCGCCCTTGGCACCCGACGCAACTCAACGAGGGGCTCGTCGAGCGGTGCGTGAAGTTCACCACCCCAGAAGGCGAGTCAGTCCTAGACCCCTTCGGCGGCACAGGCACGACGCTCCGCGTTTGCCGGCCGCTGGGCTACCCCTGCACCCTAATCGAGATCGACCGGGGCTACTGCGACAAGATCGTCGAAGAGCACGGCATGAAGCGGTCGGAGTACATCCATCGCGCCTTGTGGGAGGTCGAATGAGCGTCCATTGCACCCGCTGCGACGGCACCGGCTTCCTCAATTGCCATCAGGTGGACGACAAGACACTCGACCGTTTCGACGAAGCCGGCGACCACCAGATCATCCTCGATTGGATCGCGGCCAATTCCTGCCACGACGTTTCTGTGTGCGACTGCTGCGGAGATGGCGAGGCGTGGCACGGCACGCCTGGAGAACACCACCCCGAAGACGCTGAACCGTGGCCGGAGTGCTATTGATGCTCCGCATCACCATCGAGCTAGTACCCTGGGGCGTCGAGTCCTGCGCCAAGGTTATTGCCACCGGCAAGATCGTCAACACCGGCACCGGCAGTCCCACCCAGGGCAGCTACCGCATCGAACTGTGCGATGCCGCCGGCCGCAAGTGGAGAAGCGGATTCATCGCCGGTTTCCCGCGAAAGCGGCTGCTCGCGTGGGACTTACTCTATCGGGCCTTGAAAAAAACTCGTCGGCAGCCGAAATCCCACTCCAGATTCACGGGCGTTTTGCGATCTCCCAGCGGAGAGGCAACACCAACTGACATTGGGAGTCACCCATGAGAACGCTAGTGCCCAATCTGAACGCCATCCTCAAGCGCCATGAGATTCACCCCAAGTTCTGGCCGGAGTTTCACAGCATGGTGGAAGACCGGCAACTGCCCAGCAGGGAACTGTGGACCCGCATGAACTACGTGGCCAACTACCGGGCCGCCCGCAGCGAGATCGCGGCCGAGTTGTCCAAAGGGTGGGAACAGCAGTTTCCGCCGGACGACTACGAGGTGCCAGCCGGCTACGACTTCGACATGCCGGGCGAATACGCATCGTTGACTCCCGAAGACATCGCACAGGCGACATCGGGCGGGTGCGCCGTCTGAAGCCCGTCAAGCAACCAGACCCTTCGCCTCCTGAAACGGGTTGGAATCGGCCCACGGTGCGGGGCGCGTTGATCGACGGTCGCACCACTCTTACTTCCCTGTGAAAGGACAACCATGAACCCGAGCGACTTCCTGGGCCGCGAAATCCGACCTGGCGACCTGATTGTCTACCCGTGGCGGCGCGGCTCTGCAATGGGACTGAACAAGATGAACGTCATTCGCGTAACGCCGGATTCCGTTGGCGGCTACAGCAACACCGGCCGCCCGGTGAAGATCACCAACCTCAAGAACGTGGTCGTCGTCGAACGTCCGCAGACCGAGCCGGAAAACTGACATGCCGCTGTATGACCTTCAGTGCAGCGCTTGCGGCCATGCGTTCGAGGCGTTCCAGGCAATGGACGCCAAGCAGCCCGCGCGCTGCGAGAAATGCGGCCGGAAGAAGGTTCGCCGCGTGCTCGTGACGCCGCCCAAGGGGCACAACAAGTACGAAGATGGGCACCCGCGTAAGAGCCGAGGAAGAGGCTGATGGAATTCCACCGCAAGAAGAAGCGTGGTCAGAACCAAAAAGTCCGGCGAACGTGGTTCTCGGAAGAGGGCTACCGGATCGTTTGGCGCAAGGAGGTCCACGGCGTTCGCGTGCCGGCTCGTTTCCAGGCGTGCGTGCGAGTGTTCGTCCCGTACAGCGACGGCCAGTTGCACCCGATGTGGGACTTCGTGAACCGTAATCGCCGCTTGATAAAGACGCTGAAGGCGGCGGAGGAAGAGTGCGAGAAGCACAAGCGACTTTGGACAAAGGCGTGCGAGGCCGCGGGCATCCGGGCTTTGAAGGAGTTGTTTGATGGTAGGCTCCCGCTGGGATTGCCCTTGTGGGCGAGAAAGAAACTGGACCGCCGGCTGTATGCCATCCTGACCGACAATCGGCCGGGCAAGTTCGGCACTGACGAAGAAGACGAGTCATGCACCGAGAATTCGCATCCGGTTTCCGACGCGCCCGGCCCCGGCGATCCTACAAGAACTTCGGACTATTCTGCCTTGCCCACGGCAGCGACTTCGGAAACCGCTATCCCTGCCTCGCCTGCCGAGGGCAAGGGCGGATCGACGACCCGGCGGACCCGCCGTGCCCGGTCGAAGGATACCGCAACGTCCGACGCATCGACTGCCCCGAGTGTCGAGGGAGCGGCAAAGGCACCAAAGAAGCCTGCCGCCAAGCGTACCAAGCGAGCCTCGAAGCGTACCGCCAAGAGAAAGATGAGTACGACCGACTCCACCGGCTCCGGCGCGAAGCGCTCCAGAGGCTTACGAAAGACGAAATCCATGCCCTCCGCGAGCTAGGACTGTGAGCGAAACCTTACGCGAACTGCGGCAGCGGATCAAACGAGAAGCCCCTTACGTGGGCAAGCGGCCATATTCGCACAACATCATCCGACTCGCGCTGGCCGAGATCGACTGGAGGTTCGGACGGCCGGCAGCCAACAAAGCGGTTGTGGACTTCAAGCTGGAAAGCAAGGGCTTCAACGAGGAACCGGTAAATGGCTGAGTTCTGTCCTCGTTGCACGGCACCCCTGGAAAGCAGCCGAGACGCCGACCGCTTGTGCGAGGTCTGCGGCTGGTGGGGAGATCAGCAGGAAGTCCTGCTGGTGCCGCCGGAGAGCGACGTATTCAACCCCGTGCTAGCCGCCGCGCAGACACTCGAACTGTACCGCGACGTGTGCCGCAAGGAATTGCTCGCCGAGCAGATTTATGACGCCGGCAACGCCACCGAGGCTGACCTGCAACGGGTCCGCCTTGCCCGGCGGCACGCCGTCCACTCGATCATTGAAATGCTGGTCTCGCTACGGAGCCGCGCAGTGCGACAGCAGCTACGCCGCATAAACGGCGCGGTTCCGTGGCCGGCAAACTGGACCGACCGCCACTACAACGGCGGCCAGCCGTGCGACACGCTGATCGGCCCTTGCTCGTGTGGGGCTTGGCACATGGAGAGCGAAGACTGGGTTCAAGCCATGCTCTTCAAGCACAACGCCGAGATCATCGACGGAGATCAGCCGTGAAGAAACTCTGCCCGAACTGCGAAGAGCTATTGAGACCGACCAGCAATCCCGAGGTCGGCCAGTGCTCCGGCTGTGGCTGGTCCGGCCACTACTGGCGGGCCGCCAAGGAGCCGGCGCTGCCAGCCACGCCGCCCAAGATGCCCTACGTCAGCATCGACATCGAAACCACGGGGCTCGATCCGGCCGCTTGCCAGACGCTCGAAGTTGGAGCCGTGACAGACGATTGGAAGACGCCTATCGACCAGCTTCAGCGATTCCGGCGGGTGCTGACCTACGAGACAGTCACGGGCAGCCCCTATGCGATGGCGCTGAACGCCGGCCTGCTGAAGCAGATCGCAAATCCGCCGCAGACGTGTGAGTTCTGCAAGCCGGAGGAATTGGGCGTGCAACTGGCCCAGTGGGTAAAGGCCAACGGCCTCGACCCAATGCACTTGCAGGCGGCCGGCAAGAACTTCGCCAGCTTCGACATGCAGTTTCTCTACCGGTTGCCAGGATTCGCGAGCGTCGTCAAGTTCCGGCACCGCGTTTTGGACCCTGCCATCCTCTACTGGCGGCCTCTCGACGACGAAAAGCTGCCGGACAGCAAGACCTGCTACGAGCGGGCCGGGCTGGACGGCAAAGTAGCCCACACCGCCGTGGAAGATGCCCTGGCGGTTGTGCGGCTGGTTCGACTGGGCATCAAACGACTGAAAGGAACGTGAATGAACAGCGACATCCGTGAGAGCCTCGGCCGTCTGAAGCAACTCCGCATCGCCGACCTGGCCGCGACCGACAACGAGTTGACCGTTCTGGTAACGGCCCTTCGCAAGGAGGTCGAGACGCAGACCGGCGTAGTCAACTCTGCCGATTCGACCGACCCGGCCTACAGTACCGCCGCCAGCGATCTCGTCGGCCTGCTGCAACTGACCCAGGCGGCCGTGGATTCCAAGACCGAACTGGGCAAGTTGGCGGCAGCCGCCAGCAAGGCCGTTGGGCGAGTGCTGAAGAAGGAACCAAAGTGAACCGCAAGCCCCGTCATTTCTAACTGGACAGGATAAGGCCCTTCAAGCCTGGGATGCGGGTTCGAGTCCCGCCGGGGCTATTGGAGAACGAATGATGCCCAGCACCGACATCGACGGAAGCGCGATTGTGATTCTCTCGACGGCCGAGGCACGCCGGGTCTACGAGCACCTGCGCGAAATCGCTGGTGGACCCGGCCTCGATGCCCTCGAACACAAGCTGGCCGCCAAGATCGCCCGTAACCTGAGACTGCCGCCGCTGGAGTGACACCGATGCCACTGCCACTACTAACCAAGACTTGTCCCGATTGCGGAGCAACATTTCGCACAATCCGCACGGCGCAAGGCAGCCATCGCTACTGTTGGCAATGTCGAAGGAAGCATTGGAAGCTGATCCACAGCAACGGTTACCTGACGCCGCGCCCGTGCTTTCGCCCACCTGCGCGACCGGATGAACGAGGAACGATCCAGTGAGCCGCACGAAGAAGGGTGCCAAGGGGCAGGGCTACGAATACTGGTCCCGTCGGCCAACGAAGGGCTGCGTCGATCCCGGCAAGAAGAACAAGACCGTCACTCATCGGCTGGAGCGGGCTGCCGCCAAACGCAAACTCGCCAAGGAGAAATGAACGCCGTGACTGAGTGGGAAGAAAAGTGGCATTCCCTAACGCCGCAACAGAAGCAGGCCGTAGTCATCTGCCACCGGGCCGCCAGGCAGATTCAGCAAATGCGGAAGGATGCCCAGACGATGATGGCGGAACTGGAGGAGATTGGCCGCCATCTGGACCAGGGGCAAGGTTCCCACGAGGTCGCGGAGCCCCTGGCGCGTCGCTTCAACGAGCTATATGCCGCAATCCAGGCCCTCGGTGATGAACATGCACACGAAGAGGATTTCTTCCGGTATGCCGACCGCTACGGAGAGGAACTGGGGCTGTGGGGACCGCTGCCATGAAAAGCTACCGACTCATACGAATGGTGAACCGATGAAAGCGAATCTGCAACGCCTGATTGCCTACCTGACAGGCACGCTGGCCCTGTTGGTCGTCGCGGCATCCGCCGCCTCGGCTCTGACTTACGCCGCGATGCACCGCTCGGAAACCCTCTTGAACCTCGCCACGTCCACGCTTTCGGGCGTCGGCATGGCCGTGGGCGGGTGTCTTGGCAGTGCCTTGATTCTCCGCTTCAAGGCGGCCCGCCGGTTCATTAAGGGCGTCGTCCATGACATCAACGAGAAGCACGCTTGATGCCCCGATCCTGATGAGGATTACCGCGCCATGACCCGTTTCGACCTGCTCAGCCGCCTGATTACCGCCGCCGCTTTGGTCGCCTTAGCCGTGACCTTGGGCGTTTGGCTCAACCGTCCCCCGTTGACTACAGCACCGGACGCCCCGCCGCCGGTCAAGATCATCACGGAGCCGATCCTGGCACCGCCGCCAGCCCCGTCCACGGTGACGCCTGCCATCATCGAGGTGCCTGTTGAAGTGGAGATCGCCGCTGCGACCGAGCCGCCGACCGTCACGTCCGCCCAGCCGAGGCCCAAATCGAAGTCCGCGTGTCCGCCTCACCGCCGGGGTCTGTTTCGACGCCGATAAGATGAACGCCCGGATCAGACAACTGTTCGCCGAGTACCTTCTGGACGCCAAAGACCCGGTGGCCGCCGCAGTGCTCACGCTGGCCGAGGCGCTCCGCCAATCGACTCCCGATCCCGTCGTGGTGGAGCCGGACGACAAAGGGACGGTCGGCGTGAAAGAGGCGGCCGAGCTACTGCACACAAGCAGCAAGCAGGTCTACCTCGCGTGCCTGTCCGGCTACCTCTGCCCGGTTCGGATCGGCGGGCGCATCCGTATTCCCTTGGATGAGATCGAGCACTACGAGGCCCGCCGATGAATCTCGCAATCCCACGACCTTTCGGGGAGTCTCTGGCATTGATTGACCGTGAGGAGGCCACTGCCCCCGTCGGAACTCGCCGCCAGATGGGCGGTGGCTTCGAGCGTGCGAGTCCGTCTAGCTCAACGTGTACAGACATTGCGCATCGACCAAGTAGCATCTCGACCATGACACCATTGGAATCGAACACCGCCGTTGCCCCCGACATCCTGGATGAAATCCGACAAATCAAGGAGCAGAATTTGGAAATTCTGCGACTGATGCGCGTAGCGAGGGATCGGCGTTGGTACAACCTGCAAGATGCCGGCGAACGATTGGGCCGGGCGGCGTGGACGCTGCGACAGTTGTGCAGCCACGGTAAGATTCGGGCCGACAAGGGCGAAGACGGCCAGTGGCGCATCGCGGCGGACGAACTGGCACGACTTGAACACGAAGGCGTGCCAAAGCTTCCTGCGCGATCAGCCAAATAGCTTCTGCATGGCCCGCTTCGTCTGTTCCGGGTAGAGATGCCGGTATCTCTTCTTCATTTCCTCGGTTTCATGCCCCATCCAGCGGCTAATCGTATGCTCAGGCACGGCCTTCATCGCACAGAGCGAAGCGAAGGAGTGCCGCAGCACGTGGTAGCCTCGAAGCACCGCCCACTTGCTGCCGGTCATCGTCGTCTCGAAGGTTCGGTCGGCTTCATCGGGCGTCAGCGGAACATTCGCCTCGGCGCAGATCGTGTACTTGCCGCCGGGGTGTCCCTCCTTGAACCACTTCCGCATGATCGTCTGTAGGTCGTCGTGGAAATCGACCGTTCGGAAGGTCACTTTCCCTCGCTCGCGTTTCTTCTCTCGGAGCAGTACCATCGGCCGCTGGAAGTCGAAATCCGCGCACTCCGACCGCATGATCTCGGATCGGCGCGCGCCGGTATAGGCGGCGATTGCCAACGCCGGGTGAATCCAAGGGGCCTTGCCATTCTTCTCGACGTAGGTGAGAAAGGCCAAAATCTCCTTCCCGCGCAAGAACAAACAGTCCCACAGGTCGCTGACTTCCGCATCAGTCAAACCGCCCGCCTTGACCTTGGCTTCGATTTCCTCCCAGGTCTGGAAGGGTGGCTTCTCGGCCGTCTTCGGCAGCTTGATGGCTTTGCGGTCATAGTCCGTGCTGACCCAGTTGTTCGCCTTGGCAAACCGCCACAACTGGCCAAACGTGACCAGTTCCTTCCGAATCGTGCCGGACTTGATCTTGCGGCCCCGGATACCGCTCTCGTCGCTCCGTTCGACGACGTACTTCTGCAATGCCGGCACCCCGATTGCGCGGATCGGCGTCGTGCCCTTGAGCAGGCGTTGGAAGTGCCCCAGGTGGATTCTCTCCGTGAGCAAGGAGTTCGCTTCCTTGGCCCCCGATGGGATGGCTGCGAAGTAGGCGTCGATCACCTCCTTCAGCGTCTTTCGCACCAGCTTGGGTGCCTTCTCCGTCACCTTGCCGCCGTTAATCAGAAACTCGGCGATGTCCTCGGTGTCTTCGGGGATGACCAGCCGCCCCCGCTTGAGGAGGGAAATCGTTTCCTCGACGGTGCCCAGGATCGTGCGGGCGACACCCTCGTCCACCGTGTCGCAGGAACGGAAATACTGCTTCTTGTCGAAGTAGATTCGGATGCGCCAGTTGCCGGAGGCGGGGTCTTGTTCGATGGAGGCCATATCAAGTCCTATCAAGTCGGTGCTGGCTCGGAGCAGCGAGTGGACGTAGATGGGGCGGGCGAGCGAGACGACTGGTTGGCCGCTACACGGCCTCCCTGCGAAGCTGCAACGACCCTTCGGAATCGCCGCAACGCCTTACTACAACTATACAATACAGCTTGATAGAAACTTGCTAGATTTGCAAGGCGCAACAAAAAGGACTCACGCCGAGTTGACGTAAGTCCTTATGCAGTAAGGTGCGGGAAACAGGACTTGAACCTGCACGGCCTTACGGCCACTAGGCCCTCAACCTAGCGCGTCTGCCAATTCCGCCATTCCCGCTCTGGAAAGGGGCAGGTATTTGAGTCTATCCCATGCACGCGGCACGTCAAGGTCTGGCCCTGACCGGCCGGCATGCATCGGCCCACGCCGCTTGCGTATTTCAACCCCGGCAACACCAGGGACCAGGGGCTACCGCCGCTTCTTGCTGCCAGCCGCCGCGCGATGCTTGACAATCAACACGGCCATCTGCTGCTCGTCCTTCGCCGGAACCGTCTCCTGCAAGTAGCCGCGGACCAGATCGGCCAGGTCGTGGGCGTTGCCCGCATAGTGGGGGGTAAGCTTCGCGCCGATCCGGTCGGTGTCCAGGATCGGTCGGCCCTGAGCGTCTTGCGGCGGCGAATCAAGGCTGATGGCGATCAACGTCTGGCCCGGCTCTAGGGTCACGTCCCGGCATTCGGGGACGACGGCCGGATCCTCGCCCAGGCGAGGCGACTCCCAAGCCAGGTTCCGCACGCCATCGCGATCGAGCAGGAACACGGCCTGCGGTCCAGCCATGCTCAGCCGAACGCGTCCCGAGTCGGCCTGGCAGGCCGCGTAGCAGGCCGCGGCGTGCTGGTCGCCGGCCGACATCGTCCAGAGCGTGCGGCTGGCCTGCGCGAGGACGGCTTCCGGCGCGCTGTGGTACTGACCGTGGGAGCGGAAGGCCGTGCGGAGCGCCGCGGCCGTGATGGCCGCTTCGATGGGCCGGCCGGCCGCATGCCCCAGGACGGCAGCCACCGAGTCGTCCGGCTGGCAGAACCAGTCATAGAAGTGGCCGCCCAGCGCCTGGGTCGTTGAGTTCCAGCCCCACAGGTCCCAGCCATCGACGTCGGGCGCGACTTGCGGGACGTGATCCTGTTGCACGCGCTGCGCGGCGTTCAATTGCCGCTTCAATCGCGCCCCTTCAATGCCCTCGTGGAGCAGCATCTCGCGCTCCAGATCCGAGGCCAGGCGGCCCGCCACCACTTCCAGGATGTTGGTCTGGCGGTCGTCGAAGGCGCGATGCTCGCTGGCAAAGACCCACAACGTTCCCAAGATCGTCGTGGCCGTGGCAATCGGCACGCAGACCGCGGCGGCAAACTGTTCGGGCGCGGCCCAGTGCTTCATCAACACGGCCTCGTCCAGCACGACGGCGTGACCGAGCATGGCTTCCAGGTCGGCCATCGCGCCGCGGAGCGGGCGCGCCGGGGCCAATAGCCGTTGCCGAGGCAGGCCCCAGCAGGATCGCAGCTTGAGTTCGCTGGTGCCTTCGTCCAGGAGGTACAGGCCAGCGGCCTGGCAGCCCACGGCTTCGGCGCCACCCTTCAGAACGGCTTCCAGACGATGAGCCAGGTGCTGTTGTTCATCGCGCGCCGGGACCAGCGGCACTCCGGCCGCCAACTCGGCCTCGCGTCGCCAGAGGGCCTCTTGCAGTTGGAGCATTTCGCCCAGCATGCTGCTGAGGGCCGTGGTCAGGGGACGGATCTTCTCCAGGTCGGCGGTCGCGGGCAGATTCTTCGCGCGCGACAGCACCAGGTGCCCTACGGCGGCTTGCGGCGCTTCGTCCACAGACGTCGAGCACGCCGGCGGCCGACGCTCGGCCGGCGCCTGGGCGTCAGCCGGCGGCTGAGAGTCAGCCGGGGCCGGGCAGTATTGCAGCGACCAGCCCGTGGCCTGGCGAAAGGCTTCGAGCACGGCCGGGAGGGTGCGGAGCGTCGTCTCTGGGACGGGCGGTTGGCAGACTTGTTCGGTGTAGAGCTTGAGGTGGTTCGGCTTGGTCTTGGCCATGATCGACGGATAGGAGGCGGTGAAGTCTGGCACAGTGCGGTGCAACCGGGACCGTCGCCGGCTTGGGTCCTGCGAGCGGGGTGAGTTGCGGCACGTCATTTCGGGGGCCAGCGTTCCAATCCGTGGAAGGGCAGGCATGGCAGATCAAGCGTATCGAGTTGTCGGGCTGTCGCCAGTTTTCCGATTCTGCGCAGACAGCCCATCATCCGTGGCCGATACATCCTTCCATCGGCTGATGGCTGCTTGAATGTCGAGTCTGGCGCGTGTCGGCGGGGAATTTGTGCGAGGAAGGGAGGGCACGGAGTGCCGAATATAGCGACTGCCCTTTTGGGTGGATTATCTGGTGTGGCAGCCATCGAGACGGAGCAACATGATGTAAGTGATTGTAAAACAAGAACATAGAACGTTTGGCTGGGAAAAATCGCGAGACCCTGTTGACGGAGCAGGGCAGAAAAAGTAGAGTAGTAAGTAATTCGTTATCGATACAAGGCTATCGATACAATATACGCGATATGGAGTCCGCTATGGTTCTCGACCCGCTCAAGGCAGTCCCCCTGCCCAGCGTTCGGCGCTTGCCGGCCTACCTGCGCTTCTTGCAGGGCTTGCACGCGCGGCAACGCGACGTGGTTTCCTGCACCCACATCGCCGACGCCTTGGGGCTGGTCAGCACGCAGGTCCGCAAGGACCTGGCGATCACGGGCGTGATTGGCAAGCCGAAGGTTGGTTACAGCGTGTCGTCGCTGATCGCGGCCATTCAGGCGTTTTTGGGGTGGAACAACACCAGCGACGCGTTTGTGGTGGGGGCCGGCAACCTGGGGCGCGCCCTGATGGGCTACGAAGGCTTTCGCGAGCACGGTTTGAACATCGTGGCGGCCTTCGATTCCGATCCCACCAAGGTCGGCCACCAGATTCACGGCAAAGAGATCTTCCCCCTGGAAAAGCTGCATGACCTGGCCGAGCGCCTGCACGTGTTGATCGGCGTGCTGTGCGTGCCGGCGGCCGCGGCCCAGGACGTGACCAGCTACCTGGTCTTGTCCGGGATTCGGGCGATTTGGAATTACACGCCGGTCCAGTTGGAAGTGCCGGAATCGGTGGTGGTGGAGGACGTCAAGCTTTCGGCCAGCCTGGCGGTGCTTTCCAGCCGCCTGACCGAGACGCTGCGCCGCGAGCGGCAGCAAGCGATCCAGACAGAACAGGAGGAGCAAGCATGCAACCCGAACTGACCCAGCCCGAAGCCACGCCATCCGAGCGGAGCAGCGGGGCGCGCCGTTTTGCCAAAGTGTGCGAGATCCTGGAGCGCCACGGCCATGACGCGGCCAAGCTGATCCCGGTGCTGCAGCAGGTGCAGGAGGAGTATCGCTACCTGCCGGAGGAAGTGTTGACGTTCGTGGCGACCTCGTTGGGCGTGCCGCCGGCGCGGATTTTCGGCGTGGCCACGTTCTATTCGCATTTCGCCCTCAAGCCCAAGGGCAAGTACACGATCCGCCTGTGCGACGGCACGGCCTGCCACGTGCGGCGCTCGACGGCGATCCTCGATGCGCTCTACGAGCGGCTGAAGTTGAACGAGAAAAACAACACCACGCCGGACATGCTCTTCACCGTCGAAACGGTTTCCTGCCTGGGGGCCTGCGGTCTGGCGCCGGTGATGGTGATCAACGACGAAGTCCACGGCCTGATGAACCCCGAGAAGGCGGTGCAGCTGGTGGACGAAATCGTGGCCCAAGAAAGGGAGCCGGTGCGATGATCCGCGAGAACGACACGTTGACCCCCTCGCTGAACCTGGAAGCCTTGGCCGGCCAATACACGGCCGCCGCCCAGCAGACCAGCCGGCGCGTGATTATCTGTGCCGGCACGGGTTGCGTGGCGGGCGGGGCGCTGAAGGTCCGCGCGGCCTTCCTGGACCAGATCGCCAAGGCGGGCCTGCCCGTGGTCGTGGAATTGAAGGCCGAGGACCACGAAGTGGAAGCCGGCGCGACCCACGTTTCCAAGAGCGGTTGCCAGGGTTTCTGCCAGATGGGGCCGCTGGTGACCATCGAGCCGGATGGAATCCTCTACACGCGCGTCAAGCCGGCCGACGCGGAAGAGATCGTCCAGGTCACCTTGATCCGTAAGCAGGTCGTGGATCGCCTGTTGTACGTGGATCCGGCCACCAATGCGCACTGCCGCGGGACGGCCGACATTCCCTTCTATGTGCGGCAGCGGCGGACCGTGCTCAAGCAATGCGGCCGGATCGACCCGGAAGACGTGAACGAGTACATCCAGCAGGGCGGCTACACGGCGGCGCGGCAGGCCTTCCGCGACATGACCCGCGCCGCGGTGTGCGAGCAAATCACCTTGTCGGGATTGCGCGGGCGCGGCGGCGGCGGTTTTCCCACCGGGCGCAAATGGGAACTCACGCGGCAGCAGCCGGGCGTGAAGAAATATGTGATCTGCAACGGCGACGAGGGGGACCCGGGCGCCTTCATGGATCGCAGCGTGATGGAGGGCAATCCGCACAGCGTGATCGAGGGCATGATGATCGCGGCCCGCGCCATCGGCGCCGACGAAGGCTATATCTACGTGCGTGCCGAGTATCCGCTGGCCGTGCAGCGCGTGCGCCGCGCGGTGCGCGACGCCGAAGAAGCCGGCCTGCTGGGCGAGAACCTGTTTGGCACGGGCCAGAGCCTGCGGTTGCACGTGATGGAGGGGGCCGGGGCCTTCGTGTGCGGCGAAGAGACGGCCCTCATGGCCTCGGTCGAAGGCAAACGTGGCATGCCCAAGCCCAAACCGCCCTTTCCGGCGCAGCGCGGGCTGTGGGGCATGCCCACGGTGATCAACAATGTGGAAACCTTGGCCACGGTGCCCCTGATCCTGCGGCACGGGCCGGCCGCGTTCCGCGAACTGGGCACGCCCAAGTCGCCCGGCACCAAGACCTTTGCCTTGACCGGCCACGTGGCCAACACGGGGCTGATCGAAGTGCCCTTCGGCGTCACCCTGCGGCAAATCGTGCTGGAAATCGGCGGCGGCGTGATCGACGACCAGGGGCAAGTGACCGGCGAGTGCTTCAAGGCGGTGCAGATCGGCGGCCCGTCGGGCGGCTGCCTGACCGAGGAACACCTCGATCTGCCGCTGGACTTCGATTCGCTGCAGGGGGTCGGGGCGATGATCGGCTCCGGCGGCCTGGTGGTCATGAATCGCCAGACATGCATGGTCCAGGTGGCGCGGTTCTTCATGCAGTTCACCCAGAACGAGTCGTGCGGCAAGTGCGTGTTGTGCCGCGAGGGGACCAAGCAGATGCTGGCCCTGCTGGACGACATCATCGAGGGCCGGGCCGACGAGTCCACGCTCACGCTCCTGAGCCAGGTGGCCCAAACCGTACGCAAGGGTTCGCTATGCGGGCTGGGCAAGACGGCCCCCAACCCGGTGCTTTCCACGCTGCGGCACTTCCGAGCCGAGGTCGACGCGCACGTCTATCAGAAACGTTGCCCGGCCAGCGGCTGCAAGGCCCTGGCCCGGCCCGAAATCCTGGCCGAATTGTGCAAAGGCTGCACGGTCTGCACCAAAAAGTGTCCGGTGGGCGCGATCCAAGGGGAACGCAAGCAGCCGCACCGCATCGACGCCACCAAGTGCATCAAGTGCGGGGCCTGTGCGCCGGCCTGCCGTTTTCACGCCATCGTGGGAGTTTGAGGAGAACAAGCCAATCATGGATCCCAAGTCAACCTTGACCATCGACCGCATGGTCGTGCCCATCAACGGCGAGCGCAACCTGCTGGACCTGGCGCGCAGAGTCGGCATCGACATTCCCACCTTCTGCTATCATTCGCAGTTGAGCATCTACGGAGCGTGCCGGCTGTGCCTGGTCGAGGTCGAAGGCCGCGGCGTCGTGGCTAGTTGCTCCACGCCGCCGGAAGCGGGCATGGTGGTCCGCACGCACAGCGAGGAGATCCGCCAGATGCGGCGGATCGCCTTGGAGCTGATCCTGGCCAACCACGAGCAGACGTGCCCCACCTGCTCCAAGAGCGCAACCTGCGAACTGCAGCGGCTCACGCGGCGGTTGGGCGTGGAGAAGGTGCGTTTCAAGCCCACCCACAAGCCGCAGCCGGTCGATCGCTCTTCGCCGTCCCTGGTCCGCGACCCCAACAAGTGCATCCTCTGCGGCGACTGCGTGCGCGCCTGCGAGGAGATCCAGGGCGTGGGGGCCATCGACTTCGCCTATCGCGGCGCGGCGGCCTGCGTGGTTCCGGCCTTCGGCAAGGACTTGAACCAGGTCGAGTGCGTGAACTGCGGGCTGTGCGCCTCGGTCTGCCCGACCGGCGCCCTGACGCCCAAGTGGGAAATCGAGACCGTGTGGAAGGACATCGAGAACCCGCAGAAGAAAGTCGTGGCGCAGATCGCCCCGGCGGTCCGCGTGGCCCTGGGCGAAGCGTTCGGCATGGAACCGGGCAGCATCGAGACGGGCCGGATCGTGGCCGCCTTAAAGGCCCTGGGATTCGACCAGGTCTACGATACGAGCTTCGCCGCCGATTTGACCGTGGTCGAAGAGGCCGAGGAGTTCCTCGACCGCAAGGGCAAGGGCGAGCGCCTGCCGCAGTTCACCTCATGCTGCCCGGGCTGGGTCAAATTCGCCGAGCAGTTCTGCCCGGACATGCTTTCCCACCTGTCGAGCTGCCGCTCTCCCCAGCAGATGTTCGGATCGCTGGCCAAGCAGATCCTGCCTGCGCAGTTGGGGGTTGCGGCGGCGGACCTGGTGGTGGTTTCGATCATGCCCTGCACGGCCAAGAAGTACGAGGCCAAGCTCCCCAAGTTCCGCCAGGAGGGCCGGCCGGACGTGGACCACGTGCTCACGACCCAGGAGCTGGCGCACATGATCGAAGAGGCCGGCTTGCGGTTCACGGAGCTGGAGCCGCAGTCGTTGGACATGCCGCTGGGCTTCAAGACGGGCGCCGGCGTGATCTTCGGCGCCAGTGGCGGCGTGACCGAGGCCGTGCTCCGCTACGCGGTGGAGAAGGTCCGCGGCCAACGGCTCGAGGCGGTGGACTTCCACGAGTTGCGCGGCGAGGACGGCGTGCGCGAAGTGAGCGTCGAGGCCAACGGCGCGACGCTCAAGCTGGCCGTGGTCCACGGCCTGAAGAACGCCGCCACGCTGGTGGAGAGGATCCGCCAGGGCAAGGCTCAATACGACCTAGTGGAAGTCATGGCCTGCCCCGGCGGGTGCATCGGCGGAGCGGGCCAGCCGGTCAGCCGCGACGCCGAGGCCAAGCGCCTCCGCGGCAAGGGGCTCTACGCCGCCGACAAGATGATGCAACTGCACAAATCCCAGGACAACCACCTGGTGGCCGAATGCTACGTGCGGCACCTGGGCGGCGAGCCGGGCAGCAGCACCGCGCATCGACTGCTGCACACCAAGTACCAGAACCGCAAACGCATCCACGGCGAGTCCCTCACCGTGCTGGAGAGCGGCCCGTCGCAGAAGCTGGTGGTCTCGGTGTGCGTGGGCACGAGCTGCTTCGTCCGCGGCTCGCAAACCCTGCTCAAAGGCCTGGTCGAGTACGTGGAGGCCAAGGACCTCGAGGATGCCGTGGAGGTCCAGGCCACTTTCTGCTACGAACGCTGCGATCGCGGGCCGACGGTCCGCGTGGGGCAGCATGTTCAGGAGCATTGCACCCTGGACATGGCCTGCCAGTTGATTGAACGCGAACTGGAACAAGCGGCCAACACGTCGGGGTGACCCGTGGCTGATTCGCCTGCCAATCTGCCGGTCGTTTTCACCAACAAGGCCCAGTGCCGCGACTGCTGCCGTTGCGTGCGCGTCTGCCCGGTGAAGGCGATTCGCATGCACGAGGGACAGGCCTACGTGGTCGAGCAGCGCTGCATCGGCTGCGGGACCTGCGTGCGCGAGTGCCCGCAGGGGGCCAAGTCCTACCGCGACGACGTGGAACGCACGCGGCGGCTGTTTGCCGACGGGCAACCGGTGGCGGCCAGCGTGGCGCCGTCGTTTGCCGCCGTGTTCGCTCCCTGGCAGCGGCGGCGCCTGGCTTCGGCTTTGCGGCGGCTGGGGTTCTGCCACGTGGCCGAGACGGCGATCGGCGCCGCGCACGTGGCGCGGCAGACCAAGGCCCAGGCCGAGGCCCGGCCCAGCCATTCGCTGATCTGCACGGCCTGTCCGGCGGTGGTGCGTTACGTGGAGCTCTACGCGCCCACGCTGGTTCCGCACCTGGCCGGCGTGGTCTCGCCGATGGTGGCCCACGCGCGGCACATCCAGCGGCGCCTGGGCCCGGACACGAAGGTCGTGTTCATCGGTCCCTGCGTGGCCAAGAAGGCCGAAGCCCAGCGCCCCGAGCAGCAGGACGCGGTGGCGGCCGTGCTGACCTTCACCGAGTTGATCGATTGGCTGCAGCGCGAAGGGATCGAGCTGTCGGCCTGCGAAGAGAGCGATTTCGACGACGCGCCCGAAGGCGCGGCCCGGCTCTTCCCCTTGGAGGGCGGCGCCGTGCGCACCGCCGGCTGGACCACCGACCTGTTGTCGCCCGACGTGCAGGTGGCCAGCGGGTTCGAGGAGGTTCGCGCGGCGTTGGAGGCCATTCCGGCCGCCGCGCAGCGGCAGATCATCGAGCCGCTGTTCTGCGCGCAAGGTTGCATCAACGGCCCGGCCATGCCCCAGGAGCGCCACGTGCCGGCGCGCCGCAGCGACGTGCTGGAATACGCCGCGACCAGTCCCGGGCTGCCGCTTGCGGCCGAACCGCAGGTCGAGCAGACGCGCGCCCTGGCCGCCGTGTTCCAGGCGGCGGAACCTGTCGACCCGGTATTCAGCGAAGAGCAGATCCGGCAAGTGTTGGCCATGACCGGCAAGGCGCGCGACGAGGACCAGCTCAACTGCGGAGCCTGCGGCTACGGAAGCTGTCGTGAGAAGGCGATCGCCGTGTTGCGCGGCATGGCCGAGCCGCAGATGTGCCTGCCGCACATGCGGCGCCTGGCCGAGCAGCGTGTGGATCGGATCATCGAGAGCAGCCCCAACGGGATCGTGATTCTGGACGACCAGTTGCGGATCCTGCACATGAACCCGGCCTTCCGCCGGTTCTTCATGTGTTCCGACGCCCTGTACACCCAGCCCGTCTCCACCTTGCTCGACCCCGAGCCTTTCGAGCGGCTCGTGTCGGGCCAGGAAGAGATGATCGAGATGATGGTCGAGCACAAGCGCTACGGCCTGATCTGCCATCAGATCATGTATCCCTTGCGCGAAGAGCGGCAGTACGTGGGCATCTTCGTGAACGTCACCAACAGCCGTTCCAGCCAGCAGAAGCTGGATCGGCTGCGCAGCCAGACGATCGTTCAGGCGCGCGAACTGCTGGAGCATCAATTGCAGATGGCCGAGAACATCGCGCGCTTCCTGGGTGAGAGCTCGGCGCGCGGCGAAGACCTGGTCGAGAAGCTGATGGTCCTGGCCGAGGAAGAGGGAGACACGGGCAAAGGCGGAAACCGGCAATGGTTGCGGGATATGTACACGTCGAAGTAGTCCAGGCCCAGAGCCCCAAGCGGCCCGAGGGACCCTGCGGCGATCTGCTGGCCTGCGATCGCACGGCGGCCGCCACGACCCTGATCTGCGCCGATGGCGTGGGTTCGGGCGTTCGGGCCCGGATCGCCGCCGAGATGTGCGTCAGCCGGCTGCGCGAGCTGTTGCGACTGGAGTTCTCGCTCCGCAAGGGGATGGCGTCGCTGGTGCACACGATGGAGCACCCGCGTGATCCGGCGCGCCCCTTTGCCGCGTTCTCCGTGGCCCGGATCCTCAACGACGGCATGACCACCGTGCTGGGTTACGAGGCCCCACCGCCGGTGCTCGTCAGCCGCCGGCATGCTTCGCTGTTGGCGCCCAGTCCCATCGAATTGGGCGGCGGGTTGGTGCAGGAGTACAACTGCTACTTGGAGCCGGGCGACGGATTGCTGCTGGTTAGCGACGGCATCACCCAGGCCGGACTGGGCACGAGCGTGCCCGACGGTTGGACGGCCGAGGGCGCGGTCCGCTTTCTCAACGGCCGGCTGGTCGATGGGCTGGCCACGCGCGACTTGCCCGATCGGCTACATCGCGAGGCCCTGCGTCTGTGGGCCGTGGCGGGGGACGATTGCACCGCCGCCCTGGCCTTGTGCCGCCGCGGGCAGATCGTCAACCTGCTGACCGGTCCGCCCTCCGATCCGTCGCTGGACGTGGCCACGGTCCGCCGCTTCATGCAGTCCGAAGGCCTGAAGATCGTCTGTGGCGGCACTACGGCCGAGATCGTGGCGCGGGCCATCGGCGTGCCGCTGCGCGTGGAGCAGGAACCCAAGAGCCTGGTCGCTCCGCCCCGCTACGAAATCACCGGCGTGGATCTGGTCACCGAAGGCGCAGTCACGCTGAACCAGGTCTACAACCTGTTGGACGAGGACCTGCGCCACGTCAAAGAGGATAGCGGCGTGATCGAGCTGTGCATGTTCTTGCAGATCGCCGACCGCGTGAACGTGCTGGTGGGCGGCGCGCGGAACAAGGCCAACGATGACATCGCGTTCCGGCAGCGCGGGATCCTCTCCCGGCACCAGATTCTGCCTCTGCTGCTGGAAAAGCTCCGCGCCGCCGAAAAACTGGTCGTGCTGCAGCAGGTGTAGCGCGGGCCTTGCTCAGGGAGAGTCCGCAAGACGGCGAGCGCTACGGCCGCTTGGGCTCTTTCGCGACCTCAGCCGCAGGCTCACTCGGCACTTCCTCTTCCAGCGCCGCAAAGGCCACATCGTCGAACATGTCGTCCGGCACACTGGCCGGAGCGACGGCCGGGGCCGGCGATTCGGCTTCGATCTCCGGCAGATCCGGCTCTGCAGGAACCGCGATCTGCGGCGTGCGCGCCGCGTTGGCAGGCTTCTCTTGGCCGGGCTTCTTCCGGCCAAACGGCCACCAACCGCGCCGCGCCGCAGGCTCGGCCGCGGCCGGTTCCACCGCGGCGGCCGCTTCCGGCTCTGCTTCGGTCGGAGCAGGCAACTCCACGGTTTCGGCGGCGACTTCGGGTGCGATGTCTTCCTCCGCAGCCGGAGCGGGCGGTTGCTCCTCGTCCTTCTTCCCCGAATCCTCAAAGGCGATCGTCGGCTCTACGGCGGCCGCGCTGGATGGAGCGGGCGCGGACAGATCGAATTCGAGATCTGCGTCGCCGACTTCGTCGCTGACCTGCGGTGTCTCCTGGCCGGTCTCCGCCAGGGCCTCGGCAACAAAGTCGTCGGTTTCTTCCGCCGCGACCGCCTCGGCCGCAACGTCTTCTGCCGTGAAGGCCTCGGTGGCCAGGTCTTCTGCTGCAGACTCGTCCCCGGGGCTCGAGGCTGGGGCCGGAGCGGCCGGCTGGGAGCGGACCTCGAACTCAGGCTCCTCGAACGCCGCCGGCGCAGCGGCCTTCTTCTCGACCCGTGCTTCCGCGGACTTCTTGGCGTTCGGGGCCGAACCGCCGCTCGATCCACTCGCCGGTGAGTCTTCCTCGAACCAGGCCGTGACCTCGGCGTCGTCGTCCACCGCAGCCGCCTTGGGCTTTGCGGGCAGCGTTTCCGTCACCTTCTCGTCCTCGTCGACTTCGGCGAAGACGAAATCGGGCGCGTCGTCATCGGCGACGATCTTCGGCTTGGCTCGCGCGGCCCCATATTCCACGCGGAACGTCAGGGGACCAACCGTCAACTCGGCGTTCGCCGGCAACACCGCCTCGTTGACCCGCTTGCCGTTGATCAGCGTGCCATTGAGCGACTTCAAATCGCGCACCACGATCTTGCCGCCCTTTTCAGACAGCTCGCAGTGCCGGCGGCTGACCATGGGATGCGCGATCGTCAAGTCGGCTTCACGATTGCGGCCAATCACACAGGGAAGTCGCAGCAGGACCTCGCCCCGGTTGGATTTGCCGCGCACGACAATCAGTTTGGCTTCCATAGGCGCCTTATCGATTCCGATGCGGCCCGTGACCCCACTCAACCCCAAACCCACCACAGACGGTGAGAAACGGGTCGTTCCGCCTTGGCGGGCCGATCACGGGCAATGCAGGACCCTATCAATCCCCCCTAAACCGATAATAACTATCCAAATTGCCCCGGGCAACATCCGGGGTCGGCAAAAACGCCACGCTTCTCGGCAAGGTGTAACGATTCTGCGTGCGCGCGACTGGCCGGGGCACTCGCGGTTCAGTGCCCTGCCACGGCTATAGGCCTCAACACCCACCAGGGGGACCTGCCTTGGCCTCCGATCGCTCGCCGCTCCTCCCCGATCCGTTCTTCAGGACGGTTGGGATACTGCGGCACGCGGTCCACGCTTGGCCGGACGGCATGCGCGAACCGGCTGGCACGCCGCAGCAGGCAGCGGAGCCGGATGCGGCGATCGCCGCGCGGGGCTCCTCATTCCGCTGCACGCCGTAGTCGAGTTGGTCGCCATTCAGTGCCTGGCAGTCGTCCGCCGAATCGCCCGGGATCATCTGCACCGCTGCAGACTCCTGGTACAGTGATAGTACAGACATCGAGGTCCATTTTGCCCTGCGATATACCATGGCATCCTCCGCCGTCCTTGTGTCGATCGTCAGCCTGCTCTTGGCCCAGCCGGCCAGCGTGCCGAGCCGCTACTACGACATCCAGGCCGAAGGGCTCGACGCGGCCGATGCCGGCCGGATGCTCGACCAGTTGCACCAGCAACTGCGGCCCTTCTTCGGCAAGCCGCCCGAGAATCGGATCCCCGTGTTTGTCTACGCCGCCCGGGCCGAATTCGAGCAGGCGTTGGCCGAAGAAGGCTATTCGGCCGGCGATCTTGGCGGCGGCTACTCGGTCGCCTCGGGCAAGATCTACCTTTGCCTGCAGCCTTCGCAGTACTACACGCGGCACTTGCTGCTGCACGAGGCCACCCATCAATTCCACGCGGCCAACACGCCATCCCTGAAGCTGCCGCGCGCCTTCTGGTACCGCGAGGGTATCGCCGAGTATTTCGCCATGCACAACTGGGACGGCCAGCGCCTGCGCACGGGCGTGGTGCCGGCCATCAGCATCGAGGACTACCCGCAGCAGGCGCTGCAGTGGCTGGAGGAGGGCGATCTGCAGGAGTTGGTGGCCGACAAGACCGAGTGTCCGCGTCCCGCCGCCTGGGCCCTGGTCCATTTCCTGCTCCACAAGCATGCGCGCAAGTTTCGGGTGCTGCGCGAGATGCTCGATCGTAATCAGCCGCCGCTGCCGGCCTGGCGCAAGGTGTTCGGCGCCAGCCCGCGAGTCATGCGCAAGGATCTGCGTGCGTGGCTGACCGGCCATCAACAGCCCTGGCAGAACGTGTGGATTGCCTGGCAGGAGCGGGGCGCGGTCCTGGAAGGCCGCAACCTCAAGGGGCAGGCCCTGGCCGTACTCAAGCAGACGCCGCAGCGGATGCAGGTCGAGTTGCAGCCTGGGGACGGGCGGTGGCAGGCCGGGCTGGTCTTCGGCTATCAATCGCCAGCGGACTTCGCCACCGCGCAGATCCTCGCCGACGGCAAACTCTGGATCCGCCGCCGCTGGCAAGTGCTGGCCGAACCGTTCTTCGTCGACCGCGGGCCGGATGGCGACCGCCCGGTGCGCATCGAGTTGATTCAGGCCGCCGACCAGGTGACCGTCAAGGTCGCTGGGTACGAATCGCCGCCGCTGGAAGCGCCGGGCCAGATGGGATTGACGGTTGGCGAGGGCTGCGTCCAGTTCCAGGTGCAGATCGAGCGGGATACCGCCGCAGCGCGGTAGTCTCTGTTGCGGTGGGCCTCAATCCAGTTGCAGCACCTGTTGCACACACGGCTTGCCGTACTCGGCCTGGCCGCTGAGCACGCGCAGGTTTTCCAAAATCTGCACATCGGCCCCGCCGTGGGTGTGGCCGCAGAGGACCAGCATTTCCCGGTCGGGCCGGCGCTGCATGTGCTCGCGCAGCACTTCGCCCACGGCCGCGCAGGAGAAATGCGGAAGCCAGTGATCGTTGGCCGGGCGTCCGTCGTGGCGGCAGGCCTCGCCAAAGGGCGGAATGTGCGTGGCCACCACCACGCGCTGAAAGCGATCCAGCGCTTCCGGCAGGACCGTGCGAAAACAGGCCGCCGCTTCGTCGCCCAGGCGGCGGAGGTGCTGGCCCAAGGTCTCCCGGTCCAGCGTCACCAGGTCGTGCCAGTGCCGCAGGTCGTCGATCAACAAATAGTCGTTGAGAATCACCTCCGAAGCGTCGAAATCGCCCAGCCGCGCGTCGGCCCAGCCTTCGTGTCCGATGAGGGCCGTGTTCGGACCCAGGGGCACGGCGCCGCGGTCGGGCAGATGCACCAGGTGCTCGCAGCGGTAGCTCAGCGCGGTGGCGATCCGCCGCGTGTCGGCCACGGAACTGCGGTAGAAGTCGTGGTTGCCGAGCACGAAATAGATGGGCCGCTGCAGAGCCTGGGCCACCTCCAGCAACATCGCCTCCAGCAGATGGCTCTCGGCGATATCGCCCGTGATGACCAGCGCCTCCGGATTCTGGCCCGCCACTTCCTGCAAGAACGCCTGCCGCTGGGCGGCGTTGAGGAAGTTCAGGTGGATGTCCGTCAGCCAGGCCAGGCGGGTCATAGCCACCGACTCCCCGAGGCGTTTCGCGTTGCCCAAGCTGCGGTGTCCTAGCGGTTCTCCAGCCACTCGCGAAGCTTCTGGATCTGCTGTTGGCGGATCGACGCCTCGGCTGTCGGATCGAACTCCATCGGCCGACGCAGCAAGCTCGCCAGGTGCTCAGCCGCTGCGCGGCGCGTGGCCACCTCGGGCCGCGCGAGAAACACCAACCAGGTGGCCGGATCGTGCGTCAGGGCGGCCGCCGCCTGCTCGGGCGAATCGTCCTCCGCGTCCGAGCCCAAAGCGACCAGAATCGAGCGGATCCGCGACTGCTGCTCCGGCTCCAAGCGGCGGAAGTCCAACCGCTCCAGGTAAGCCACCAGGCCGTGGCCCGCGGACCGCAGTTCGCGGTCGGCCGCCTCGCGGCGCGCGTAGCGATCGTCCGCCAGTTGCCGCACCAGTTCCGCCCAGCGCCGTTGATCCTGCTGATACTCGGGGCTGATCGTGCGCAGCAACTCCTCTTCCACCTGCAGCGCTCTTTCGCTCAGGCTCCAGCCGGGCCGCAGCCGCTCCAACAGTGGGACCAGCAATTGCTGCGACACTTCCTTCTGCGCGATCAGCAAATGCCACAGGCCCGGGGAGCGATAGTGCTGCGTCTGGCCTTTCAAGACCACGCGCAGTTCCAGCGGCGCTTCCGGCGTCTGCCGGAACTCGACCTCCTCCTCTTCGGCCTTGAACACGCGCCGCAGGCTGAAGCGGTGCTGGTTGCCCGCCTCGAACACGAACTCCTCATCCTCCGACTTGCACTGGTATTGGACCGCGGTGAAATCGCCGTCCAAACGCATGGTCAGCCGCTCGGGTCCGTTGACCATCCGCGGGCTGATGACGCGCGTGCTGGAAAACACGATCCGGCCGCCCTGCACCGACACCTGCAGATAGCCGTTGCCGACCGCGCCGGAGAGCACGGGCCGCTCGGCGTCGGGAAGATACTGGGCGTGCGTCACCCCCCCGGACAGACTGATCCCCAGGCAAGACAAGAAGATCGCCCTGAGGCCAGAAGCAAAAGCTGGCCCAAGACCCACACGCCCCGTTGGGGCGGCGGCACAAGGTCGTATCGGCGAACGGCGCTGAGACCAGTTCATAACATGTCCATTGTACCCAGACGTTGCGCGAGCGGCCATCTTTATTGGCTCATGCCACCCAGCCAACCAGCGGGGCCCCGGCTTCTCGGCGCCAACGCCGCCCTCGTACTGCATGGCCTTGCTGAAGGTCAACATACCGTTCAATCGGGTGTCGGCTCGCCGAGGATCAGGTCGTTTGGGGTCAGATTGGCCGTCTTCAACTCCAGCCCCCCGGCGCGCCGCGCCGGACAGGACAGCGCAACCCCTATTTCCGGATGCTGCTTACAGTATTCCAGGACTTCCTCCGGCCGCATGACGTAGAAGGCGGTCGACAGGGCGTCGGCCAGGGCTCCGCAGGGGGCCAGCACGCTTACCGAAAACGCATTCTGGGCTGGCCGGCCGGTGCGCGGGTCGAGGATGTGTCCGTAGCGGCGCCCCTGGTGCCAGAACGATTGGGCCTGCGAGCCGGAGGTCCCCATGGCTCGGTCCCGGACGCGAAACTCACCCAAACGGCGCTCAGGGCGCAAGGGGTGCGGCAAGCCCACATCCCATCCCGCGGTCGTGCCGCTGGCCGGCGCCGACGTCGAGCCGGCGCGCGCATCAGCAGCCGCAACCGTTTCGTCGCCAGAAGCCGGCGGCTCTTCCGTCCGCTGCGCCGCACCGCGGTCGCCGCGCGCCACCAGGCTGCTGCCGCCGCCGTGAACCAGGAAATGCTCCACTCCGGCCGCCAGCAGCGCTGCCCCACAGCAGTCCACGGCATAGCCCTTGCCGATGCTCCCCAGGTTCAGACGCACACCCGGCTTTGCGAAGCGAATGGTCCGCTGCTGCCGATCGAGTTGCACCAGGTGGCTGCCCACGCACTGCAGGGCGTCGGCGATCTGCTCGCCGGAGGGCATCGCGCCCTGCCGCCGGGCGAACCCCCACACTTCCCACAAGGGCGCCGCGGTCATGTCGAACGCCCCGCCTGTGTCGGCGTGCAACCGCAGCGCCAACTCGAACAACTCGAACAGCGGCGGCTCGACTTCCACCGCTTCGTAGGCCGCGCGCAGATTGACCCGGCTGAGCTGGCTGGTGGGGCGGAAATAGGAGAGCATCTCCTCCAAGGGTTCCAAGGCGTCCAAGGCGGCCAGCGCGGCCTCGGTTTCGTTGGCATACTGCCCGGCGTTCAGATAGACCTGGAATTGGCAGGCCATGGCCTGTCGGCCGATGTGCAGCAAATAACTGCTGTCCGCCTGCGGCGCATCATACGCGCCCGGCAAGGCAAGCCCCTGTTGAGCCAGGTCGCCGAGCGCGTGGCCGGCAGACTTGCCTTGCAGAAACTCGCGGCGACTGCTTCTGTGCGGACCATCCATCGGGTCATCGTCCCCGGTCGGCTCGTCCCGCGCGCTTCCGCTGGCATTGCTCCAGCACCCGACGGATACGCGGATCGGCTTGCTGCGCGGCAATCGACTCCAATTGGGCCCACAGCCCCGGATCGCCCGTCGTGGCAATCCAACTCGCCGCGGCCAGTGCGACTTCGGGGTCGCTGTCTTCGCACAACCATAGCAGCCAGGGCGCCGGTTGCACGCCGGACAGACCCGGCAAAGCTTCCACCAACTGCCGGCGAACTGCGGGGTTCGGATCCACCAACTGCCGCGCCAACTCAAAGTCGAGCTTCGTGAAGCCGCGCGACTCCAGTTCGATCCGCGCCTTGGCCGCCGTTTCCACAGCGGAGTCGTGCAGGCGCGCGAACAACTCCCGCACCGGCGTGGACTGTAACTCGCGGCGATCTTCCGCCGGGCCTTCCCGCTGCTCCAACGACAACCGCCGCATCTCGCCCGGCCGCGGCGCCGGCCGGCCCGTCGTGCGATGCGTCGATCCGCCTCCCGGCCGTTCGCCGTCCGGCGCGGCCAGGACCGCCGATGGCTGTCGCAGCACCTCGACCGGTCGCGCATTGGCCGCGGCCGACAGCAGACCGGGCTCAATCCGCGGCTCCTGCGCCACCTGCGGTTCGGAGACGACGCCAGGGGCCGCCTCGGACGCCGCCGGCCGCGGCGACGGCAACCCGCCGCCCGCCACTTGTGTCCACGCCAGCAAGTCCCGAGCCGCTGCCTCCGCGTCCATGCTCACACGCTCGCGCGCAGACCACTCCAACGACTCGGCCGGGGCCGACGCAGGCCCGCGCCGCTGGGCCTCGATCCGCAATACGTATTCGCAATCGCCCACCAGTCGCGAAGCGTTGACTTGCGGCGAATCAGGACCGGCCAGTATCGCCCGCGCTAACTCGGCCGCATAGCACTGGCGATCCGCCGCAAGTCGCTCCATGCTCTGGGCCAGGGCGCGGGCCAGCCATTCGCGCCGCTGCAGCGATTCGTGAGCCGGAAGCTGCCGCCAGGCGCCAATCGCCTCCAACAACGCGCGCCGTGCCGCCTCGGCCATCGCCGATCGCGGCAACCCAAGGGCCGCCACACAGTTTCGCAGCCGCTGTTGATCCCCGGCGGCCAATTGCCGCATCAGGGGCAACGCTTGATCGTCCGAAATCGACGCGCATTGCCGCTGCCAAAACTCCGCCAGGCCCTGCTCGACCAGCCAGCGGAGACCGAAGCCGCCCACCAGCAGACCGGCCGCGAAAAGCGCGATCGGAAGCACGACTTGCGATCTGCGCACGGGTAGGCGTCTCCTGTGTCCTGAGGGGATCGATGAAAAGTGGCTCGTCCTGGCTTTCACCGCACCAGGGGGCAGATTCTCGACACCACAGGCCATCAGGGCAAGAGCAGATCCGCAGCCTGCGGCGAAAGTGTCACCTCAGGAACCAGTCGGTCGGCACAGTTGTGGATAGGTGGGCAGAGGGGGATGTTAGCGGTATTTGCCGAAAACAGGAAACCAACGGCAGGCACGTGCCCTTTGTGGTGGATCGTATCGCTCTTCACAATGCGGTCCCTCAACTTTCGCTGGCCGGCAAAGCCGGCCCAAGCCGAATAATCAGAAGCACCGAGTGCAGGCGGGGAAGAAACGCGTGCCGAAGAGATTCTGCGCACAGCAGGCTGGGTGGCGACCCCCCTTCTGCGGATGCGGTTGAAGCGCGATTCCCGTCGAGATCGAGCCGACTGGCAGATGAACTCGGCGCGGGTCCGGCTGGGATGCCCGTCCGTGGCTGCGGGCGTGGCGCACACCCTGCATCCGGTGTTCTTGTTCTTCAGGGGGGCGACATGGTTGAGTTCGGCATGGTGGATGCTTCTGCGGGCGTGCATCGAGCTGGATGGTCGATCCTCGCGGTTCTGGTCTTGGTTGCGCTGGTGTCCTCGGCCGCGGCCGGCGAACTGAAGCGGCAGCCGCGAGGCAGTCCCTTCGAGGCCAGCACCAGCGACGAATCACGCCGCAACGCGCTGAGCGCGATTCCTTACCGGCAGTTGGAGCCCCAGCAGCGCGGCAAGGTCGACCAGGTGCTGACCAACGTGAGCGTCTTCCGCCGCATGCCGATTCGCCTGGTGGAATGCGATCCGGAGTTGTACTTGTTCCTCCTCCGGCATCCCGACGTGATCGTCAACATTTGGGAGGTCCTGGGCATCACCCAGTTGCAGGTGCGACAAGGCTCCGACGGACGCTTTCGCGTGGCGGACAATGCCGGCGTGCAGGGCACGCTGGAGATCCTCCACCAAAGCCGTGAGACGCAACTGGCCTATGCCGAAGGCGCGTACGAAGGGCCCCTGAGCATTCGTCCCGCCAAGGGCAAGGCGCTGATTCTGATGCGCAGCGGCTACGTCCAGGAAAACGACGGCCGCTGGTACATCACCACGCGCATGGATTGCTTCTTGAACATCGAACCGGGCGCCACCGAACTGATCACCAAAGTGCTGCAGCCGGTGGTGGGCAACGTGGCCGATAACAACTTCATTCAAACCGTGGGCTTTCTGGGAAGCCTGTCGCGAACCGCGGAGGCCAACCACCACGGCGTCCAACGCCTCGCGAGCCGGCTGCAACACGTGCAACCCGAACTGCGCCAGGAACTCTCCAAGATGGCCGAACGCATCGGGACCGCGGCCTGGCAATCAGTCGAGGACCGGCCCCCGGCCGATCCCCCGGTGATCGCCGCCGAACAGACGATTGCGCCCAAGCGACAGTAAGCACCTATCCCAGAACCACCCCAGCCACGTCGGGCGGGCCAGCAAGACTGAGTTGCCGACAGCTTCCGGGACCGGCTCCCAAGCACGTACTCAGCGCCGTCAGCCGGTCATCCCTGCTGCAAGCGGCCGCAGTGGGCCGCCGCGGCCGCCCCGATCCCCTGCAGGTTATAACCGCCTTCCAGCAGGGAAATCACGCGTCCTCCTGCATGCGCACGCGCCATCTGCAACACCAGCGCCGTCAGGTCCGCATAGTCCTGGTCGGTGAGTCTCAACTGGCCCAGTGGGTCGTCATGCCTCGCGTCGAAGCCGGCCGAGATGCACACCAGTTCCGGCCGAAAACGGTCCACAGCCGGCGCCAACAGGTCGCAGTAGGCGGCCATGAATTCCTTCCGGCCGGCGCCTTGCGCCAGAGGGCAGTTCAGGTTTGTTCCTAGCGCCCGGCCCTTGCCCGTCTCCTCCTTGCCGCCCGTCCAGGGGTACCAGGGGGACTGGTGCGTGCTGAAGTAGAAGACGGAATGGTCTTCGTAGAAGATGCTCTGCGTGCCGTTGCCGTGATGCACGTCCCAATCGATGATCAGCACCTTTCCCACACCGTGTCTACGCTGCGCATAGCGCGCTGCCACGGCCACGTTGTTGAACACGCAGAACCCCATGCCCTCGTTTCGGGTCGCATGGTGCCCGGGCGGACGCGTGAGGCAGAAGGCATTCTTGGCCTGTCCACCGAAAACCGCATCGACGGCCACGCAGGCCGCGCCGCAGGCATGGTAGGCCGCCTTGAGCGAATCGCGACAGATCCGCGTGTAGCCCGTGCTCAACTTCCTCGCCCCAGACTCGATCTCGCGCCGAACCAGGGCGATGTACTGCGGATCGTGGCAGGCCAACAACTCCTTGTCCGTGGCCGGTCGCGCCTTCATGCGACGCAGGGTCGGGAAATAACTGCTGCGCGTCAGCCCGGCAAGCAGCACGTCGAAACGTTGCGGGCATTCGGGCTCGTCGGGACCGGTCACGTGGATCTTGCAGATCTCATCGCAGACCAGAACGGTGGGCAGAATGGCCGACGGAAGCGACGATGCCGTGCCGCCCGCCTTCGCCCGGGCCGGCAGAAGCCAGGTGGCGGCCGCCCCCGCGGCAATCCCTCCCAAGAATTGCCGCCGACTGATGTGGCGTGCGCCCCGGCCCGGTCGGGGAAGGTGTCCAGTGTTCACAGTTCAAGGCTCCTGGCAGTCCGACTGGAACCAAGTGACACGGTAAATCGTATGGTAGCACGCAGTGTCGCACGCAAACCACGCGCGCGAGGGGGCGTTGCATCAGCCGCGCGAGGGTTTGTAGTCCGGCGGATTATTGGGTGTGCGGGATCTTTGGCCGCAGATCGTGCGCCGTGCGGCAGGGGACCTGTGTCCTCTGTCCGGCCACGAGCCGATCAACAAGGCGAATCTTTTTCCTGTCAGCGTTTGTTGCCCAAGTCTTGAGTTACACTACAGTATTTATGTTAACGCCTGCGAGTAAGCAGGGCAAAGGCAATTTCCTCTATGAGTGTGGCAGAATACCCGTCTCGTCCGACTCCTCAGAAACCACCCCGTCCCGAACAACGTCCGCCAGAGCTCCCTCGGGCTCAACGCGATTTCGGAATCGATGCCCTGCGCGGCCTGGCGATCGTCGCCATGGTTGCTTCGCACTTGGCGCGGCCTGTGCTTGAGGATCATCCCCTGTGGTTGCGCGCCTGGGGCTCGCTGGCGGCGCCGCTGTTCGTAACCCTGGCGGGCTTGCTTGTGGCGCAGACCCAGTTCCGCAAAGGGCGCCCCCTTTCGCATTATCTGACGCGCGCGGGGGTGATCCTGCTGCTGGCGGCGTGGATCGACGTGGCCCTGTGGGATTTGTACCCCTTCTTGACCGTCGACGTCTTGTATCTGATTGGGGTGGCTCTGCCGATCACGGCCCTTTTTGCCCGCCTGCCGCGCCCCATGCAGAACGTGATCCTGCTGGCCGTGCTGGCGGCGTCCGAGATCTTGCGGAACGTCTGTGGCTATCCGGCGGAAATCACCGCCGCATTCATCTGGGAGCCCTGGCGCGAAGTCTTCGACAACCGCTGGGCGATCGTGCAGCAATGGTTGTTCGCGGGCTGGTTTCCGCTGTTTCCCTGGCTGTTCTTTTCGTTCCTGGGGGTGCGGCTGTTTCAGATGCGGCAGACCTGCGGACCGGCCTTTCCCCAACGCGCTCGCGGCTTGGGGTTGGGCTTGATCTGCCTGGGGCTGTTGTACGGAATGCGCCTCCCAACGCACTTCTTCATTCGCGGCGGCTACAGTGAGTTGTTCTATCCGCCCACCCTGGCTTTCGTGTTCGTGGCCAGCGGGATCGTGCTATTTGCCTTCAGCTTCGCGGGCGCGGTGTGGCTGAAGTCCAACCGGCCGCTGATTCTCCTGGGCCAGTGCCCCTTGCTCATGTACGTGGTGCACCTGGCGCTCATCCACTGGGGTCTGAAGTCCTGCTTCGCCGACGTCAGCCTGGCCGAGTACATCGTGCTCTACGGCAGCCTGCTGGCGCTGCTGGTGGGCCTGGCCGAACTGGTGGACAGCCTGAAACGCTCGGAGTGGCGTTTGCCGTTCGTGGTCCGCGTGCTGGTCGGCAGTTGAGCGGCGTGCCGACGCGGTCGGCGCGAGCGGCCGCTGCCTTGCGGACATCGCCGCCCTACGCCGTCTTGGCGCGCTCGGCCGTGCGGTATTCCATGGGCGTCATGCCGGTCAGACGCTTGAAGACCAGACGCATCCGGTCGACGCTCGAAAATCCGCAGGCCTTGACCACGTTGTGCAGCTTGAGCCGGCCCGAGGCCGCAAGCAGTCGCTTGGCACGCTCGATCCGTTTCTGGCAGAGATACTCGTGCGGTGTGCAGCCGAGCAGGCGGCAAAAACGATTCTCCAACTGCCGCCGTGAGATGGCTGCGGCCGCCACCACGCGTTCCACTCCAAACGGCTCGCTCAGATGGTCGTGGATGAAGTGTACGGCTGCAGCCAGGCAGGGATCGTCTACAGCGACCGTGTCCGTCGATTGCCGGGCCACAACGCCTTCGGGAGGAACCACCACCTCGTCCGGCGTCGACTGCCCATCCATCAGGCAATCCAGCATCCTGGCACTTTCATGCCCCAGCCTCCAGGCGTCTCGCGAAACACTGCTCAGCGTGGGCCGGCAGAAGTCGCACAGCGTGGGATCGTTTTCCATGCCAATCACCGCCACGTCGTGCGGAATACGCAGCCCCAGACGGTCGCATTCTTCCATCACCGCGCGCGCCCGGTAGTCCTGGACCGCCAACAGTCCCACCGGCAGGCGGAGTTGCTTGAGCCAACGATTGAGTAGCCGGGTCCGTTTCTCCCAATTGGCCCCGGGTCCTAGTTCCGAAGGCTCCTCCAGCACGTCGCACGTTGCGCCGGCCTGCTCCGCGCGGTCGGTGAAACCGCGGCGGCGCAACTCGGAAAACCAGAACCCTTGCAAACCGTAGTACGCCAGGCGCCGCAGGCCGCGTTCCAAAAGGTGTTCGGCCGCGAGACGGCCCATCGCGTAATGGTCGGGCCGGACCCGGGGAATGCCCCCCAACTCGCAAAGTGTGGAAGCATTGTTGACCGCGGGAATGCCCAGACGGCGCACGGCGCGAATGTCGTTCTGGTTGAGAATCACGCAGAACACGCCGTGCCCCGGCCAACCGCGAAGCTTGTCGACGGTGAGCGGCCCTTCGCCGGCGCCGATCAGCGCCGGAGGGCTGGTCGTCAGCGACCAGCCGCCGTGTTGTTCGGCGTAGTCCATCACTCCGCGAACGAAGATCGTCATGTGCGGCACGGCCAGCGGATAGGCCAGCGCCACATAACGCCGTGCCTTGGGCGAATCCGGAGAACTCATTTCCTGCGACCTTGATGGATGTCGGGGCTGGTCCGCAGCAGATACGGATTGCGATTTCCTGATAATACACCATACGAGTGGGTCGTAAAAGGGCGCTCTGTTGCGTAATGCGCCTGTTGTTTCACTCGCGGTCGGTTGCCATACTAATCCAGGACGCGGCGGTACCAAGAGAGGGCCTTCCCGAGATTCCGGCGGCTCGCGACCCGGACTTGTGCCGGCACCCACCTTGTTGTCCGCCATCCCCACCAAACAGACGCGAGGCCATCGTGAATCGCATCCATCTCGTCGAGGCCATCGGGTTGCTGGTCCTCGCTGCCCACGCACTGCCGGCCGCGGAGTACCGGCCCGTCGCCGTGTGGACCAGCGCCGACTGCTACCCGAACCCGCCGGGCCGGTATGCGGTGGGGAAAATGATCGACGGCGATCTGGGCACCTACGCCTGTCTGCTGGACGACACGCGCACGGGCAAGAGCACGGAAGTCTATCCGCCCAAGGCGGCTCCGCCGGTGACGGCCACCTTCGTGCTGGACCTGGGGGCGGAACGCTCCGTTTCGGGAATGCGTTTCGTGGCGCGCAACGCTTGGGTCTATGTACTGGCCAAGAACGTCAGTATCTCCACCTGCGCCGACACGCAGGGCCGGGAGCAAATCCGACCGCTCGCGGAGAACAGGGAGTTGCCCGCTACGTCCAACTCCAACTCCGCCTTCGTCGAGTGGCCGCCGGTCACGACGCGTTACCTCAAGGTCCAGGTCAACGACTCGTACCAGCAGCGCTATCCTGGGCCGTGGATGTCGCAGTCGCAGATTCCCTGGGCGCGCAAAGTGGGGTTGGCGACGGCGGGCGAAGGCAAGCACCTGAACATCCAGATCGCGGAAGTCACCTGTTTCGACGTCCGTCCCGCCGATTTCCCCATGAAGAATCCGCCGGAGGTGGCAATGCCTCGCCACCGCTTGCAGCGCGATTGGCTCTATCAGGATGCGGGGCTCGACATCGCCCACGTCTTCACGTCGCAGAGCGATTGTGAGAAAGAGCGCTCCATGGTGCAGAAGGTCCTGGGGCGCGTTGCCGACGACGCACCGGGGCTGAATAAGCTGTGGCGGCGGCTCGATCAGCTTGCCGAGGAGGAAGTCCCGGCGAGCGATCCGCGCTGGCGCCAACTCTACTTCGATGCCTGCGCCGCGCGGCGCCAGGCGCGCCTCCAGACGCTCCGCGCCAAGGCCCTGCAGTTCGTCTATGCCAAGCACGGCATCTTCGGCTGCATGCAGGGGCTGGCCGGCAAGTACGACCTGCCCGACGAACAGGTCCGCGACTACACCTACGGTTTCAAGCAGGGCGGACAGCTCTGCCTGGCAACCGTGCTCGAAGACGGGACGATCCGGCACGAGGTGCTGCTGGAGAAGCCCGAGGGCGCGATCTGCTATCCGAACCTCTCCTGGGACGCGCGCACGCTGGTCTTCTCCATGCGCGACAACTTCGAGACCGATTCCTATTACCTCTACTCCATGGACCTGGCGACCCGCCGGGTGAAACAGCTCACCTTCCCCATCGTCCAGAACGGCAAGCCCCTGTTCGTGGCCGACTGCGAACCGACGTTCCTGCCGGACGGGCGGATCGTCTTCACGTCAACGCGCGACGTGCATATCAGCGACTGCTGGTACCGGGCCGGCGGCAACATCTATTGCTGCGACGCCGACGGCGCCAGTATCCGCCGCCTGACGTTCGACCAGCTCATGACCAGCAACCCGCAGGTCCTGCCGGACGGCCGCATCGTCTATACGCGATGGGAGTACAACGATCGCAGCGCGCTGTTCAACCATCCGCTCATCTCCATGAACCCGGACGGCACCGCCCAGACGGAATACTACGGCAACAACAGCATGTTCCCAGCGGCGATCATTCACGCCCACGGCATCCCCGGGTCGCACAAGGCCATTGCCGTGATCGCCGGACACCACTCGATCTACAAGGGAAAGCTGGGCCTGATCGACCGCACCAAGGGGATGCAGGCCGGCCAGGGGATCGAGTTCGTCAACACCCGGCTCAACGGCGACCTGGGGCGTGAATCGGCCGACTTCATCCGGCCCGAACCGCCCGACCCGTCCAAGCCCTACCTCGACCTCAAGATCGACGTCTTCGGGCAGTTCGGCCCGCAGTACTCGCATCCCTACGCGTTTGACGAAGAGAACTACCTGTGTTCGTTCTGTCCCGAAGGCTATCTGCCCCCCTTCGGCCCGTTCAATCCTCCGCTGGGCGTGTATTACATGCAGGCCGACGGGGCACGCGAACTGCTGGCCTTTGACGACTGGCAGGGCACGGGGCGCGTCATCCCCGTGATGACGCGCACGCCGCCTTTTGCGCGCGCCTCGCTGGTTCGCCCCGAGCAGAACACGGGCGTCTTCACCATGCAGGACGTGTACGAAGGGCCGGGGCTGGCAGGGGTGCCGCGCGGTACGGCCAAGAAGCTCCGCGTCGTCGCCCTGGAGTATCGCGTCGCGCGCATGGGCTACGGGCAGAACGGCGGCGAGTGCGAGACCGGACTGTGCCAAACCCCGATCTCGCTCAACAGCGGCAGTTGGGACGTCAAGCACGTCCTGGGCGAAGTGGACATCGAGGCCGACGGCAGTTGCAGCTTCGAGGTGCCGGCCCACACGCCGGTCTACTTCCAGGTGCTCGACGCCAAGGGCTACACAGTCCAGACCATGCGAAGCTGGGCCACGCTGCAAAACGGCGAACGCTTCTCCTGCATCGGCTGCCACGAGAACAAGATGGGCGCCGGCCCCCAGGCGGCCGTCGCGAGCAATACCACGATCGCCCTCTCCAAGCCGAGCCAAAAGCTCAAGCCGTTCGCAGGCAAGCAGCATCCGCTGGTCAAGCGGCTGGCGTCCCAGTCGTGGCTCGACAGCGTGGAGAACTACCTTGGGGTCAGCGCGCCGCGCTCGCTCGACCCGGACGCGCCGGTCGACGGATTCAGTTATGTCCAGGAAATCCAGCCCATCTTCGACCGTCATTGCGTGAGCTGCCACAACAGCGCGAACATCGAGAAGGCCAAGATCAGCCTGACCGGCGAGCTGGCCCGGCCTGAGACCGTGAAGCTGATCGGCGCGGGCCGCGTGGATCCCAAGCGCGCCTATACGCAGTCCTACGTCACCATCACCACCTCCGGCGATCCGGACAAGAATCCGTGGATGACGTGGCTCAAGCCGCGGAGCCGCGCGGTGATGCTCCCGCCGTATCACACCGGGGCGAGCCGGAGCAAGATCATGGACTACCTGGAGCGCGCCCATCACGACGTGCAGGTCAGCGAAGACGAGCGGCGCACGTTCGCTTGTTGGCTGGACTTGCTCGTTCCCTTCTGCGGTTCCTACACACAGCACAACACGTGGACCGAGGACGAGAAGGCCGAATACACCTACTTCCAGGAAAAACGCCGCGTCTATGCCGCCGCCGAATTGCAGACGCTGCGGAGTTCGTCGACGCATTGATCCATGACCCGCTCCGGAGAGACAACCGTGAGACATGCCCATTCCACTCTGGCCTCAGGCTTGCGACTGGTCTGCCTGGCCTTGGTCCTGGGCAACACGGCGTGGGCGGCCGAGACGGACAGGCACGCCGCGGCCGTGGTTGCCCCTCGGTCCGCGCCGGCTTCTGAGAATGTATCCCAGAAGCACCCCAGCCAAGTCGAGCGGCCCAGCGGCACTGAGCTGCCGACAGGTTCTAGGACCGGCTCTAAGAACCTATCCCAAAAGCTTCACAGCCAGGTCGAGCGGCCCAGCAGGAACGAGCTGCCGACAGGTTCTAGGACCGGCTCTAATACAACATTGGTGGAGAAGGCCCTGCAGGCCATGGGCGGGGCTGAGGAGATCGTCTTCGTGGTCCGCGACCTCTCCCAGGCCTACCAGTACTACGCCACCTTTGGCGAGTACGCGGACGAGGAAAAGCAGATCTATCCCCCGGACGGCTCGCGGTTGTGCAAGCTCAACCTCCGCACGCGGCAAGTCACCGTGCTGCGGGACGATCCCGGCGGCGGCTTTCGCGATCCGCGCGTGCATTACGACGGCCGCGAGATTCTGTTCTCTTATCGCCCCGGCGGCACGCACCACTACCATCTGTGCGAACTCAACGCCGATGGCAGCGGATTCAGGCAACTGACCCACGGCGATTGCGATGACGTCGATCCGGCCTATCTGCCCGACGGCGGCATCATCTTCGCCTCCAGTCGCTGCAACCGCTTCGTGCCCTGCAACCGCGTACCCGTGGCGATCCTCTACCGCATGGACGCCGACGGTGGCAACGTGCTCTGCCTTTCCGCCAGCGTCCTGCTCGACGATCGCCCCGCGGTGCTGCCCGACGGACGGATCGTCTATACGCGGTGGGAATACACGGACCGTGCCAGCGAGAAATTCCGCGACCTGTGGGTCATGAATCCGGACGGCACGGGCCAGATGGTTCTCTTTGGCGGCACGGGCCGCCCTTACCCCGAGTTCTTCGCCAAGTGCGATGCCTTGCCGATTCCCGGCGAGGAGGGCAAGGTCGTTTCCGTCTTTTCGCCGGCGTTCGGCCATCGCGAGAACGCCGGCAACGTCATGATCGTCGACCTCAAGGCCGGGCCCGACGACTGGTCGGCCGCCACGCAGATCAGTCCCGCGCTGCCCAATCTGAAGTGGACGATCGGCTCGGGCCATGGGCGCGAGGGATTTCGCGATCCGTTCCCGCTGTCCAAGGATTGCTTCCTCGTGGCGCAGGACAAGAGTCTGCTGATCCTCACCAGCGATGGGCAGACCGAGGAGATCTATCGGGCGGACAAGATGGTCCACGACCCTCGCGTGATCGCCCCGCGGACGCGCGAACCGGTAATCCCATCCCGCATGGATCGGCAGAAGACCACGGGGCAACTGGTTCTGTCCAACGTCTACCACGGACGCAAGATGGCGGAGGTTCGCCCTGGGACGATCAAGAAGCTCCTGGTGCTGGAAGACCTGCCCAAGCCGGGCAGCAAGCACGGCCTGCCCGGCCATCATGGCGGCCATATCACACTCCACCGCGTGTTGGGCACAGTGCCTGTCGAGCCGGACGGTTCGGCATCGTTCGAAGTGCCCGCCTTGCGAGCGCTGTTCTTCGTGGCGCTCGACGAGAAGGGACTGGCCGTCAAGCGGATGCAGAGCTTCACCATGGTCATGCCCGGCGAAGTCCAAGGCTGCGTGGGTTGCCACGAGCATCGCACCCAGACCGTGCGCCCGGAGCGCGGTTCGCCGATCGCGATGAAGCGTGCGCCAAGCACCATCGAACCCTTCGCCAACGTTCCCGAGGTGTTCGACTACGTGCGCGACGTCCAGCCCCTTTGGGACAAGCACTGCACAGTCTGCCACGGTTCGCAGGCGCCTGCGGGGCGAGTGGATCTGACGGGCGACAACACCGAGTGGTTCACGCAGAGTTACGCGGCCCTGCTCGCCTATGACCAGGTGAGCAAAGCCTCGGGTTGGGCCGAAGACGGCAACCGGCCGCCCTACGGTTTCGGCACCGGCGCCAGCCCCTTGATCAACAAGATCGACGGCCGCCACCATGACGTGAAGCTTTCGAGCTGGGAGTACGACATGGTGCGACTGTGGATCGAGTCAGGCGCCCCGTTCTGCGGGACGTACGCGGTCTTCAATCATCCCGAGTCGGCGGTGGCCACGCCCTTGGTCGTCTCCAAGCCGGTGCTGGGAAAACCGGTGGAGCCGATCGTCCAGCGCCGCTGCCTGACGTGCCACGGCTCGGTCGCCAATCTGGGCCGTCGCAGCCGAGTACAGCAGGACGACCGATGGACCGACGGCAAACCGCCCGAGTTGCTCAATCTGCCCCTGTACTGCTGGAACCTGTACAACCTGTCGCATCCCGAGAAGTCGATGATCTTGCGCGCGTCGTTGCCCCAGGAATCGGGCGGCCACGAGTGGTGCCAGGCCCAGGACGGCCGCCCCGCGCCGGCCTTCCGCGACACGACCGACCCCGATTATCAGGCCATCTTGCAGGCCATCCAGGCCGCCAAAGCGAGAATGGAATCGTACGGCCGGCCCGACATGCCGGGGTTCCGCCCCGGCGATTACTATGTCCGTTGGATGAAGCGATTCAACGTCTTGCCCCAGAACTTCGATCTGGACCGTGACCCGATCGATGTCTACCAGACGGACGCGGCCTACTGGCGCTCGCTCTGGTACCGGCCGCCGTCGGAAGCAGCCAGCCAGGTGTCCGCCGGGCAGTGATCGCGCCGGTCAGGCTTTTCCGTGCCTGACCGTTCTGCGCCAGGTGTCTGATGTCGGCCACGGCCGAGCGCGGCGCGCCGGATCTGGCGCAAACGCCTCCGCGGACCTGGCCAAAAGTGGCATCTCAACGTCACAATAAGTCATACCCAGGGCCCTCCGGGCCAAGCTATCATGAGGGGACCAACGGGGCGCATCGCCTGTCCGGCGCACGCCGGCCGCCTGCCACCACCCGCCCCTGGTCCCGCGATCGTTCACACCAAGGGAGTCTGCCATGCGTTCCGCCTCTGCCCTGGGAATCCTGCTCCTGTGCGCGGCCGCCCATGCGGCCGACGACATCGTCCTCTTCGATGCCGCCACCACGCCCCTGGCGTCCGTCGCCTCGCACTCGGGCGGAAAGTTCGCCCTCAAAGACGGCCTGCTGGAAATCGAAACCAAGGGCGACACCGGATACCCGGGCATCCTCGTCCGCGGCGCGTGGGACCTCTCCCAGTGCAATCGCCTCGTGCTGGAACTGGTTAACCGCGATCGCAAGGGCGAGCTTCCGCTCACCGTGCGACTCGACAACCCGGACGCCGACGCCGGCAAGTCGAAAGGCGTCTTCGTCGACCGCGTGAAGCTTCCCTCGGGCGGCGTGAAGGCACTCACCGTGAACCTCCCGCCCGTGCTGCCCTATGGTCGCCAGCTCAGCGAAAAGCTGTTCGGCATGAAGCGTTCGCCGCTGGCCGTGACAGGCGTGGTGGCCGATCTGGCCCCGCAGCGCGTGGTCGGAGTGGCCATCTACATCAAGACGCCCAAACTGGATTGGCGGTGGGGGGTCAAACGCATCGTGGCCCAGGCCGGTTCGACGCCCGAAGTGCCCGACTGGATGCGCCTGCCTCCGGAGAAGTTCTTCCCCTTCATCGACGTCTACGGCCAGTTCAAGCACAAGGATTGGCCCGGCAAGACCCACTCCGACGCCGACCTGCAGAAGGCGCGCCAGGCCGAGCAGGCCGACCTCGCCGCGCATCCCGGCCCCAGCGGCTGGAACCAGTACGGCGGCTGGGCCGCGGGGCCCAAGTGCAAGGCCACCGGCCGTTTTCGCGTCGAGAAGATCGACGGCAAGTGGTGGATGGTCGATCCCGAAGGCTGCCTGTACTGGTCGCACGGGCCGGTCCGCGTCACGCCCTCCTCGGCCGTCACGCCCCTGGACAACCGCGATTTCTACTTCAACGACCTGCCCGGGGCGGACAGCCCCTTCGCCAAGTTCTACACCACGCGCGACGAGTTGCTCCATCCTTACTACGTGGCGCGCAACATCCAGCGGACCTACGACTTCTCCTCGGCCAACGCCCTCCGCAAGTACGGGCCGGACTGGTTCCAGCGCTACAGTGAACTGGCCCACCAGCGCCTCCGCAGTTGGGGCATGAACACGATCGCCAACAGCTCCGACGTGAAGATCTGCCGCATGCAGAAGACCCCCTACACCGATCGCTTCGAGTTGAAGTCGCCCGACATCGAGGGCGCGCATCACGGCTGGTGGAAGTTCAAGGACCCGTTCCATCCCGAATTCCGGGCCAATTTCCGCCGGCAGCTCGCCGCGCGCAAGGCCGAACTGAACGACCCCTGGTGCTTTGGCTTCTTCGTCGACAACGAGATCAGTTGGGGCACCGACACGGCCCTGGCCGAGTGGACGCTGCAGTCGCCGGCCACCCAGCCCGCCAAGCAGGAAATGGTCAAGACCCTCAAGCAGAAGTACGGCGCGATCGACAAGCTGAATGCCGCCTGGAAGAGCAGCTATGCCGATTGGGATGCGCTGCTCCAATCCCAGCAGAAGCCGCCCGCGGCGGCCAAGGAGGATTGTGCCGCTTTCACCGCGGCCGTAGCCGAAGCCTATTTCAAGAACATCCGCGACGAGTTCAAGGCCGCCGCCCCCAACACGCTCTATCTCGGCTGCCGTTTCGCCGGCTCCACCAAGGCCGCCGTGCAAATCGGGGCCAAGTATTGCGACGTCATCAGCTACAACCTCTACCGGCACACGCTCGACGATTTCCAATTGCCCGAAGGCGTGGACAAGCCCGTGATGATTGGCGAGTTCCACTTTGGCGCGCTGGATCGGGGCATGTTCCATCCCAGCCTGATCCAGGTGGAGAATCAGGCGGCGCGCGGCCAGGCCTACGCCACCTACATCGCCTCGGCCCTGCGCCACCCGAACTTCGTCGGCGCGCACTGGCACCAATTTGGCGAACAGGCCACCAGCGGCCGTTTCGACGGCGAGAACCTGCAGAACGGCCTGCTCGACGTGTGCGACACGCCCTATCCCGAGACGATTGCCGGCATCCGCGAAGTGGGCTACCGCATGTACGAAATCCGCAGCCAGGCTCCGGCACGTCCCTAGTGTAGTGCGGCGCGCAGATGGGACATTATGGGGTGCCATGGCCACGCTTGCCGTGGCCATGCAGTTTCAGGCTTCGGCATGCCCACGGCAAGCGGGCCCACGCCGAGCGTGGGCGTGGCATG
>CALARR010000197.1 GCA_937889015.1 uncultured Planctomycetales bacterium | reverse complement strand
GGCGCGGGCCCCGGCCCGAAGAGCCGGTGCAGCAGGTAGAGCCTGGCGACGGCGCGGATCGTGATCTCGTTCATGAGCATCGGATCCTGAACATCGTGGGCCTTCTCGGCAAACGCCTTGTCGTACAGACGTCCGCCGTTGCCCTGCTGCCGGAGTTCGGTATTGCGGAGGCTGAGCCGCTCCAGGGCGGCGGCGTCGGGGTCCTGGAAGAAGACGGCAGCCGTGCCATGGGCGCCGGAGGCGTGCAGATCGTCGCTGCCCACGGTCGGCAAGTAGTGCCAGTCCATGCCCTGGACCGCCTGGCAATAGCCCGCGCTGTCGGCCAGGGACTTGAAGTTCTCATAGATCCGCTGCCGGTTCCAGGACAGCTCCGGCGGCAGATCGCGGCCCCACAGGCGCAGATGGCAGCCGATGATCGTCAGGGTCAGCACGCCGATGCCCGCATAGCTCGGATGCACCATGCCGTGGTTCTCGGCCCAATAGTCGGGCAGGGTGGTGAAGATCTGGCCTGCCAGCGCGGCGACCGTCGTACGCCCGATCCTGGCGGCATTGCCGATATCCTGCGGGGCGGCACAGGTGGAGAACATCCACCGCCGCGACGCCGCCTCCCACTGGGCGGCCTTGGAGTGCCGGGAAAGGAACAGACTGCACGACGCCAGCCCGGCGGCCGTCCAACCGTTCTCTTCCATCTGCGTGTTGCGATACACGCCGCTGCCGGGGACCGTGCCGCCGAAACGTTGGGCATAGTCGGCATGGATTCGGGCGACCATCATCCAGGTTTCGTCATCCATCTGGTCGCGCAACAGCAAGGCCATGCGCCCCAGCGAGGCGACTCCCAGGCCGCATTGGCTTTCCTTGAAGAAGCCCTTGCCGCGCTCGCCCCATTTGGTTCCGCAGTTCTCTTTGCGTCCCAGACCGACCGCCGGACGCACGCATTCCTTGGGACCCGTGTCGTGCGTGAACCCGAGATAGCGGATTGCCTTCACCGCCATCTGCCGCAACGCGGCGCGCGAAACCCCGGTGGCGGCCTCGTCGTACTCTGGTGAGAGGCTGGCGATGGCGAAGGCTTCGGCCGGGCCGTTGGTCTCGTTGCCGTACCAGTGAGCCCCGCCAAAGAAATGCCCGCAGTTCGGCCGGTCAGGCCATTCGGCGAAGTACTCCACGCCGACCGGGATCCACTTCTGGAGGATGCGCAGGTACCGGCGGCTGATTTCGTTTTCCGGCGGTAGTTGCGGCGCGCACATTTCGGTGGTGTGACTCACGGCCACTGTGTCGACGAGCGAGGCCTCGCCGGACCTCGTCGAGGGGCTGGACTGCGCAGCGTGGAGGGCCGTCGAGTCAGGCAGGCAGCCGCCGGCAAGTCCCACCCCTGTGCACTTCAAGAAGTCTCTTCGCTGGATGGCCATGACAAGCTCCTTGACCTGCTTGCAGTTCCATGAGCGGTACTATTGGGTGCCAGAAAAAGAATGTCGTAGCTGTCCCGGCCGTTACCCTGAATAACCGGCTTCCCGATGGTCGGCCTGACGGCATTACTTGCCTGAGACTCAATGAACGGCGAAGGTCTGATCGAGGATTCGGAGTTGCCGCGCGTCGGGCGTCGTACGGAATTCAGGACGTTCGTTGCCTAAGGCAAAAATCCACCACACCACAAGGCCAGTCTCTTCCAGTTGGCAAACCAGCGAGAGCTGGCCACGCGAGCCGGCCAGCCGCTGCAAGTTGGCGCCATTCAGCTTTCCTTGCGCGCAGGTGAACCAGAGTTGCGCGCCGCCGAGCGTGAGGCCGGCCCAGTTGTCCTCCAGCCACCAGGCACAGTCCGGGTGGCCATGCCAATGGTAGGTAGCTTGGAGCGGCTCCTTGCCTTCCATCTGGTCGGCCACGACTGCCAGCCTCTGGCCCGCGAGCCACACATGCCGCACCAGCGATGTCAGCGGCACCGAGGGCGGATAACATGCGGCCAGATCGACGGCCACATGGCCACGGCTTGGGCTGCAGTTTTCCAGGATGATGCGCCGCGGCCGCTTGTGCGATTGCGCCGCCCCGTTGATCAAAGGGGCATTGTGCGCCGTCGGGCCTACGGTGAACTCCCGCTCGTCGCCTTTGGCGTACTGCTGGTAGCCCGGGTCGGTGATCAGCCATTGGCCTTGGGTGCCCAGCACGATGGTGCCGTTGTCATTGGGGAGATGGCCCATAGGCGAGTTGGTGCAGGACACGGCCGCGGCCAGGTCTTCGGCTTCCCAGCCCGTGCGCAACACGGCCGCGTAGTGGGCGTCCATCGCACCGGCCGGTGGTGCTTTGCCCGGTGAAAGGTCCTTCACCGAGCGGAGCGCCGCCAGACCGTCGGTGCGGATCCAGCCTGCGGGGCAGCGAGCCAAGTGCCACGCGGCCGCGGGATTTGGCCGGAGATGAAGGAGCTTCGCCTGGGCCGAAAGATGGAAGGGCATCTCGCGCGGTTCCACGTCGCCAAGTTCGGCCACGCGCGCGGCAGCCCCCGGCGCCGAGAGCATGAACGACTCGTCGAGGAAATGGTCGAGTTGAGGGTGATCCAGAATCGGCGCTCGGTCCTTTTCGGGCAGCGTGCTCAGCCAGTCGGCGATGAAGTCCAGCACGTAGCCGTCGTAGGCCACACCCTCGCTGAATCCGCCGGCTCGCAGCTCCAGCATCGCCCCAAACAGCGCGAGCAGTCGCGCAGTGAGCGCCGCAGCGGCCGAATGCTGCGCGGTGACGGCCGTGAGCGCTGCGCCGACCGTGTTGATGAGACCGATGTTGTGCAACTCGGCATGCGGCGTCTTCTGACGGAGAATGTCGTCCTTGGTCGGCGCCGCGCCAGCCAACTTGCCGGAAGCCGCCAGGCACTCCTCCACGTGGCGGCGGCATGCCTCGCACAGCTTGCGCCGCAAATCGTCTTCCACCCATGTCCAACGTGTCGCAGCCGTCCAGAGAATCCGTCCCGTGTGAGCCGAACAGAGGCTCTTTCCGTAGTTCGGCCAGGCCGTCAAGGCCTCCAGATCGGCCGTTGCCGCGCTACGGGCTTCTTCGTCCGCAAACCACTGTGCGACCCAACCCAGGGCTCCGATCCGCTCTTCAAGAGTCCACGATAGCCACGTCGACCAGGGGTAGCTGGAAATCCCGGGGACCGGCACGTCGGGAACCGGCAGGCTCGCCAGTGGCAAGGGGTAAGCGAGTTTGCGGCCAATGCGATAGTAGTCCACCACCAGCCGCCGCTGCGGCAGGTAGCCGCGAGCGCGTTGTTGGATCTCCGCCTCGACGGCTTTTCGGTCCAGCCCAGCTCCTGAACGGGACGGTCGGTCCGCCGCATAACACGGTGAAGCGTCTCCTACGGGCCAAGCTGCCGCGGCACCGCCTGCGGCCACGACTTTGATGAATGCCCGGCGGGTTGTGTTCGTTGGCATCGCGAACCTCCGGTGACGATTTCTGCGGAAGCCTGTTGACGACACGCGACGGCTTGCGGATGGTGGCGAAATCCTTCAACTGCTGCTCACGGCCAGATCTCCTGGGGTGTTTTCGGGAGAAGCGTCGGTCCGGATAGCCTCACGCGCCCCACGCGCGCAGCTTGTCGGAGATGAAGTGGACGATCTGTTCATGCTCTTCGCGGCCCCGATCCTGGACGCGGAGTGGTTCTCCAAAGGCGAAATGCACTGTGGATGAAGGCCGGATGCGGCCAAAGTCCTTGAGGTATCGGCCGTTGCCCCAGGCATCCGTCTTCAGGGCAATGGGGACGATTGGAGCGCCCGCCTTCTTTGCCAACTTCACGCCAATGGAATTGAAATCCGCGGGGTCGAACCGGTTGGTACGTGTTGTCTGCGGAAAGACAACGATGGAGACACCGGCCTTCAATCGCTGTTCGCCGCCTTCAAGCACCGCGCGGAGGTCGTCGCGCGGGTTGGAGCGAGTGACGGTGACCGGATCGCGCGAACGCATGACGTACTTGAAGACCGGGTATTCGACCAGGCTCTGCTTGACGACGAAGGTGGTCTCCCGGATAGGCGCGATGATTCCCGGCAGGACAAAGGTCTCGAGAATGGACATGTGGTTGGCGATGAAGACGCAAGGGGCGTCGAGCCTTCGGATATGGTCGACGCCGGTGATCTCGAATTGGACCCCGACCGTTTCGAGGGCGCGCACGATGTCGTGGCTGCTGGAGGCCCAGGCCGCCGTATCGTATCGGCCCTGTTTGGCCTGCCGGCTGGCGCGCAAGACGATGACCAGGTCCTGGCAGTAGAAGAAGAAGGAGGGAAAGGCGCGCAGCAGGGCCCATCCTTGGTCGGGAGCGGTGTGGTAGGCGTCGCCTTGGAATAATTCGGCGGACATCGGCGATTGATTCCCTCAAGAGACAGGAACACGGATGTGATCGACCCGAGGCCGATTCTACCGTTGTGGGGGTCTGCATTGTCAATCCGCCCCCACGGCCGTGGGAGCTTCGCGATCCCCTGCGACATGGCTGGCAGGAGGATCGCGCGGAGCACACGGCGCAGACGGGCGGCCGCTTCGGGGCGCGGCGAAACTGCGGTGAGTCGCCGGCGATCCAAGTGACGAACGGGTTGCAGACCTGCGAGGCGCAGGCTGCCGTTCGGGGCCTCGGCCCGTGTGCAGGGAGGCTACTTGGCTGCGGCGAGCAGCGCGGCCAGGCGGTCCAGGGCGCCGGCTGCGCCGGAGGCCAGCAGGGCGTTTTCGGCGTTGGCGTGCGAGGAGGAGTCGCTGGTCGAGACCGTGTCGGCGCGCAGGAGGTCGGCCAGGCGTTGGGCTTCGGCGTAGTGCGTCTTGGCGGCCGCGGTCTGGCCGGCGCGGATCGCGGTGTAGGCCTGTACGCAGGCGTGATAGTAGTCCAGCGTGCGCTCGCCGTACGCGAAGCATTGCTCATCTTCTGCGATGCGTGTCTTGATCTCTGCACGCAGCTCCAGGGCGGTGACCTCACTCAGCAATTGTCGGCAGCGGCGTGCGTGGTCGAGCATCTCCAAGAACGTCGGGCCGTGGCACTCCTGGTCCGGTTCGCGGCGATAGCGAAGTTGCGCATTCGGGAACAGCTCCGGGCTGCCCTTCTCCAATCGCACGGCCAGGCCGTACTTCAGTTCCGTGGCGTTGCAGAGCATCTCTTCCAGCGTCTGGTAGAAGTGGCGCATGACCCCGGCCGCCGGCCCATAACGGCGCGCGAAATAGTCGCGCCACAGGGTTTCGCAATCGGTCTGCACGTCCCAGAGCTGCCGTGCCATCTGGTAATTGGTCAGGGCCTTGCTGCCCCAGCGCGCCGTGGTCACGTGCATGTAGTCGAACGTGCGTGCCCCGGCCTGATGGTAGTAATAGGGGACGTCGGTGGCCATGCTGTGCATGAAGCAGATCGGCAGGCACTTGAACCGCGAGACGTTGTAGTATTCGCCGATGGCCAGTTGACCGCGATAGTAACGTTGCGGATCGCGGACCCAGCCGGCCAGTTGGCGGTTGTACTTGTCGTTGACCGCGCAGGCCGGATCGTCGAAGCGGTGAACATAGCAGCGGCGGATAGGATAGAACGTGGCCATGCAGTAAGGCGGCGGGAACCCCTGGGGCAGCGCACGCGTGGGCGGTTCGACCACGTCGGCGTAGGCCAGGAATGTGACCTCCAGCGGCCGGTGCAGACGCCCTTGCGTCCGGGCCTGATCCAGTTCCTGGCAGAAGCGGTGCACCACGAGCAGGTAGCGGTCGGTCGGCGTGCCCTGGGCGAGGCAGGCGGGACATTCGCACCACTTGCCCGCATCCAGGGCCCAGAAACGCAGGATGTCGGCGTGCCGGAAGCGGCCGTCGATGACGGCCTGGGTGTAGTTCTTGACGAACTCGGCCGTGGCGTGTGGATTGGACGTGCAGTAGTTGCGGCCGAAGTTGATCTTGATGCCCGGGATACGTTTGCCCTTGAGCATGGCGTACCACTCGGGATGCGCCTCGAAGTAGGAGAGCTGGCCGTCGCCGTTGGCGTCGCCCTGGTATTCGGGGCTGAGCGGATAGGGGTCGCGCGCACGGCTTTCGTCGCCGCTGAAGCGCGCGTGGTCGTAGGGATAGGGATTGTGTGGGCCGAGGAACTCGTTCTCGGCGTCGTGCCGTCCGCAGACCATGCGAATGCCCAACTTGTGCATCAGTCCGGCTGGCTGCTGTTCGAGAGTCCAGTAGTCCATCCGGTTGCGCGCCATCCACAGCAGGAAGTCCAGGGAACCGCGATTCTCCCAGGCCAGGAACCCGCGGCTGGCATAGCTGGGCCGCTGGGTAACATCCAGATCGGGCAGCGACGCGATCTGCGGCAGGTCCTCGTGCAGCTCGCCCGGTGCGAACCAGCGGCAGCCCAGACGATAGAGCAGATCGTAAACGCCGTAGAGCGTGCCGACGCGCTCGTGGCCGGCGATCCAAACGATCTGGCGACCGTGCGCCTGAGCGCTCTTGATGCGATAGCCCTCGGGCCCCAGCCCGGCCAAGGCTTCATCGCCCAGGCCTAACTTGCGGACCAGCGCCTCGGCGGCTTGCGCGTGGGGGCGGCCGACGAGAATCAGGTCTCCGGCAGCGGGCTGCTTGCTGGCCAGGGCGAAGTCGGCGTCGCGGCCGGTGCAGCGGCGCAGGTAGCGCTGCAATTCCATGGCGGCAAAACACTGCGTGCAGGCCGTGTCGTCGGCACGGTCGGCGTCGAGCCAATCGACTTGCTCTTCCGCCGCTGCGGCCACTTCGATGCCGGCAAAACGGCCCGGATCGACGATGATCGTCCATTCGGCCTGGGCCGGAACGGACAACCCGGCGAGCATGGCCGCGAAGACAACGAGACTGGGAACAGCATGTTTGCCGAGAGTCATGAGCGGCGCCTCGCAGGTCATGGTTGAGCAGCTTTTCGCATCGGTTCCAGCACGCGTTGCCAGGTGCGCGGCAGCAGGGCGCCACCCCAGCCCGGCGGCAGAGCCCGGAGCTGCGCGGCCAGCGGTGGCCAGTTGTCTTCAAGAACCTGGCGCAGCCGGACCTGGTATTGGCGTGGATCGGACTTCTTGAGTTGATCGGCTTGGGCCTTGGCCGCGAAGAACTCGGCGGCCAGACTCCAGTAGCGCACGGCTGCGGCCAGCTTGTCTACTTGCCGGCGCTCGCGGTCGCTGACCGCCTTGTGCCGAGCGTGGTCCACAGCGGCCTGAGCAGGGCCGACGGCATCGGCATCCCAGAAGATACGGACATTTTCGGCGTTCGGCAGCAGATCTTTGTCCCCCTGGGCCAGCGCGCGGACCTTCTGCAACATACCCCTGAACACCGGCCGAACCTGCTCGGCCACCGAGCCGAACGCGCCCAGCAGGTAATCGTCCAGCACCTGGTCGTGGTCGACCCGGTCGGACCATGCACAGCGTGCAAAGGCCAGGTTATTCAAGGCGTAGACGCTGTGTTCGGAGGTCCAGCACTGGATCACTGCGCCCTGGACGCCCAATGACTTGAGGTTGGGCCAATCGGCACAAATCACCTCGGACATGGGATAGGGCAGCGACTTCTGCGCGGCCATGCCCATGTAGTATTCATAGACCGTCAGCCGGCCGCGGTAGGCCTGCTGCCATTGACGGAGGATGTCGTAGAAGCCCTGGTTGAGCTTGGACGTGTTCTGTGCGGCAATGGGGCGACAGCCGTCGCGCCAGTAGAGGGCGACCCAGATATTGCTGTTCTCGGGCAAGGCTGCGTGCGGGGCGGGGCGGAGCAGGTCGACGTAGGCCGCGCCGCCCACCAGCACGTCGGGAAACTCGGGCCGAAGGGCGTCTGCCACCTGACTCAGCAAGCGGTGATAGCGCGTGGACTTGTCGGGATTTTCGCTGTAGCGTCCGCCGCGGCGGAAGGCGGCCTGGGGATCGGCGTCGCGCGCCACGCACTTCGCGCATTGGCACATGCCGAAACCGTCTTCGGGCACAACGCCCACGATTTTCACCTCGCGATGAGCGCGGAGATAGGCCTTGACGTTGTCGACCAGCGTGGCCACGGCCTGCGCGTTGCTGGTGCAGATGCAGAGTTGCGCCGCCTTGGTGCTGCGCTGGCCGTCGATCAGCGCGTACCATTCGGGGTGGTTTTGGAAGTAGCGATGGGGCGGCAGCCAGTACAGCAGGTTGTGGAGGTTCATGTCCAACTTCAGGCCGCGGCGACGGATGTCCGGCGCCAGCTCGCGATCGAACCAGGCCTGGGTGATGCGTTGATCGCGTGCGCGGTGGACAGGCATGAAGGCCAACTCGGCCGCATCGTCGGCCGGAAGGGCCTCTTCCCAGAACAGGCGGTGCATGACGTAGTTGAAGCCATTCTTGGCCATCCAGTCGACGCGTTGCCGAGCCAGGTCCGGGTCTTCGGTGTAGATGAACTGCAGGCCGCGGTACCAGAGTTGCGGCTTCAGACGCAGAGGTTCGCGCGGGACCTCGATTACGGCGCGGCGGGGCACGTGTTCGCCGTCCGGACCCAGGTCGCTGAAGCGGCACCCGCCGCAGCGCCGCAGGAACTCGTAGGCCCCGAACAGCACGCCCAGCGGCGCGCCGCCGGTGATCCAGCAATTGGCCCCTTCGGCCCGGATCTCGAACCCCTCGTCGCCCAGTTCCGCATCGGAACGGACCTGCAAGCGGATGGCCGGTCCGGGCGAGTGCTCGGCCAGCGACACGCCCAGGATGCGTCCCAGGTAGGAACGCAGTTCCTCGGCCGCGAACTGCACAGGCGGCGCGGCGTCGGCCGGGTGCAGGACGACCGGCGGCGAACTGTCCGAGGCTTGCCAACCATCGCCGGCCAGGACCTGTTGGGTGGCCAAACCCGCCAGGAGAACAGCACACAGCAGGAGTGGATGTCGCATCGTAGATCTCTCCGCGCGAAGAGTCACTGCAGGGTGGTTCTGGTTGAGACGACCGGCACCGGCGGAATGCGGATCAGGTCGGGCACGCTCTGCCCCTTGCGGTTGATCCGCGACAAGGCGTAAACGCTACCATCCAGCCCCACGGCCATCGAATGCACCAGCCAAGGCCGCTCGCCGTTGGCGAAGAAAATGGCCCCCTGATCGACGCACCGCGCGGTAGGAATGTCGTAGGTCACCAGGTGCAGGTTCTCTTCGGGCCGCTTGAGCGGATTGTTGCTCACCGGCGGTGGATCACCCGGTTGGAATGGGCCGCCGGTCAGGTAGTAGATAGTCCGCTGGTCCGGCCCCAGGGCAAATCCCAGATAGCCATAGCGGAACTTATCGTACATCCCGCTGCGGCGCGAGGGCTCGGAGGTGATGCGGTCCAGCAGCGTGACTCGGGGTTCGCGCGTGTCGAAGCGGAACAGATAGCCGGAATTGCCGTGAACGGCGTAGATCGCCTTCTCGGCCGGATGCCACACGGCCTGACGCCAGTTGTAGCCCATGTGGCCCGGCTTGGTTGGATCGTAGACGCCGAAATAGTCCTTACGGAGATTCGCTTGGTTTAGCGTTTCCAGGTCGTCGCGGTCGGCGCGGTAGCGGAGGATGTCTCCGGCCGAGGTAGTGAGATAGGCCGATCCATCGCCGGGATCGACGACGATTGCGCGGCACAAGGTGGAAAAGGTGGGCCCATCGCCTGCCTCACCCTCCCCGGCGATGGGGTTAAATCGCTTCAGATCGTTCTTGCCCATGTCGTAGCGGAGGAAGTAACCGGTCGGCCACGTGAGGCCGAAGAGCCGTCCGCGCCGCACATCCATGGTCATGGTCAAGATGCCTTCGCCATCCGACGCGGAGGCCAGGCGTTGGAAGGTGCCGCTAGCTAGGTCATAGGCCAGAAAGTGTCCGCCCGGGTAGGGCTTGTAGCCGGCCGGGGGCACGGCCTTCTTCTCCTTCGCGCCCGGTGCGCCGCCGCCGGGAGTGTAGTAGGCCGTGTGCGTGGCGAAGTAGAGCTTGCCCTTGGACTCGACGAAGGTCACATGGCTCTTGCCCTGGGGGATGGACTTGAGCCCCTTCTCGCCGCAGGCTTCGGTCAGGTCGCCGACGTGGCGGATGGAACTCGTGGCCGGATCGAAGCAGAACATCTGTCCGCCGCGATCGGGCGACTCGCTGCACAGAACGTAGTAGACGCGGCCATCGCTGGCCACGCCCATTCCATTCCAGGTGTCGTGGTTCATCTGGAAGCCGCAGTCGTAAGCCTGGGCGATGAGCTTTTTTGAGCCGCTGGGCGTGTCGGCGGCGGAGGCTAGCGGCGCGCCATTCAGCCCGACTAGCGTCAAAAGCAGACCCACCAGAGGGCGTAGCCATTTCTCGTGGCGAACATACCGGGCGGAGCGAACACATCGGGGCAAGGCGGTCATGTCGTGTTCCTGGCAGTCGTGGAGGCCGGATTGGCCGCGCAGCCGCGTGGCCTTTTCGGTCGAGGATAGCCGGCGGCAGGCGCGTGTCAAATTGTTTGCGCGGATTGGTTTGGGGGGGCGTTTTTGCGAAGCCGGGTTGGAGCCAGTGCTTGCACCTGTCGGCAGCTCCAATCCAGTGGGCCGCCCAATGTCGTGGTGAAGGCTATGGGATCGGTTCTTGGTCTCCGAACGGTGTGCGCCGGGGGCTCGGGCTGTCACCCCGCGTCGTGGGTAGCCGGGCCGGTCGGAGGCCGCTGCGGACGGTCTGCGGCTGCGGGCCTACCCCCTGAATTTGCGGCATATTTTGCCCTTGGGTCATTTCTGGCCCCTCGCGCTTGGCAAGGCCTTGGCGCCTGGGGTAGACTTAGAGTTTGTGTCCCCCGTGATCGCCGTCTGACGGCTGGTGCAATTCCTGGGAGAGGTAGAAGGGTATGGCAGCGTACACGCGAAGAAAGTTCCTGGAAGATTCGGTTTTGGCCGCCGCCGTGGCTGCGGCGTTTCCCGCCGGGGGCCTGTGGGCCGCTGAGAAGAAGAAGGACGCCAAGCCGGCCAAGAAGTCGGGCGACTTGCTGCAGGTGGCGATCGTTGGCGTGGGTGGGCGCGGCAACTCGCACATCAGCGCGTTCCTGGCTCATCCGGACACGGAAATCGCCTACGTCGTTGACCCGGACGAGAAGATCGGCCAGCAGAAGGCCGAGTCCATCGCCAAGAAGCAGGGCAAGGCCCCCAAGTTCGTACGCGACATGCGCCAGGCGTTCGACGACAAGTCCGTGCACATCGTCACCACCGCCACGCCCAACCACTGGCATGCCTTGACGTCGATCTGGGCCATGCAGGCGGGCAAAGACGTGTACGTGGAGAAGCCGGCCAGTTGGGCCGTGAGCGAAGGACGGAGCATGGTCGCCGCGGCGCGCAAGTACAACCGCGTGTGCCAGGTGGGCACGCAGTGCCGCTCCATGCAAGGCACGATCGACGCCATCGAATATGTGAAGGCGGGGAAGATCGGCGCCGTGAAGTTGGGCCGCGGTCTGTGCTACAAGCGCCGTAAGTCGATCGGTCCCAAGGGCGACTATCCCGTTCCGGCCGAGGTGGACTACAACCTGTGGTGCGGTCCGGCCCGGATGCTGCCTAACACGCGCGAGAAGTTCCACTACGATTGGCACTGGCAGCGCGAATGGGGCAATGGCGACATGGGCAACCAGGGCCCGCACCAGATGGACATCGCGCGGTGGGGTCTGGGCATCGATCGGCTGGCCGATAGCTGCATCGCCTATGGCGGCCGTCTGGGCTACGAAGACGCCGGCGACGTGGCCAACACCGAGGTGGGCATCTTCGAGTGCGGCGACAAGACGCTGGTCTTCGAGGTCCGCGGCCTGGAAACCGACGCCTTGCGCGACGCCAAGGTCGGCGTTATCTTCTACGGTTCCCAGGGCTACGTCGTGTTGACCAGCTACGAAGCCGGCGGGGCCTTCAGCCCCAGCGGCGAACTGGTGACCAAGTTCAAGGGGGGCGGCGATCACTTCGACAATTTCGTCCAGGCGGTCAAGGCGCGCAATCCCAAGTTGCTGACGGCCGACATCCTGGAAGGGCACCTGTCGTGTGCCCACAGCCACCTGGCCAACATCTCCTACTACCTGGGCAAGCCGGCCTCGGTCGAAGAGATTCGCAAGACGGTCACGGCCCTCAAGACCAACGAGGACGTGAAGGATTGCCTGGAGCGGACCGTGAAGCACCTGGCCGACAACGGCGTGGATCTGGCCAAGACGCCGATGTCTCTGGGCCCGATGTTGAAGATCGACCCGCAGCAGGAAACGATCGTGGGCAACGACGCGGCCAGCGCCATGTTGGGCCGCGAGTGCCGGGCGCCCTTTGTGATTCCCAAGGCCGGGCAGGTGTGAGCCCCGTCCAGTGACGAGTTGCGTGCCACCGCCTCCGTCGACGGTCGCTGGACAGCACGCATCCGCTTGAGTGCGAAATACCACGGGCAGAGGGTGGGTCGAAGCAGTTCGGCCCACCCTCGCTTGTTTTAGGGAGGCTCCGCCGTGGTGCTCGGCGTAATGCAGCGGAATATCCCGAAGACGGTGAACTCCGTCGCATTTGTGGTCAGGAGCGAGCGAATATGAGCCTGCTGATATGTAGCCGCCAGGAGCGTGTCGAGCAGTCGTTTTCTCCCCAGTGAAAACTGCTCCAACCAGACCAGGAACTGACGCATCGTCGCGGCATCTGGAAACACCTGGTCCACTTCGCGCGCCGTCCACCATTGTGCCGCGACTTGCCGCGCTTCGTGCGCGCCCAGCGGGTTGACAAATCGCCGCGAATCGGTAACGACATGAATGAACTCCGCAATCACCTGCGGAGCCACGGCGATCCGATCGCCCGCCGCAAGCAACCGGGAAAGTGCTTGACGGGCCGCCGGATGGTCCTCATGCTCGGCGACCTCCGCGGCTACAAGAAAGCCGGTGTCGATTCCGTGAATCATGGCCGGCCTTCGAGCATCTCGCCGAGCAAGTCGTCGTCGGCCGACAGCGGACGGAGCACCGCGCCGAGATGGACCGGCGGGATGTCCAAAACACTGTGGACGCCCGCGTCTAGGCCCTCGACGGTCACTCGCACCTTTTCGTGGTCCTTCAGCGGCAAGGGTCGATCCAGTTTCAACATTCCGTTTTCGTAGGTCGCCTCAATCACGTAAGACATACTGCCTCCACCACAGTAGAACCTGCAATGGGAGTCCCTCAGCATCCCTTCGCCATTATACCGAAATCGCCCCTTGGGGACACGCCCAACCCTCACCCTATTGCCCCTCAGATAAGCAATGCAGCCAGGGCGACCAACGGGAGCCCGGTTTCTCCGCACAAACGCAGGGTGGCACCGGTTCACGAACCGGTGTGGCGCAGCCCCAAGAGGACTCAACAAACCCCGCTACGCACTGCTCCACCCAAGCAAGCGGCGTGCTGCCACTCACCGCTGGGCCAGGAAGGCCTCGAATTGGGCCAGGATCTGCTGCGTTGTGCCACGAAAGGACTCGTCAGGCCGGGCATCGCTGGCCAGAGCTTGGGGCGGGAAGATGTCCCACAGGCGCAATCCATCGCGCACGCTCCGTCCCGTGAGTTGCTGTGCCAGGCGGTCGGCGTCCAGGGCGTCGGCGGGCCAGGGCTTCCAGCAGGTGTCTTGCGCGGACAGCAGGCGTTCCTCGGGATCTTCGCGCGGGATCGGCTTGGGCAGCTTGAGCGTGGCGGCCAGGAACTTGCCCAACTCCACGTTCCGCGCCGCATCCCACGAATGGGCCCCCTTGAGCACCTTGGCCTGAAAAGCCTTCTCCGCGTTCGCCGCACGATACACGTGCCGCACCTTGCGCGCCGTGTGATAGAACAAGTCTGGCGGGATGAGCGAATCGCCGTCGCCTTGGAATATGAACAGGGGCCGCGGAGCAAAGCAGCCCAGCAGGTGCCACATCTCCAACTGCCCCACGATGCCCGGCAGGAGGTTGCAGTGGCAGTGCTGCTTTTCCTTGCTGGCGATGAACTCGAAGGTGCTGGGATAGCCGGACGAGGAGAGCACGGCCAGTTCGGGGCACAGGGCGGCCAGGAAGACGGTCAAGGTGCCGCCTCCTGAGTTGCCGATGGCCGCCAGGCGCCGAGCGTCGACGTTCGGCTGCTGGCGTGCCCAGGCGATCCACCCCAAGGTCTCCATGACAATCAGGCCTTGGACGCTCAGGCCGCAGGCAAAGGGGGCGACGCAGCGGCTGTGGCCCATCGGCTCGCGCTCGCCTTGACCGATGTTGTCGGGGCAGAGGACCAGGGCTCCGCGGCGCGTGAGGTGGCGCGCCATGGCCTGGTAACCGGCGGTCAGTTTACCGCCCTGGCCATGGCCGCAACACAGAGTCACCAAGGGCAAAGGCCCAGGGCCGGGCTCGGCTGGTGAATACAACAAGGCTGAACCAACCACGCCCGGCCAGGAGGTGGAGCGGAGCAACTCGATCCGGCCGCCGTCGAACTCGATCTGGCCGGCGGACGTGGTCTGGATCGTGGGGATCCACGCGTCGCGAATTCCCAGGCACTGCTTGGCGACCTGGATGATCGTCGCACGATCGTCGGGCCGAACCGGATCGCGCAAGGGCATCCGCAGGCGCGCTTCGGCGAAGCGGCGTTCGTAGCGTTCAAAGGCCTCGTGGGCCGAGTCAGCGTGCGAGTCCGCCTCGGCACTCGGTTTGGCCTGGCCCGGCTCGGCGGCCCGCGAATCTCGGGCCGAGCATACGCAGCCTGCTCCAACCAGTCCCAAGGTTTCCAGGAAGTGACGTCGCTGCATGGTGGGGCTCCAGTTGCCGTAGGATTGCGGGAAGCGGACTATTGGGTGTCAGAAAAGGAATGTCGTGGCTGTCCCGGCCGTTGCTCGGGAAAACCGGCCTCCCGATGGTCGGCCTCGCGGCATTACTTACCTGAGACGCAATAGGTGCAGGGCATCGGCGAGCGGGGACTCCATCTTACCTCTGCGCGGGCGGCTTCTGCCATAGGGAGGATTTCGGTAGAATGCGGGACGGATGCGGCCAGGACAGGGGGACAGTTCGCAGGTTGCCGAAGCCGGGAGGATGGGATGGCGCTGGGGCGGATATTCTTCGATTGGGATCGACCGGCCCTGCCGCAAGTGGCCGAGTATCTCGGGCAGCGTTTTGCCGAAGCGTCCGAGATTGACCTGAGCCACGTGGTGTTGGTCGTGCCGGGCAGCCAGGCCGGCCGGCGTCTGATGGAACTGCTGGTGCAGCACGCGGGGCAGCAAGGACGCATGCTCTTGCCCCCGCGCGTGAAGACGGCGGGCGAACTGCCGGAGCTTCTGTATCAGGCCCGGCGTCCGTTCGCCTCGCACCTGGTGCAGCAACTGGCCTGGATCGAGGCCCTGCGCCGCAGCGATCCGGCCCTGTGCCAGAGTCTCCTGCCGGCCTGGAACGAGACGGCCGATCTGCCGGCGCGACTGGCCCTGGGCGAGATGCTGGGGCGGCTGCACCGAGAGTTGGCCGCGGACGGCTTGGATTTTGCCGCGGTCGCTGCCTGCGGGGCGCGGGTGGCCGGGTTTCGGGAAGAGACGCGCTGGCAAGCCCTGGCCACGTTGCAGCAAGAGTACCTGGCTGTACTCGACGAGTTGGAGCTTTGGGATCGGCAGACGGCCCGTTTGTACGCCATCCGCCACGGCGAATGCTGTAGTGCGGATCAGATCCTGCTGATCGGTACGGTCGATCTGAATGGCACGCAGCGCCTGATGCTGGACCAGGTGGCCGACCAGGTCACGGCCCTGGTCTTTGCGCCCGAGGCCTGGGCGCAACGGTTCGACGAGCACGGCTGCTTGCGCCCGGAAGCCTGGCAGGACGTTCGTTTGCCGCTGGCCAATTCGCAGATTGAGCTCGTCGACAGTCCGGCCGACCAGGCCGCGGCCGCGGTGCGTGCGATTGCCGGCCTGAATGGCCGTTACAGCGCCCAGGAGATCGTGGTCGGCGTACCGGATGAACAGTTGGTGCCCTATCTGCAGCAGCAACTGGTGCAGTGCGGGCTGCGCGCGCGCTACGGGGCTGGGTCTTCGCTGGCGCGTTCGGGGCCGTACCGCCTGCTATCGGCGGTGGCCGACTGTTTGCAGTCGCCGCGCTATGCGGCCCTGGCCGGGCTGGTGCGCCAGCCGGACGCCTACCACTGGCTGCAGAAACAGTTCCGGCACAGCAAGACCTGGCTCAGCGCCTTGGACCGGTTTTACAGCGAACACCTGCCGCACGAGGTGGACGAGAAGGTCGTTGGCAGCGCGGATGCGGTGATCGCCGAGGTGCAGGCAGCCGTGGCCGGACTGTTGAGGCCGCTGCGCGGCAGGCCTCGGCCGCTGGCGCAGTGGGCGGGAGCGTTGGCGGAATTGCTGTTGACCGTCTTGCCGGCTGACAGGCGGGATTCGAGCCAGCCGGGCGATCGCGGGACGTTGGATGCCTGCGAGCAGATCGGCCAGATTCTGCAATCGCAGGCCGAAGTGCCGCCGGCCCTGATGCCGGCGGTGAATGCGCAGGAGGCGATTCGCGTGGTGCTGGACGAACTTGCCAGGACCAGCGTGCCGCCGCCTGCCGACCACGAAGCGATCGGCCTGCGGGGCTGGTTGGAACTGCCGCTGGAAGACGTGCCGGCGATGATCGTCACGGGGCTCAATGAGGGCATCGTGCCCTCGTCGTTGAATGCGGACCTGTTTCTGCCCAACCAGTTGCGGCGCGCGCTGGGTATTGAGGACAACCAGCGGCGCTGCGCGCGCGATGCGTATGCCTTGAGCCTGATGGCTCACGGCCGGCCGGTGTTGCACGTGATTGCCGGACGGCGGAACGCCGAGGGCGACCCGCTCGCGCCCAGCCGCTTGCTGTTCGCATGCGACGACCAGGATCTGGCCGGCCGCGTGCAGAGGTTCTTCGGCGAACGCAGCGCGCGCGGCAGCGAGCCCCCTCTCGGGTTATTGCAGCCGGGGCAGGCCCGATCGGCCTTCGAGATTCCCCGACCGCAGCCTCTGCCTGAGCCCATCACGTCGATGCGCGTGACGGAGTTTCGCGACTATCTGGGCTGTCCTTACCGCTACTACCTGCGTCACGCGTTGAAGCTGGAACGCCTGAGCGACGCGGCCCAGGAGTTGGACGGCGGCGGTTTCGGTTCGCTGGCCCATGCCGTGCTGGACCGCTTCGGACGCGGGCCCATGGCCGCGGCGACCGACCCGGAGCTGATTCAGGCCTTTCTCAACGCGGCCTTGGATGAAGAGGCACGATCGCTGTTTCAGGCCCCGCTGCCGGCGGTGCTGGTGCAGATCGAGCAGCTTCGTCTGCGGTTGGCGGCCTTTGCGCGGTGGCAGGCCGATTGGGCCAAGAAGGGCTGGCAGATCGAGCGCGTCGAGGCACAGATCGGCGCGGGGCTGGCGGAGTTGTGCGTGGACGGCGCGCCCATGGGATTGCGCGGTCGGATCGACCGCATCGACGTGCATGCCCGGACCGGGCAGCGCGTGGTGTTCGACTACAAGACGTCGGACACGGTGAAGACGCCTGAGCAGACGCATCGCCGGAAGGGCGAGTGGATCGATCTGCAGTTGCCGCTGTATCGGCATTTGGTGACGGCGCTGGGCGTTGCGGGACCGGTGGAAGTGGGGTACATCGTGCTGCCCAAGGACACCTCGCACGTGGGCGAGTTGATGGCGCCCTGGGGCGAGGCGGATCTGGCGGCGGCGGATCGCACGGCCCAGAGCGTGATCCGCGGCGTGCGGTCGCAGCGGTTCTGGCCGCCGGCCGATCCGCCGCCGGCGTTCAGCGAGGAATTCAGCGCCATTTGCCAGGACAGCGGCTTCGGCGCGGTGCTGGCCGTGGAAGGGGAGGAATCGGCATGACCGCGCGCCACAGACCCTTCCCCAACATCTTGATTCGGGCTTCCGCCGGGACCGGCAAGACCTTTCAGTTGAGCAACCGGTATATTGCCCTGGCCGCGGCCGGAGAACCGACGGACACAATTCTGGCCAGCACGTTCACGCGCAAGGCGGCGGGCGAGATCCTGGATCGGATTCTCAACCGTCTGGCCGAAGGCGCGCTCAATCCGGCCAAGGCGGCAGAACTGGGCGGCTTTACGCAGAGCAAGCTGGACCTGGTCCGCTGCCTGGAACTGCTGCGGCAGATGGTGTCCCAACTGCACCGCATTCGCAGCGGCACGCTGGACAGCTTTTTCATGCAGATCGCGCGGAGCTTCGCCCTGGAGTTGGGGCTGCCGCTGGGTTGGCAGATCGTGGATGACGTGGCGGACGCGGCCCTGCAGGCCGAGGCGATCCGCGGCGTGTTGGCCGATCAGTCGACCGACGACGTGGTGAAGCTCATGCACCTGCTGACCAAGGGCGAAGCGTCGCGCTCGGTGAGCGAGCAGATCGGGCAACTGGTGCGCGGACTGTATGCGTTGTACTGCGAAGCGCCGCAGGCGGCCTGGCACAGCCTGCCGCGGCCGCGGACCCTGCCGGAGCCGCAACTCGCCATGGCCGTGGCGACCGTGGCGGCACTGCCCATGCCGGACGGACGCTTTACTTCGGCGCGCGACAACGACCTGGCCAATGTCCAGGCCGAGGACTGGGAGGCGTTTCTGAGCAAGGGGCTGGCCGGCAAGGTGTTTGTGGGCGAAGGGACGTACTACCGGAAGCCGATCGATGCGGCCATGGTACAAGCCTACCAGCCCTTGCTGGATCATGCGCGCGCCGTACTGCTGGGACGGATCGCGAACCAGACCGAGGCCACCTGGCGTCTGTTGGATCACTTTGACCGGGCCTATCAGCGTTTGAAGAGCGAGCGGCGCGCGATGCGTTTTGAGGACATTACGCGGCGGCTGGGCGCGGGCGCGGTCCTCGAGCGGCTGGAAGCGGTGGTCTACCGGCTGGACGCGCACTTGTCGCATCTGCTGCTGGACGAGTTTCAGGACACCTCGCCCCTGCAATGGCACGTATTGCGCCCCTTTGCCCGACACGTGGCCGGCGACACGCCCCAGCGATCATTGTTCTGCGTGGGCGACGTGAAGCAGGCGATCTACGGGTGGCGAGGCGGCGTGGCCGAGATCTTCGAGGCGATTCGCGACGAGTTGCCGGGGCTGGTGGAACAATCGTTGAACGAGAGTTTTCGCTCTGCGCCGGCAGTGATTGAGACGGTCAACCGGATTTTCGAGAATCTGAAGTCCAATTCCGCGCTGCAGAACCATCCCGCGGCCGTGTCCCGCTGGTCCGAACGCTTTCAACGACACTCGACCGCCCGAATGAAACTACCAGGCTACTGCCGGATGATGGCGGCCCCGCGCGCCGCGGAAGGGACGCCGCCGGCCACGGCGACGTTGATTTGGGCCGCGGAGGAAGTGCAGCGTTTGCATGCCGAAGCGCCTGCGGCTTCGATCGGCGTGCTCGTGCGGCGAAACGTGGCCGTGGCGCGAATGATCTACGAGTTGCGTTCGCGCGGGATCGAGGCCAGCGAAGAGGGGGGCAATCCGTTGACCGACTCGGCGGCCGTGCAGTTGGTGCTGTCGCTGCTGGCCGTGGCCGATCATCCGGGCGATACGGCGGCACGGTTTCACGTGGCCCATTCGCCATTGGGAGAGCGGCTGGGGTTGAGCGATCCCGGCGACGATGCGGCGGCTGCCAGGCTGGCCGAGGCGATCCGCCGCCGCCTGGCCGAGGAGGGCTACGGGCCGACCCTCTACGATTGGTCGCAGCAATTGGCCGACGTCTGCGATCGGCGGGACCTGAAGCGATTGGCACAGCTTGTGGAGCTGGCCTATGGCTATGAGTCGTCGGCCAGCAATCGGCCCGACGATTTCATCCGCCTGGTGGAGAACAAGCGGGTCGAGGATCCGACTTCGGCCCAGGTGCGGGTGATGACCGTACACCAGTCGAAGGGGCTGCAATTCGACGTGGTCGTGTTGCCGGAGCTCGATGCGCGCCTCGCGGGGCAACCGCCCGAGGTTGTCTTGGGACGGAGCCGGCCCACGGCGCCGGTCGAGCGGATTTGCCGCTACGTATCGAAGGACCTGCGCGGCCTGCTGCCTGCCGCGTTCCAACGAATGTTCGACGACTACGAGCGGCAGGTGGTGGAGGAATCGCTGTGCGTGCTGTATGTGGCCCTGACGCGCGCGGTCCACGCCTTGCACATGATCGTCGCGCCATCGCGGGAGAACGAGAAGACGATCCCCGGCACCTTTGCCGGCGTTTTGCGGCAGGCCCTGACCGACGGCAGCCCGCTGCAGCCGGAAGTCCTGGCCTTCGAGCACGGCGATCGGGAGTGGTTCCGCGCGTTGCCTGCGGCCAAGACGGCGCCTGCAGCGCGCGCCGAGGGTGCGAAAACGATCCGGTTGGCGCAGGTGAAAGAGCGCACGCGCGGGCTGGAATGGCGCAGTCCGTCTCAATTGGAGGGCGGCGGCGCGGCCCCCTTGGCTAGTTTGCTGCGACTGGACTGGGGCGCGCGCGAGCGGGGCACATTGATACACGCCTGGTTAGCGCTGATCGAGTGGCTGGAGGAGGGAGAACCGGCCGAACAGGCGCTGGACGAGGTGGCCTCGGCGCCGGCCTTTGCCCGATTGGACACCGGCGAGCTGCGCGGCGTCTTTCGGGCGGCTTTGCAGAAGCCGGCGATCCGCGCGGCCCTCAGCCGGAAGACCTATGAGCAAATAGCTGCCGGCCAGGCACGTTCGGCCGTACACGCCGACAGCCACCTGGGACAACCGCGTTGGGAAGTCTGGCGCGAACGGCCCTTTGCCGTGCGCGACGGCGAGGGGATTCTCTCGGGCACGATCGATCGGTTGGTGGTGCTGTTCGACGGGCAGCGGCCCGTCGGGGCCGATGTGCTGGACTTCAAGAGCGATCGTCTGGCGGCAGGCGATGCGCGGGCCCTGCAGGCGCGGACCGAGTTCTACCGCGCGCAATTGGGGGCTTACGTTCGGGCCGTGGCCGGACTGTTTGGCCTGGACCCGGCCCACATCTCGGCGCGGCTGGCGTTTCTGGAGCCGGGGATCGTCTGTCGGTTGTGACGATAAGTCGGTTCGCTACGGGCAGAGCAGGTCCCTTGCGGGGTTGGTACCCCCTTTCTTGGGTCGCTGCGATCTGAGGGAACCAAGGCGATGGTCCGAAACTCGGTCGAACGCGTACACGATTATCGATACGCTAACACGATCGCTATTTTCGCGGACTATGATTGCCATGTCGATCGACATGGCGACCATCCGCCACACGCCCCGCCCGGCGTCGATCGCCTACGTCCTAACGACTTTCAACGATTGAAGTTGCCTCATGGACTCGACGTCGACTATTGCTAGCTCGTCCCCGGCCGGGCCCCGGGGAGAGGTGGCTGAAACCGGTGAGCTAGGCCCCCCTGCCGCCCCTGTGGCCGACGGAAGCGCGAACTGCCGCTGGCGGCGAATTCGGCGCGGTCTGTACGCGGCTTGGCGGCGCGCCGCACCGTCCATCTCCTCGCCCCGCCCCAGCAAGCTCTGGACCTGGGTTCGCCAGGGCGCGATCCTGGCCACACGTTGGCTGGAACCCCTCACGCAGACGCGACGCTGCCGCTTTCTCGCAGAGCAAAACAGCCTGATGCGGATGGTGCTGGCCGCGAGTCCGAATCCGGTTGCGCTGAAAGACAAGGAGGGTCGCTACCGGGAGGCCAATGCGGCCTTTCTGGCGTGGATTGGCCGGAGCCGGCACGAGGTCGTGGGGCGATTGGCCTCCGAATTGCTTCCGCGCGCCGAGGCGGAGATGTGTTCGATCGACGATCGGCACGTTTTGCAGACGGGGCAGACGCTGCAGCGCGACGTTTTGATTACGCTTCAGGATGGCCCGCGCTGGATGAACGTCATCCGCACGCCGGCGCGCGACCTGGCCGGCGAGATCACCGGCGTGCTCTGCACGTGCGTGGATGTGAGCGCACGGAAGCGGGCGGAAGACGAGTTGCGCGAGAGCCAATTGCGGATGGCGAACGTCCTCGAGGGGACCAACGTCGGCATTTGGCAGTGGAATGTGCACAGCGGCGAGGTGATCGTCAACCGGCAATGGGCGGAGATGATCGGCTATAGCCTGGAGGAGTTGTCGCCCCTGGATATCGAGGGCTACAGGGCTTTGTGTCATCCCGAGGATCTGCGGCGTGCCGAACAGTTGTTGCAGCGGCACTTTCGCGGCGAGTTGCCCTTCTATGAATGCGAATGCCGAGTGCGGCACAAGGACGGGCGATGGATCTGGACCCATGATCGGGGTAAGGTTGCGTCGTGGACGAGCGACGGAGGCGCGCTGCAGATGTGCGGGACGCATGCCGACATCACGCAGCGCAAACAGATGGAAGAGGATCTGCGTCTGTCGAAAGAGGAGTTGGAACAGCACGTCGTCGCCCTGCAGTCCTCGAATCAGGCGCTGGAAGAGTTCAATCAAATGGCCGAGTCGGCGGTGCGCGCCAAGAGCGCCTTTCTGGCCAATATGAGCCATGAGATCCGCACTCCGATGACGGCCATTTTGGGCTTCGCCGACGTGCTGTTGGAGGAAGCCGAGACAGAAGACGCGCCTAACGAACGCGTGGAGGCCCTGCACACCATCCAGCGCAACGGACAATACCTGCTGGAGTTGATCAACGACATTTTGGACCTGTCCAAGGTCGAATCCGGCAAGCTGGATGTGGAACACGTTGCCTGCCGACCGATAGAAGTGGTCCACGAAGTCTTGCGGCTGATGCAGGTTCGCGCCGACAGCAAGGGGCTGAGACTCGGGGCCCAATCGGCGGGGCCGCTTCCGGAGACCGTCTACACCGACCCGCTGCGACTGCGGCAGATCCTCATCAACCTGGTGGGCAACGCCATCAAGTTCACCGAGGTGGGTGAGGTGCGGCTGGTGACGCGCTTCGTGCAGCGCTGTGGCAGGTCGCCTTGCGTACAGTTCGACGTCATCGATACCGGCATCGGCATGAACCAGGAGCAGATGGCCCGCCTCTTCTCCCCCTTCTGCCAGGCGGAAACCTCGACCAGCCGCAAGTACGGCGGCACGGGACTGGGCCTGGCCATCAGCAGGCGGCTTTGCCAGTTGCTGGGTGGTGACTTGAGCGTCAGCAGCAGTCCCGGCGTCGGCAGCACGTTCAGCGTGACGGTGGATGCGGGCGCGATGGAGGACCTGCGACTGTGCGATGCTCCATTCCAGCCTCCGGTCGCTCTCGGCGAACCCACGGCAGACGCCGCGCCAGACACCCAGTCGCTGCAGGGCCGCATCCTCCTGGCAGAGGACGGCCCCGACAATCAACGGCTGATCGCCTTCCTGCTGCGCAAGGCGGGGGCCGAAGTCGTGATTGCGGAAAATGGCGACGACGCTTGCCAGAAGGCTCTGGCAGCCAGCGCCGCGGGCCAGCCCTACGACCTGATCCTGATGGACATGCAGATGCCGGTCATGGACGGTTATGAGGCCACGCGCCGCCTGCGTGCCGCAGGTCTTCAGGGACCGATCATGGCCCTGACGGCCAGCGCCATGCAAGGGGACGAAGAGGCCTGCCGAATGGCCGGCTGCAACGGCTATGCGGCCAAGCCCATCGATCGTCCGCGCCTGCTGGCGGCGATCGTCGCCCAATTGCAGCGGCACAAGCCTGAACGGCCCGTGCGGCAGGCATGAGGAAACACGCCGCCAGTGCCTCACCAGGGTGCGCCAGGCCCTAGCCCACGATTCCGCGGATGTCGATCAGGTAGATCTGCCGACCGCCTTCATGCGGCGCGTCGATGGTCACGCTGCGGCCGTCGCGGCTGAGGCGCGGGTGCAAATCGCAGCGCCACTCGCCCGCGTATTGCTTGGGCGAGTGGAAATGCCCCAGCGGCACCACGCGATCGGTGGGAATATGATACAGGTACGGATTCTGATTGCGGTCGCGGTCGGGATAGCTGTCGCACAACACCCACTGGTTGCCCGGCAGGTAGGTGCAGTGACCGTCGCGCGTGGGCATGCTCGGTCCCACGAGTTGCACCTTTCCGCCCGTCTTGTCTTCGAACACGAAGAAACCGGCTTCGGGCTGCTTGGACCAGGAGAGGATATGCTGCGGGTCGCGCCAGATGAAGTGCGAGGTGGATCCGTTGGTATCCACGATTCGCAGGTCGGAGCCATCGGGGGCGGCCGTAAGCATGCGTGTGGTGAAACGCTTGGTCCCAGGCTCGCTGAAGCGGTGCAGGAATTCGAATCGCGTCCCATCAGGGTTGACCAGCAGATGGTTGAACCAGTGTTTGCAGGGCGCGAGGTCGCGATTGGGGAAGGGCACCTTCACGATGTCGGCCAGGCTGATAAGCAGCTTCTGCTGGCACGTCTCCAGGTCGACTCGCCAAATGCCCGAGTCCTTGGGGGCCAGGACGTTCGTGTTCGGGTCGGGAATGCCGAGATAGCCGTAGCCGGGGCGCGTGTCGCCTAGCCGGCGGAAGTCCGTGGCCACGGCCCAGCGGCCGTCGGGGCTAACGGCGTAGATCGGGTGCGGGAGGGTCCGTTTGGCGCGCGTCTTGACGTTGAGGATGTGGCACACATACTGATCGCCCTGCCGATCGTTGAACAGGATCTCGTCTGCCGAGCCGGGACGCCACTGCAACATGCAACCCTGCTGCCAGCACCAGGCGGTGGTTTGCCCCAACTCGATCCAGCGATCGCCATCGGCCAGGTCGATCATGCCGATCTTGACCACGTCGGCCGGCGTGGGCGAGCGATGCTCGAAGTCCACTTCCATGCCCAGGGCGTAGCGGTCGGTCGGATCGAACTGGAACTTGTCGTAGTATGCGAACCAATGGAACTTGGGACCGCGCGTGATTGCGCGCACCGGCGGCAGCTTTTCCTCTGCGGCGCGCAGGATCTTCGCCGGGCTGAGCCCCGCCGCGAGGGCCGCCGCCGATGTGGTCAAGAAATCGCGTCGTGTGCAGTGCATGGCTCTTGCCTGGAGGATTGAGGATTGGCGATTAGGGATCAGGCTGGGAAGTACCCCGGTCCTTACTTCTTCTGCAGTACGGCGGCCGCGTGTCGGGCCAGATGTCCGCGTAGATCTTGGGCATAGGCCTGCAACACGCGTTGGCCTTGCCCTTGATGATCGCCGCACCGGCACAGGGCGCGCGCCAGGCCCAATTCGCGGAGCGAGTCACGGCGCGATTGGCAGGCCGAGGTCCCGCCTGGGGCGTCCAGGCGGATGGCATCGTCGATCGTGGCGTGGACATAGCCGGCGATGCCCGGGCGCGCGAGCATTTCGGCCAAGGGCTGGGCCGCGGCCGGATCGGCGAGCATTTCCAGGGCCAGCGTCACGGCTCGGAAGTGCGAAAACTCGCTTTCCGGCGTCAACAACCGCATCTTGTCGAGGATCACGGGCACGGCGCGCCGGTCGCGCGCGCACCCTAGGGCTACGATCTTGCCGTCCAACGGGCTGAGCGAGTTGCCGAATTGGCCCAGGCCCTTGTAGTTCCAGCCGGCGTCCCATTCGGACGTCTGGCGCACCGAGTCGAGGATGGTCTGGACGCCCGCGGCGTCGCCCAGCATGGCCAGCACCAGGGCATAATCGAGTTTGGCCGAGTCGTCCGCCCGGGCATAGGCCTCGCGCAACAGCGGGAGGGCCTTCTGCGGCTGGGTGAACAAAGGCGCCGCCGCCGACACATTGCCGGGCAGCTTGGCCACCGCTTCCACGAGTTTCTCCTCCGGCAAGGGGAAGTTGTCGCGGTCGGTCAAGACGCTGGGTTGCAGATTGCCGATCTGGACCAGGTGTTCCTGCACGGGCCGCAGGTCGATCTGCCGCAGCGGCTGGTCGGACTTTGCGGCCTGGGCCGCGGCCACTCCGCAGGCATAGCCGGCGTTCTGCAGGTCGGGCTGCATGCGAATCAGCGGGTTGGCGTCGCGGTGGCAGCTCACCCCCAGCCCGGTCACCAGCAGGCCTTCCAGGCCTTTGGCCAGGAAACTGCGGAACGGCAGACTGATGATGATGCCCCCGGTCTTGGGATGAGCGATCGTCAGCAGCGGATCGACCGTGTAGCCGTGGGTGTCGTAGGCACCGGCGCGCGCCTGGCAGATCGTGTCGGGGTGGGTGCGCAGGCAGACCTGGTCGAGGAAAGTCATTACGTAGTCGCCGACGACACACCGGCGTTCGCGCGTATCGACCAAGCGGCCGTGATCGAAGGCTTCCGGATACTTGTGCTTGGAGTAGACCAGCAGATGCCAGACGTCCACCAGATCGGTCTCGTCGGTGATGGTGAAGTCCGTGTTGTTGTACGAGCCGCCGAGCTTTTTGCCGGGCAGGCCCGTGCCCTGCATGGCCACCTCGGTTTCGTTGGTGTAGATGCAATCTGCGCCGGCGGCCGCGGCGACGTCGGCGTTGCCCGTGGCGTCGATGACCACCTTGGCCAGGACCACGCCGCGTCCGTGGGGGGTGGCGATCACGGCGCCGGTCACGCGGCCTTGATCCACGAGGGCTCCGCAACCAATGACGCCGTACCAGATGTCGGCGCCGGCTTTGAGCAATTCCTCGCGCCACCATTGGCTCTTCTGTTCGATGACCCATCCGGAACGCGTCAGCGTGGAGGGGTCTTGCACGGTGGCCGTGAAGCCCACGCGGTTGCCGGCGCAATACTTGCTGATAGCGCCGATGGTCCCCACGCCTCCCAATCCGTGCAGGTACTCGACGACCAGGGTCCTGGCCCCGCGGCGCGCGGCGCCGATCCCGGCCGGCGCCCCGGAGGTGCCGCCGCCAATGACCACCACGTCGTAGCGGCCCAAGACCGGCAGCGGGCCGGCCTCTTGCGGAATTGTGGGCAACTTCTGCGTGGGGCGTACGCCGACCAGCACTTCCTGCACGTCGCTCGCCGTCGCTGCAACGACCTTGGCGCCCGGCACACGAGCACCTTGGGCGGCAGGCAAGGCCGCCGCCGCTTCGGCCGCCGCCTTGCCGATTCGTGTGCCAGCGTCCATCAGGGCCAGCGGTCGGAGCAGTTTTTCGGCTTGGGGGCGGGAAATATCGGCGCAACCGCCGAGGACATAGATTTCCGGTACGGCAGCCGGCTGGAACGCGCCCAGCGGCAGTTGTTCCACACCCTGCCAAGGCCCATCGGCCGAGACCTTGCCGCGCATGGCATCGGGCGGGATCTCGAAGAGCTGATCGGAGGTGAACTGCTGCTCGGGATGATAGGTCAACGTGCGCGCCACCTGGTCCGCCCGGGCGAAGGAGGCGAGCTGGCTGTCGGGCATCGAAAGCCGCAGCGTGTACTCGATGATCTTGAACAGGCCGCTGGTCGTGCCGGCCGGGTTGGGATGCTGACCGCGGAAGGGCGGGTCGATGACCCTGGCTGAAGCGCGCTCAATCAATCGCGGCTCCCCGCCGATCACGACGCGGCGAAAGACGTGCTCACCGGCCGGGTAGGGGCGGAACTCACCGCCGGCCAGTCGGGCCACGGTGGCGCGATCCGTGGCGTCGATGATCGTCTTGGCTAGCACGGCCTGGCGTCCCGCTCGGTTGGCCATCACCATTCCGCACACGCGTCCGGTAGCGTCGCGCACGATCTCCGTCGGATAGCAGCCGTAGAGATACGAAACGCGCGCAGCCAGCAGGGCTTCGTCCAACACCTTCTTTACATGCATGGGACGCACGGGGCGCACCAGAGCACGATCCGCGGCCGTCTCGGTCCCCACGATCTCGATTTCGCCGAGCAAAATGCGGGCCGAACCGGGCGCTTTCGTGAAGACCAGCTTGACCCAGCGCGCCGGTTGGTTCACGGGCACTTGGATCTGTACGCAGGCGTCCTGCGAGCTGCCCGACTCCTGATCGGGATTGACCACCTCGGGGGCGGCTTGCCAGGTCTTCTGATCGGTGCTGGTGGCGACCGCAACGCGGTCCACTTTGAAGTTCGTGCCGCCTTTGCCCGAGGTGCGCTGGTAAGCCATAATGCGGACTTTGCCGACGCGCTGCGTCTGCCCAAGGTCCGCAAGGATCGTGGGCTCCTGCTCGTACTGCACGCTGTCGCGGTTGGACTTGCCCCAAACGCCGTCGCAGAGCAGCGAGGGAGGATCGGTGTCTGCGTGGATCTTGCCGCTTGGCACGCTGCTTTGGTACTGGTAGTTCAATCGCGCCGGATCGGGTTCCATGCCTTCGCGATGGGCCTCGCCGAAGATCGCTCGCGCCAACTCCGACGTGGGCGTCTCGCCCGGTTCCAGCCACAGGCGGAGCGTGGCCGTTATGTCGTCGCCCAGGTAGGGATGGGTGGCAGCCAGGAAGACCTTCGCTCCGGCCTCGGCGGCTTCGACGGCCGCGGAGACCGCGCCCGTGCTGCCGCCGACCACCAGCACGTCCACCTGATAGGCCACGGGCACTTGCCGGGCCGATTGGTGGACCGCCTCGCGCGGATCAGCGGCGACGAGGAGCAGGGTGGCGGAAATCAGCGGCCAGGCAACGGAGGTCATGGGAGCACTCCTCAGCAAAGACCCAGAGACGGAGACAGTGCGGCGGGAAGAAACCTATGGTAACACATGGCCAAGACTGGCCGCAACTTTTTGGTGCAGTGGGGTGCGACCCGATTTCCAGGCAACCGTAACCCGGGGCCGCAAACTGCCATGCCGTCATTCCGCACCGCCGAAGAAGCCGTCGTCGATCCAGATGGGTTGGTATCCCCGGTCCAGGACGAAGCGGAACGCCATCGCGTAGCGATCGTAGATGTCGGGGACGAAGTTTTTGTAGAACGGCCACCAATACTGCTCGTGCCCCACGATATTGAGCAGATGGCTCTTGGCGGGATTCTCGATCCGTTCCAGGAGCGCGGGGCCGGTCTTCTCCAGGGGAGTCCACTCGCGAGTGCCGGTGAAAGCGTCGTAGAAGATCAGGCCTGTCTCGAAATGCATCCAGCCCTGCTGGTAGTGCAAGTACTCCAGAATGTCATCGGGAAGATGATAGTCGCAGATCTTCCGCTGCCGCGAGTCGGGCAGTCTTCCGCGCGTGGGCAGCATCTTCACTCCGCGGTCGGCCAGGACTTGGTAACAGCTCGGCGGGACATCGGCCCAGTGGATCTGCAATCCGGCGGTGTAGGCGCGGCCCGCGATCCGTTTCAGCTCCTTGGCCACGAGATCGAAATCGGCGGCGAGTTGTTCGGGCGTGGCATTCAGGTACGGGATGTTCGGGAATTCATTTTCCGCATGAAATGCCAGCCGGAGCCAGTGCGCGTTGTCCTCGAACTCGGACTTGTACTTGTCCGGAAACAGCGCAAGGCTGAAATCCCGTTCGGGCGTGGTGTTGAAGCAGTTCAGGTTGATCTTGACCCCGAAATCGCGGTGCAACTGGCGCAGCTTCGCCAGATAGAAGCAGTCGAAGATGCTCTTGTGATCATTCTTGCAGATGTCGCGGAAGAAGAAGCTATGGTCGTCGATATAGCAGCGGAACCGTGGACGCGAATTCTTCGCCCAGACCACGCGCGTACGAATCTCCTGCGGAGCGCCGTGGATCGTTGTCCGGGCCTTGATCTCGGTGATCCGGTCTTTGAGCAGCGCGGTTCCGCGAAAGGCCCCGTTCTCGATCGTCACCGGGATCTTTTGTCCGTCGGTCGTGAAGACCTCCAGTGGCGCGCCCGGCGGGACGAGGCCGGTGACTTCGATCTTCAGCAACTTCTTGCCATCGGGCCCTGTTTGCGTTCCCAGGACGGGAGGGCCGCACTGCTCGTGAATGATGCCGCCGTCAAACGGCTGGGTGAAACAAGGACCTTTCGCGGCTTTGCTGTCTTGTGCGGCGGCTGCGTCTTCGGCGGCATTCATAGCATGACAAACGCGCTCCACGGCGCCCGCGGCCAAGGCAACCGTTCCCAAGAAAGCGCGTCGCGATGTGATTTCGGGATGTCGTGTCTTCATGATAGGAGCCCTTCGTCGCAGTGGTATGTTCAAGTATCTCTACCGCTTGCTCACGTTGTGCAGTTGCCACTCGTAGATCGAGGGCACCGGGGGCGGCGTGAAGGGGGAACGGTCGTCGGCCGGAAGGCTTTGGTTGCCTTCCAGCCTGTGGGGCTGGGCCGCGCCGCTGGTGAACTGGCCGTTGCCGCCCACCAGGCAGTTGTCGATCAGTTCCACGCCCAGGCAGTCGGGCGTTTTCAGGTGGATCATCGAGGCGGTGGGGTCGCGCAGCACGAACCGGTTGCCGCGGAGGATGTGGTCGAAGCTGGCCGTGGAGGTGTAGAATCCGGGGCCCTTGTCGACCGTGAAGCGGTTGTAGAGGATGAGCCAGTTTTCGTTCATGCCGCCCAGCCAGACGCCGGTCTGCGGCGAGCTGACCTCGCAGTGATAGACCACGTTGCGCGGCCCGTTGGGGCCGTGGGCCTTGTCTTGAGGCGGGGAGGCCCACATGCCATAGCCGTAGCCGCCGTTGCCCTTGACCGAGACCACCTTGCACTGCTCGATGAGGTTTTCGTGGGTCCAGCCGGCGTGCCACTGGGCGTCGCTGTCGTAGAACTCGCTCTTGCGGATGACGTTGCCACTGGCGGCCCACTGGAACAGCGGGGCGTGGCGCAGCTTGTAGGTGGTGACGTTCTCCATGAGGCAGTCCCAGGAGCCTTCCCAGCCGGCGTAGGCCGTGCCACCGCCGCCTTTGAACCAGGCGTCGTCGAACACGCAGTCGCGGATTTCGCACCACTTGGCGTTGGCCCCGTAGACGGGGAACCGGCCGCACTTCTTCACCATCACCCCGCGCGCCCAGCAGTTCCACCCGTCGCTGAACAGGACCGTGGTGATCCATAGGTCCTCGGTCTGTTCGATCGACAGGTCCTCGACTCCGCAGCGGCGGATCGGGGCGACCTTGCGCACCAGCGAGCCGTCGATCACGGGGAAGTCGATGCGCAGCGGTTGGGCCAGCGTGACCCGGCGTCCCTCGATCTTCTCGATGAGCGTCTCGTACTGGCGGTAGCGGCCCCACTCGCAGGCGCAGCGTGTGAGCGTTTTCCAGCGTTCGGTGGCCGGGCCTTCGATCCACAGGCCGTCGCCCGGGGCGAGCCCCTCGGCGCTCTCCAAGTCCAAGGTCAGGTCGCCGCGGCGGCCGTCCCGGGCTAGTTTCAGCGGCTTGCCCTGGAGTCCCTGGCCGGAGAAGAGGATCGCCGCACGCCAGCTGGGCACCTGGCGCGTGTCCTTGTAATGCGCGTCGAGCACGACGGGGATCTCGCTGTGCAGGGTGGAGCCGTCGCTGTATTCGGCCACGCCGCGCAGCCGGTGCGCGCCGTCCTTCTGGCGACCCACGACATGGCTGGCCCGGGCGCTCATCGAGAACGTGTTGCCCGAGTGCTTGCTCCGCTCCCAGCGGCCGAGGACCTGGTCGTCGACCTGGATCGCCATCTTCATCAGTCCGGCGGGCCGGCAATGGAGGGTGATGGTCGTGTCGCGTCCCAGGCGGTCGCCCGGCTTCAGGTCATAGAATCCCACGCCGCCGGCCGGGAGGGCGTAGCGGAAGACGACGCGGGTCTTGTCGCGTCCGGCCCCGCGGATCACCACGCCGTCGTGCCGCACGGTGACCGGCCAGTCGAGGTGATAGGTTCCCTCGCTCAGGAGGATCGCCCCGCCCCCTTTTTCGCCGACGGTCCGGCAGGCCTTGTCCAGTGCCGCGGAATCATCGCGATCGTCGTCGGCCCGGGCGCCGAACTCCTCCAGCCGTGCGGCCGGGGCGACGTGTGGGATGCCGCCCTGCACGCCGGTGCGGGTCCAGTTGGGATAGACGATCCCGTCGGGCCCGACCACGTCGGCCGGGGTCAGCCGATCCGTGTCCTGGGCGGTCAGCTTGTATTGGGCCGGCCAGGGGCGCACTTCGCCGGCGAGGAGCGGGATGGCCAGGAATGCAACCAGGAAGGCAGAGAGCGGAATTCGGCACATGGCGAAGACTGAATGGGACAAGAAGAGAGGGTGCATGAATTCAACGACCTCTTGGAGCGATTTGGTCAATCCCGTCACCCACGTTGTTCGACTGCTTGTCACAGACGACCGTTACAGGGCCCAGCGACTGGGGGCACACGATCTTCGACGCTGATCCGAACCCCTTGCCTCCTTGCAGTCGCAGTCGCTCACCGTGGGATTGACTGACTCCAAGGCCTTTCAACACAACACGTTGTCAGACAACTCATGTCATTGTTGTCTGGAGTTTGGATGTCAGGACACTCTCGGCGATCTCTTCAGCCGCAATTATCGCCGCGGGAACAACCTGATCACCAAATACCAAATAACCGTCTCGTGAGACTTCGACCGTTTCGATCCGGCTCACAGCCGCTTGGACAGTACCGGGATTCTTGGTTCCGGCGAGCTTTCCCCACGCATGCACGACGCAATTCCTAAGTGTGATCAGATCATGAAAGGTCTCCAACTGGGATTGGATTGTAGTCAAGTCGAGCGAGATAGCTTCGTGAAGGATACGAATGTGCGTTCGAAGCCAGTTCTCTCGCCGCTTCTTGGATCCTTCAATTCGTGAGTCGTAGTCAGCCACCAAATGCCTCGTGATCGCCTTCATGGCCTCCTCGAGGAATGAACACACAGCGACAAGCATCGCGTAACGGAGCGTGTTTCCGAGGACATATTCGAGATGGAAGAGAGTCTGGCCGATGACCGGATCCGTCGGGCCGAACTCCCCATGGTCAATCTTCTGGAGGAGGTCCCTTTGGTCATCAAAGAGTCTCGTCTCGATTTCGGCGTTACACCGTTCCAAGTACTGCAGCCGCCGGTGCAGATAGTCGGCCAAGTGGCCAGCGGGTTTCGTACCAGACATTGTAGACTCGACTCCGCGTTGTGGTTAACAGGATCTCTTACAACGGGTCTTCTCTGATCGTGCCGTCGGGTTCCCAGGAGCAGAGGACATCTGGCATGCTGCTCACGGAGGTGGATGGCGACCGCGAACCGTCTCTTCGGAGCGAATGGCGAGGATCAGCGGCCGGTTCAACGCCAATGCAACCACCGTGGCACGGCCGGTGGGGGTAAGCGGGATGATCCGCGCGCACTCCCAACGGAAGTGTTCGCTCCACGTCTGCGTTCGCGGGTTGAACAGAGGCACGTCCTCGCCGGAATCGGGGTCGATACCCGCCTGCCTTGCCCCTTTTCGCAGCGAACACGAGACACAGGCCAAGGCGAGGTTCGCGACGGTGGTCTGGCCGCCAGCCGCGCGCGGCATCACGTGGTCGATGTGAAACGCCGCCTCTTGGCCGAGTTGCGACAGCCCACAGTACTCGCAACGATGTCCGGCTCGACGCACAATCTGGGCATGCAGACTGGGCGAGGCGTCGCTCATGGCGTCATGCGCTCTGCTCGCATCCGCAACAAAGTGAAGAACTCCGCCAAGTTCACCAATCCCTCAGCCTCGTCGCGTTCGGATGCACTCAGTGGTTGACCAGAATCCTGACGGTCGAGCAGGGTCTGCAAGCGCGCGGCCACGCCCTCAGGCAGTCGAAACCGCGCCAGGTCCGAGGGGAGATCGACTTCGATGGTTACCGTCATAGAAACCTCCGCTTGAGGCGTCTCTTCCGATTATACCAACCCCTGCGGTCGTGCACCGGCCGATTCGGGGGGGCGCACGCAGGAGCAGACTCGCCCATTATGGGGGCGAGTGTGTCTGTCGGCAGCAAAAAAACATGCTCAGAGCCGGTCCCAGAACCTCTCGGCGGCTCAGTCCTGCTGGGTCGCGCGACGTGGCTGTGATGGTTCTGGGATAGGCTCTTATGCTCTCTCGATCCCGCGTGGCGCGGCGACCGTTTCGCCGCGCGCCATGGGATCGAGCGTCATCGAAGCGGACGCCCCTTCGGCGGCTTTCGCCTGCGGACATCCGGCCGCCGAATTCAGCTCTACTCTTCCTCTTCCTCTTCGAGCTTGGTCTTCTCGATGATTTCCTTCTGGACGTTGCCGGGCACGACGTCGTAGTGGCTGAACTCCATGGTATAGCTGCCCTGGCCGCCGGTCACGCTGGACAGGGTGCGCGCGTAGGTGGTGACTTCGGCCAAGGGCACTTCGGCGATGATCGTTTGCAGATCGCCGCCGGCGGAGTCCATGCCCAACACGCGCCCGCGGCGGCCCGACATGTCGCTGTTGATGTCGCCCAGGTTCTTGTTGGGCACGGTGATCTCGATCCGCACGATGGGCTCCAGCAAGCCGGGTTTGGCCTGCTGGAACACATTGCGGAAGGCCATGGAGCCGGCCGTCTTGAAGGCCTGCTCGGAGCTGTCCACGGGATGGTGCTTGCCGAAGTGGATTTCCACGCCTACGTTCTGCACCTTGTAGCCGGCGATCACGCCGCGCTCCATGCGCTCCTTGAAGCCCTTTTCCACGGCCGGGAGGAAGTTGTTGGGAATCGTGCCGCCGACGATCGAGTCGACCCAGAGGAAGTTGTGGTCGGGATCGTGCTTGAAGCTGCGCATGGAGGGGAAGCGCGCCTTGGTGGCGAACTCCTCGGGATTGGTGTCCTTGGGGAAGGGGAACATGCGGATGTGGACTTCGCCGAACTGGCCCCGGCCGCCGGTCTGCTTCTTGTGGCGATACATGCCTTCGGCCTTGGCCTGGACCGTTTCGCGATAGGGGATCTTGGGCTCCTTGGTGTCGACCTCGACCCGGTCGCGGCGCTTGAGCCGCTCCTGCAACACTTGCAGGTGCAGTTCGCTCATGCCGGTCATCACCAGTTCCTTGGTCTGGGCGTCGCGGTCCAGGTGGAAGGTCTGGTCTTCCTGCACGATCTTGTGCAGGGCGCCGGAGAGCTTGGCCTCGTCGCCGCGGCTCTTGGGCGTGACCGCCAGTCCGACCATGGGCGTGGGGAAGACGATCGGCGGGAGGGTCAACTCACCCAGCGTACTGCCGGTCTGCAGGTCCTCCATTTTCGTCACGGCGACGATCATGCCAGGCCCCGCGTCGTCGATGGGTTGGGTCTCGTTGGCTTGGACCTGGAAGAGCGGGCCGATCTTGATCCCCTTGCGCGCCCCGACCAGCGAGATCGAACTATCCTTGTGCAGCGTGCCGCTGAACACGCGGAGGTAGTTGATCTTCTGCACGAAGGGGTCCATGCGGGTCTTGAAGACCTGGGCCACCAGGGGGCCGTTGGGATCGGCCTGCAAGTCCACGGGGTTCCCGTCGGCGGTGGTCGCCGAGCGTTTGACAAGCGTGCCCGGCACTCCGCACACGGACATGGCATCCAGCAATTCGGAGATGCCTACGCCGGTCTTGGCCGAGACGCACACCACGGGAATCAGGGAGCCTTGAGCCACGGCCTGGCTGACGAGCCGCGAGAGCTCTTCCTGGCTGGGTTCCTGCCCCTCGAAGTAACGCTCCATGACGGCCTCGTCGACCTCGATGATCGACTCGATCAGCGATTGATTGATTTCCTTGGGATCGACCAGGGCCCCGGCGGTGTCGGCGGGCACCTTGAGTGTGCTGGCCACGCCGCGGAAGTCGGGGCCAAGCCCCAGGGGCACGTTGAAGGGCACGCAGGCGTTGCCGAACAGTTCCTGGATCGACTCCAAGAGGGCCGGGAAGTCGATGTTCTCCTGGTCCATGCGGCTGACGACGATCATCCGTCCCAGGCCGGCCTTCTGGGCTTCGTTGAAGACGCGGCGGGTGTTGACTTCGATGCCCGCCTGAGCGTTGATGACGATGGCCACCATGTCGGCGCCGCGCATGGCGGCGATGGCCTGGCCGATGAAATCGGGATAGCCCGGGGTGTCGATGACCTGGAAGTGTTTGCCGCCGTGGTCGAAGTGCACGATGGTCGATTCGATCGTGTACTTGTGGGTCTTCTCTTCGTCGTCGAAGTCACAGATGCTGTTGCCTTCGTCCACGCTGGCCGGCCGGTTGAAGGCTCCGGTGGTCGTCAACAGCTTATCGACCAGGGTCGTCTTGCCGGCCGAACGATGTCCACAGAAGGCAATATTACGAATCGTCTCGACAGGGTACTTGCCCATGAAGAAATTCCTTTGTGGTATGGTTCGTTCTAGTTGGTTGGTTGTTGCTTGGTTGTGGGCGAGGACGAGCCGGCGTCGGCGGCGGCCGAGAGGGCTTCCGCCAGGCGCACGGTGCCTTCGTAGAGGGCTCGGCCGAGAATGCACCCCGCCATCGGGATCGCCGCCAGCCGGCGAACGTCGTCCACGCGGCCGACCCCGCCCGAGGCCACCACCGGCAGATCCACCGCCTGCTGCATCTGGACCATGGCCTCGAAGTTCGGTCCGGTCAGCATGCCGTCGCGCGCGATGTCGGTGTAGATGATCGCCGCGATCGGCTCGCGTTGGAAGTCCCGGGCCAGGTCCACGGCCGACACGCGGCTGGTCTCCTTCCAGCCATGGGTGGCCACCAGGCCGTCGCGCGCGTCGATGCCCAGCACCAGCCGGCCGGGGAAGGCGCGGCACATTTGGCGGAACCAATCGGGCTGTTGCAGGGCCAGGGTCCCGATCACCAGGCGCGAAAGCCCGGCGTTGAGCAGTTCACGGATGGTCTGCTCGCTGCGAATGCCGCCGCCCAATTCGCAGGGGAAGTCGACCGCTTCGAGGATCGACCGCACTGCGGCCCAATTGGCCGGCCGGCCATCCCGAGCCCCGTCCAGGTCGACCAGGTGCAGGCACTGGGCGCCTTCGGACTGCCAATGCCGAGCCATGGCCGCCGGGTCATCGCCGAAGACGGTCTCTCGGTCGTAGTCCCCCTGCTGGAGGCGGACGCAACGACTGCCTCGCAGATCGATCGCCGGCCAGATTTCCACCAGTCGATACCCCCCGCCTGCGCTTCGTTCAGCGGCAAAATTCCCAATATGACACACGCGGCCCCGGCTTACAAGCCGAGGCTTGGGCCAGGGGTGGCTGGGACAAGTTGCGGGCCTTTGTTGGCCCCGAGTATATTGGGGCCGATCCGAGAACCTGTCGGCAGTTCGGTCGCGCTGGGCCGTTCGACCTGGCTGGGACGGTTCCAGGATAGGTTCTGGGCAGAAGGGGGGGCTGCTTGGTTGGGGACCGATGTTCCTTCCGCGCGACGATGCCTGGCAAGAATCTCGCGCGCACCGTGTGCGATGCCGGACGACACGGGTCTGTTCCATCATGGGGGCGCGTTGCACTGACCCGCAGCGTTCGCCCCACGGCGCTGTGGAACATGGTCAACGATGCGGAAAATCCGTCTCGACAACTTCGATTGGGTGCCAGAAATGGAATGTCGTAGCTGTCCCGGCCGTTACCCTGAAAAACCGGCCTACCGATGGTCGGCCTCACGGCATTACTTACCTGAGACGCAATAGTGACAGAGGTTTTCACGATGTCCATCCTACGCTTGCGAGTCTCTTGCCTGCTGGGGCTGACGGTTGCCTTGTTGACGATGCCAGCGGCGGCCGAAGAGAGCCTGGAGACCGGGCCCATTCGGCCCGAGGGGGGCTCGTATGTGCCGCCGCCCTTTGTGCCGGTGGCGGTGCAGCCCGGGAGTGTCGCCTGCGGCGAGCGATACTACGATCTGGGCGGGACGATTCCGCTGCCCAAGGTGGCCGGGCGCGAATTCCTGCAGCAGGCGACCATCACTCTGGACGGCAAGGCCCTGTCGCCGCCGGCGCCGCGTTGGACGCGGACCACGGCGGCCGTGGCCATCGCCCAACGGGCCTGGACCCAAGGGGCCCTGGGTCTGGATTTGACGCAGACGGTGGAGTACGACGGGTTTATCACCAACGACCTGCGTCTGGAGCCTGGTGCTGCGCCGGTGACGGTCAAGGAGTTGAGCCTGGAACTGGTTTTTCGCCCCGATGCTTCGGTCCTGTATCACATTCCGGCCTTCAGCACGACACCGGCCGGGCTGTGGCCTCGTCAGAAGGAGATCACCGACGCGGTACCGGGGGTTTGGGGCGGCGACGACCGTGGCGGACTGGCGTGCTACGTGGCCACGTTCCGGGACTGGCATTCGGGCGGGGCGCGCCTGGTGCTCGGCCGTGAGGACCAGGGACCAGGCCGGATCTTGCTGCGGATCATCGGCGAGTCGACCGAGATCGCGCGTCCGGTCACCTATCGTCTGGGGTTCATCGCCACGCCCGTGCGTGCGCCGGAGCCCAAGCACTGGCAACTCTTCTCGATGGCGCCCGGTCCTGACGAACTGCAGTCCTTTGTGCGCTGCAACCTGTTCTGGGCGCAGATGTCTGATCGGTACGCGACCTTTTGCACCAACGATCCGCAGGCCGACGCGCGCAAGGCGGGACTGGTGCGCGAGGTCCAACAGCGGGGCAAGGCGGCCTTGGTCTACACCACCTACGCGCACATCGAAGAAGGCGCGGTCGAGCCGCAATCCACCTGGCTGATGCGTACGACCAAAGGCAAGAGCGTCAGTTCCTCGATCGGCGGCGCGATGGCCGACCGCAATCGCACCATTTGCTGTCCCGGAAGCCGGGCGTGGATCGAGTGGAAGATCGCAGACCTGCACGCGGCCGTTCAACGCTACGGCGTGGATGGGTTCTATGTGGACACCTCCTACATCATCATGAGCTGTGCCAACGAGGAGCACGGCCACGGCTGGCTCGATGCCCAAGGGCAGCGCCAGGCCGACCTGCCGGTCTGGTCGATGCGCGAAGTGTGGCGCCGGGCGTACGAACTGGTGAGCCAGGAACGAGGGCGGGCCGAGATCTACGCCCATCACAAGGGCGGCTGTCCGCCGGCGCTGGCGGCTTTCACCACGGCCTTTTGCGACGGCGAGCAGTACACCTCGCAGTCGATCAAGAACCTCACGTTGGACGCCTTTCGGGCCCAGCTTGGCGGGCGCAACGTGGGGCCATTGCCGCATCTTCTGTGCGAGATCTATCGTTCGGAAAGCATGCAGACGCGTGGGCGCAAAGAACATCACAACCCGGCCGAGAGCGTGATGCTGCCGCTGCTGCACGACGTGCTGCCCACCGGTTATCCGGGCAACCATCCGGTGCGCGAGCTGCTGGCGCTGCGCGAGGATCTGGGCATTGCCACGGCGCGCTGGACGCCGTACTACGCGGCGGACAACCCGTGGAAGGCGGTTGGGGTCGAAGGGCTGGTGGTTTCGGCCTACACCAACGCCCAGGGCGACGCGCTCCTGGTGGTGGGCAATCCGACCTACAACGACGCTCAATTTGCCCTGACGGGGCCGGCTGCGGCGACACAGGGGCGGACCTTCGTGTGCATCGACGTGCTGTCGCGTCTTGGGCGGCACAATCCGAGCACGCCCGGCTATCGCTGGGAAAAGGCCGACCCGGCGAAGTTGAGCGTGCCGGCGCGCTCGCTGGCCCTGGCGGCCTGGATCGCGCGGCCGGAGTCGATGGCGGCCTTTGCGCGGCAAGAGGGCTTCGTGAGTTCCGCCGCCAATCATCAGCGCCACACGCCGGTGCCGGAGGGGGCCACATTGCTGGACGATTTCGAAGATCCCGATTGGACCCTGGCCAGCGACAGCGGGACTCTGGCCGTCGCTGATCGTGAGCCGGTCGACACGCGGCGTGCCTTGCGTGTGCTGGCCGTGCCCCAGCACGACGCGGCGGCTCTGATGCGCAGCTTCGAGCGGCCCCAGGATTGGTCGACCTGCGAAGGGCTGCGATTCTGGATCCGGCCCGACAAGGACCTGCCGGTGCGTGCCATCGATCCGCGATTGCGCGACGATCGGAAGTATGGACCGCCGCTGACGCTCGTCTCGCCCTCGGCCAAGACCGTGCTTCGCGCGGGCCAATGGACCGAGCTGCAGTACGAATTCCGCAAGGCGCCGCGCGACGCCGTGGGCATTCTGCGAATCTACCTCAACCGCGGCAACCAGTATTCCGGCCCCTTCGATCTGGACGAGATGCTCTTGGTGGGCGGGAAGCCCGGCCCGGCGGCCGCGGCCCCCAAAGGCAAGGCCAAGGCGAAAGGCAAGACCCTGGTTGACCGCCCCGGCGCACCGCCCGAGTGATCCGTTTCGACGCACGCCGATGGCAAACGAAGCCCGGGGCGCAAGAGGATTGCCGCCGCGGATGGAGCACGGATGACGGGCGCAGCGATGGCGGCGCATTCAATCGCCATTTTCCCAGCGCGGCCGGTGGCGATGGTGCTCGGCCTTGAAGTCACCCAGGCTGGACCAGTAGGCGGGCCGGTTCAGATCCACCTCGGCCACGGCCACGGTGCCCCACTCCGTACCCTGGGCGAGCATCTGGCCGGCGTGGTCGAACAGGGCGCTGACCATCCAGTGGTTCTGGGCGTCGGTGTAGGTGCTGCTGGCCACGTACACGTGGTTCTCGACCGCGCGCGCCTTGGCGAGGTCCGGATTGCAGCCCCACACGGGCCAGGCGATGATCTCGGCTCCGTGGGCCGACAACTGCCGGGCCACCTCGGGAAAGAACCCGTCGTAGCAGATCATCATTCCGACTTTGCCGAACCGCGTGTCAAACACCGGATACTCATGGCCGGGACAGATGCCTGAAGCAACCTCGCTCCGCGGCAGCGTGACCTTGCGGTACTTGCCCACCAGCTTTCCGTCAGGGCCCATGAGCACCGAGGTGTTGTAGATCAGATGGCCTTCGCGCTCGACCAGGCCGGCCACGATGTACAGATTGTGCTGCTGGGCAAGTTGGCCGAAGTACGCGCTGGACGGCCCAGGGATGGGCTCGGCGGCCGACAGCATTTCGACCTTGGGCTTGCGAAAGGCGTAGGTCAGCGTCTCACCGAGCACAATCAGGTCGGCGCGCTGCCGGGCCGCGTCGGCGATCAATGGCGCGTACAACTGGCACTGCTCCAAGTTGGTCGATCCACCGTGGGGCCGCAGATGAGCCACGGCGATCCGTACCAGTCGCGGCGCGGGGGCCGCCACCGGGTCGAAACCGACCTCGGCCCAACGCACTTTGCTCTGGGGAGTCCAACGCACGTGCAGCTCGACCAGGGCCTGGCTGGCGGCACTGGGCACGCGATACACGCCGCCGACTTCGGTCCAGCCGGCCGAGTCGGTGGGACCATCACCAGGGAACTCGGGCTCGGCCGCGGGCTTCTGGCCCGGCATGAATGTCACCGCCGCCACTTCATCGCGACGCACCTTTTTCCCGTTGGCGTCCTGCCAGGTGATCGTGACCAGCACATGCCGGCGCGGATGGGGGATGTTCTCCACCTTGCGCAGGGCGTGGAAGCGATAGGACTTTCCGCCCTCGACCGGGAAGGTCTTGGCCCACGTGCCATGCAGACCTTCGCGCGCGTCGGCCTCGATGACCAGGCAGCCAGTGCCGCGCGGCGCACCGCCGGGATCGTAGGCCAGCTTGGGCCGGATCTCATCGCGCGGAGCCGTGGCCTGCCAGCCCTCGGGCGGAGTCTGGGCCGCACACAGTGAACTCCCGGCGACCAGCAAGACCGACCAGGCCAAGGCTGTCCAGCGGAGTGTCGGTTTGCAGATCATCGTGGACCTCCCCTTCGTCGTTGGCGTTGTGACAGCGCGGGACCCGTTCCCCCTGGCGCGCCATTCCCGGAAAGGACGCTTCAGCATGACGCGCGCGCTGGCCACTGACAACAAGAAAAGGGCCCACGGCCCTCGG
>CALARR010000196.1 GCA_937889015.1 uncultured Planctomycetales bacterium | reverse complement strand
GTGCGGACGGCGCAGACCGCCTACGCCGACTACACGCAGGCCCAGGTGGACGCGATCTTCAAGGCGGCCGCGATGGCGGCCAACGCGGCGCGGATCCCCTTGGCCCGGCTGGCCGCCGAAGAGACGGGCATGGGGATCGTGGAAGACAAGGTGATCAAGAATCACTTTGCCGCGGAATACGTGTACAACAAGTTCAAGGACGCCAAGACCTGCGGCGTGGTGGAGCACGACGAGGTGTATGGCATCCGCAAGGTGGCCGAGCCGGTGGGCGTGATTGCGGGCGTGGTGCCCACGACCAATCCCACCTCCACGGCGATCTTCAAGGCCCTGCTGGCACTGAAGACGCGCAACGCGATCATCTTTTCTCCGCACCCGCGTGCCCGGCGCGCCACCTGCGAGGCGGCCCGGATCGTGCTGGAGGCGGCTGTTGCAGCCGGGGCCCCGGCGCACATCATCGGTTGGATCGACGAGCCCACCATCGAGCTGAGCAAGTACTTGATGGACCATGCGGAGATCGATTTGATCCTGGCCACGGGCGGGCCGGGGATGGTGCAGGCGGCGTACACGTCCGGCAAGCCGGCGATCGGGGTCGGGGCGGGCAACACGCCGGCCGTGATCGACGAGACGGCCAGCGTGCCGATGGCCGTGAATTCCGTCTTGCTGAGCAAGACCTTCGACAACGGCATGATCTGCGCCTCCGAGCAGTCGATCGTGGTGGTGGACGAGGTTTACGACGCGGTGCGCGAAGAGTTGACCAAGCGCGGGGCCATGTTGCTGGACGCCCAGCAGCGCGCCCTGTTGGCCGACACGCTGGCCCCGAATGGCAAGCTCAACACGCGCGTGGTCGGGCAGCCGGCAACCACAATCGCGGCGATGGCCGGCTTTGAAGCGCCGGCCGAGACGAAGGTGCTGGTGGCCGAGATCACGGGCATCGGGCCCGAGGAGCCGCTAAGCATCGAAAAACTCAGCCCGGTACTGGCCATGTACCGTGCGGCCGATTTCGACGACGCGGTGGACAAGGCCGAGGCCCTGGTGGAATTTGCCGGCCACGGCCACACGGCCGTGCTGTACACGAACCCGCGGAACGCGGAGCGGATCGAGCAGTACGGGCTGCGTTTGCAGACGGGGCGCGTGCTGGTCAATCAACCGGCCAGCCACGGAGCGATCGGCGACCTGTACAACTTCCGCCTGGAGCCGTCGTTGACCCTGGGCTGCGGAAGCTGGGGCGGGAACAGCGTGAGCGAAAACGTGGGCGTGCGGCAACTGCTGAACATCAAGACCGTGGCCGAGCGCCGCGAGAACATGCTCTGGTTCCGGCTGCCGCCGAAGGTGTATTTCAAGGCGGGCGCGTTGCCGGTGGCCCTGGCCGAGCTGCGCGGCCGGCGGCGCGCGATGGTGGTCACCGACGGCCCACTGTTCGAAATGGGTTTTGCCGACAAGGTGACCGACCTGCTGGAAGAGATGGGCCTGGAGACGCAGGTCTTCTTCGACGTGCAGCCGGACCCGGACTTGAGCACGATTCGGCGCGGCGTGGAGCGGCTGTGGGCGTTCAAGCCGGACGTGATCGTGGCCATCGGGGGCGGCAGCCCGATCGACGCGGCCAAGATCATGTGGCTGCTGTACGAGCAGCCGGAAGCGCGGTTCGAGGACCTGGCGATGCGGTTCATGGACATCCGCAAACGCGTGTGCACCTTCCCGGAACTGGGCAAGAAGGCGCTGATGGTGGCGATTCCCACCACTTCCGGCACGGGCAGCGAGGTGACGCCGTTTGCCGTGGTGACCGACGACTGCACGGGGCAGAAGTACCCGATCGCCGACTACGAGTTGACGCCCGACATGGCGATTGTCGACGCACAACTGGTGATGAGCATGCCGCGGAAGCTGACGGCTTACGGCGGGATCGACGCCCTTACCCACGCCTTGGAGGCGATGGCCTCGGTCGTGGCCACGGACTATACCAACGGCCTGGCCCTGGAGGCGATCCGGATCCTGATGAAGTATCTGCCGCGCGCCTACGAGAACGGCGACGATCGGTTGGCGCGGGAGAAGGTGCACAACGCGGCCACGATGGCCGGGATGGCCTTCGCCAACGCCTTCCTGGGGCTGTGCCACTCCATGGCGCACAAGCTGGGAGCCGCCTTTGACCTGCCGCACGGACTGGCCAACGGCCTGCTGATCAGCCACGTGATCCGCTACAACGCCACGGACGCGCCCTTCAAACAGGCGGCCTTCCCGCAGTATGAGTATCCGGCGGCCAAGGAGCGCTACGCACGCGTGGCCAGCTACCTGGGCCTGGCCGGGGCGAATGACGACGAGAAGGTCGAGGCCCTGATCGCGGCCATCGAAGAGCTGAAACGCAGCTTGCAGTTGCCGCTGACGATTCGCGACGCAGGCGTGGACGAGGCCGAATTCCACCGCCAGGTGGACGAACTGGCGGAACGCGCCTTCGACGACCAGTGCACGGGCGCCAACCCGCGCTATCCGCTGATTGCCGATATTCGAGGCTTGTACCTGCGCGCATGGGGCCACGGGGCCTGATGCGTGTGCGCCGCCGGCCGTCAGAACCCCGCTGCGGCCGGCGGCGTTTCTTTTGCGCGCTGGTTCTGGCCGCAGTCAGCAGGCCACAGGACGAGGACGCCGGTCAGGGCCGTAGTTTGAGATATCAGCCCAACCGCCGGTTCGGGTGTATTCCCGCTATTGCGAACGCCACTGCCGCAGACCTCTGTGTAAGAAGGAAAGAGGGGAAAGGAGGAAAAGGGCAAGGGGACCGAGGATGGCCACTTCCCTGTCCTTTGCTTCTGTTCGGCTTCCTCGTCTGGCGTTGCAGATACGGGAATGCCCCCCGCCGGTCCCCCTGCCTGGCAGCCGCGTTCACAGTATGATAAGGACCAACCGAAAAATGACTCTCCGATCTATGTCTTCTACTCCTCACGCTCCGCGTGAGGTTTGCCCTCACGCGGAGCGTGAGGAGTACGGAGATTGTTCTTCGGCCGGGCCTATTGATCTTCAGAAAAGGAATGCAACACGAAGGTGGCGTCTGCACCGCGAAACCGGGCTCCCACTGGTCGCCCTCGTTGCATTATCTATCTGAGGGGCAATGAGCAACCGCGCGGCGAGGAGTCGCTGATGCGGTGGTGAGCCAGGGGCAAGTCTCTGTGGTCGCGGGTTCGAATCTTATGTTAGTACGAAACGGTCTGTGGCGGGGCATCCGGGCGGCTGGTTCTCGGTTCCGCAGCGCAGCAAGGCAGGGCAGGGCTTACCGGCCGCTTTGCCGGCGATGGCCATGCGCTGTGCCGGCGCGGTGGCTGGCGACGCTGGGCTGCCTGCTGTTCGGGTTGACGATTTGCGGGGCCTGGGCGGCCGAGGCTCCCACCACACAACCGCCCGGCGGAACGCGCCGCGAGCAGGGCGCGGGGCCGAGCTCGCCTTCGGGCTCTCTGGTCATCATTGGCGGCGCCGAGCGCGAATTGAATACGGCCATCTGGTCGACGATCGTGGAACTGGCCGGGGGCCAGGGAGCGCCGATCGCCGTGTTTCCTACGGCCAGCGACAAGCCGCGCGCCGCCGGCCGCGAAGTGGCCGATATTCTGAAGGCTGCCGGGGCCCAGGCGTTCGTCGTCCCCTTGGCTCTGACCGGCTTCGACGTCTCGGTTGAGGCGGCGGCGCGCGATGCCAGCCTGGCGGCGCGCGTGCGCGAGGCCGGCGGAGTGTTCTTTACAGGCGGCAACCAGATGCGGATTCGCCAGGCCCTCGTGGACAAGGAGGGCCGCAACACGCCCCTGCTGGACGCGATCTGGCACAGTTACCGCCGCGGCGGAGTGATCGCCGGGAGCAGTGCCGGCGCGGCCGTGATGAGTCGCCTGATGTTTCGCCAAGGCGGCCCTCTTTCGACGCTGGTCCACGGCGCGCGCTTGGGCAAAGAGCTCGACAGCGGCCTCGGATTTCTGGACCACGACTGGTTCGTCGATCAGCACATGTTGGCACGCGGCCGTTTCGCCCGGACCCTGGTGGCGATGCACAGCCAGGGAATCCGCCACGGCATCGGCGTGGACGAGGACACGGCCGTCGTCGTTCAGGGAAACAAGGGACGCGTGATCGGCTATCGCGGGGCGCTGATCATGGACCTGTCCCAGGCCACGGCCGGCATGGACGCGGAGGGGTTCTGGGCACGCAACGCCAAGCTGTCGTACGTGGACCACGGCGGAACGATCGATTTTGAGACGTTGAAGGTCACGCCCGCTCCGGAAGAGTTGGAGGAGCGCCTGATCGATCCCGACGGACAAGGCTTTCGGCCATTGTTCAAACAGCGCGTGTTCTGCAATGACATCCTGGGGCACATGGCCGTATTCGAGGTGATGTACCACCTGTTGGAGAACGTGCATGACGAGGGGATCGGGCTGGCCTTCGACGGCGAGGCGGCGCGATCCGGCCCGACGCGAGGCTTCGAATTCCGCTTCTATCGCCAGGCGGATACGGAGGGTTGGGACACGGGCGACTTCGGCGGCGACGACTACACGGTGGTCAACATCCACTGTGATATCGCGCCGATCGAGATCGCAATTCAGATCCAACCCAAGATGTAGATGGAGGTGGCTCGTTGCAGTGCAAGGGACGTGAATGCCAGATTGGCCTTGCAGAGGTCGTCAGCGCAATCGGCGTACAGCGCGGCCGGGCAGCCTCCGTCCTATGCGACCCCGTTGGGGTCGAGATCTTCTTACGTCACCAGACCCGGGGTGGCGCTTCGCGACTGCGCCGCTGCGCTTACCCCGGGCTGAGTGATGGAACGCCTTCGGCGTAGAGCACGGCCGTACTCCGCACCATGCCGTGCGGCGAGAGACGACAAAGCGACTCACGCCGCGGCATCACCAGCGTCTATAGACCCTCAGATAAGGAATGCAACGAGGGCGACCAGCGGGAGCCCGGTTTCTCGGCACAAACGCCGTCGTCATGTTGCATTCCTATTCTGAAGATCCATATTTGCCCACCTCCAGTTTGGCGAGCGATACGCGCTGGCGAAATCTCGTCTCCTGTGTTGCCGTTTCATGGCCGCCATCAGCCCAGGCTGGCCACTTCGGCCATGTAGACGTTCTGGCGGCCCTGGTCGTCGGAGTTGAAGAGCACCCAGCGGTCGTCGGGGCTGAAGACCGGGTGCGGGTGGCTGTATTGCGTCTTCCAGGAGATAGACCTGGAACGTGCCCGAGCGGTTCGAGGCGAAGACGATCTGCTCGTGGCCGTCGCCGACGAACGAGGTGGAGGTGAAGTAGGTATGGACATTGTCGAAATCGCCGGCAGCCAGTCGCAAGACGCGCGCGCCGGTGCCGGGATCCTTGTACTCCTGGATATCGCCCTTGACGCTCAGCACGCGGCCGCGGCCGGTGGAGGCCGCTTTGTCGGCGGAGGCGCGCTCGGCGCCGAGGGCCGAAGGGAGGCGGCTCAAGGGAGCGGCGGCGGCCAGGGCCGCGACCTGGGCCAGGAACGCACGGCGCGGAGTGAGCTTGGTTTGAGGCATGGTCGTGAATTTGCGGAGTGAAGGTTTTCGGCTACTTGAGATCCCACAGCAATAGGGTCCGATCGGCCGAGGCGGAGAGCAGTTGTTGCGTGTCGGGCGAGAGGGCCAGTGCAAGCACGGCCCCGCGGTGTCCGGCGGACCTGGCCGGCTTGCGGTCCGTGGCGAGGTCCCAGCGGTATAGGATTCCGCTACTGTGGGCCGCGCAGAGTTGGCCGGCACGCGTGCAAGCCAGGGCCAGGTAGGCGCCGGGCTGGTTGAACTCGCGCGCCCGTTTGCCGGTTTCCAGGTCCCACTCGACGATGCAACCATCGCGTGCGCCGGAGTAACCTCGCCGGCCGTCGGCCGAGAAGCAGACGGTCAGGACCCAGCCGGGATGTGCGTCGTCGTACACGGCCAGGGACTTGCCGCTCCGCGCGTCCCACAGCCGCACCGAGCAATCACGGCCGCCGCTGAGCAGGCGCGCGCCGTCGGGCGAGGCGGCCAGGGCCAACACGCCCCCCTGATGTCCCTCCAGGCGCATGGGCTGGGACGAGCCGTCCAAGTCGTGCACGAGGATGCAGCCGTCGTCGGCACTGGTGGCCAGGCGGTTGCCGCCCGGCATGGCGATCGCCGCCCGAATGTAGCCTTGGTGGGCGCGCAGTTCCTTGAGCAGGGCGCCGTTGTTTGTCGCGTAGAAGCGAATCTGTCCATCGCCGCAGCCGGCGGCCAGTTGTTGTCCGCCGCAGACGGCCGCCAGGCCACGGACGCCCAGCAGATCGGCCTGCCAGGTGCGCAGCGGCTTGCCCGAGGCCAGGTCCCACACGCAGATCGAGCCGTCGACCGCGGCGCTGGCCGCGCGTCGCTCGGGCAGAAGCACGGCGGCGGAGATGCCTTCGTTGTGCCCCAGGGGAGGCCGGCGCGGCTGGCCGGAATCGAGGTCGGTCTCCACAAGGCGGCCATTCGCATGGGAGAGCATCCACTTGCCGTCGGGCGCGACGCGCAGGTGCTGCACGGTATCGGTGTGGACGAACCATCGCGCCAGGACCTCGGCCTTGCGGCGGTCCCAGAGACGGATCGAGCCGTCGCGCGAGCCGGTGAGGATCTGGTCGGGATCGCGGCCATAGGTCGGGCAGTTGACCGCCCCGCCGTGGTGCCCGGTGAACCGTTTCAGTTCCTTGCCGGTGGCCAGTTCCCACTCCGAGGCATAGCTGCGGCTGCCGACCAGCAGCCGCTGGCCGTCGGACGAGAGTTCCATGCGATAGCCGCAGTAGTTTTTCAGGAGTTTGGCCAGGCATTGGCCCGTCGCCAGGTCGTACTGTTCCAGCACGTGGTCCACGCCACCGCACACCCAGGCGGTCTTGCCGTCGGGGCTGCAGACGACCCAGTTGAACTGGACCATGCCGCCGGTCTGGTCGACGCAGAGCAGTTGCCGGCCGGTTTGGGCGTCCCACAGCTTCAACGTGGGAGGATAAGAGCCGATGGTGATCACGCGCTGGGCGTCGGGCGAGTAGGCGGCACAGCACAGCCGTTCCTGGCCGCTGGGCCATGCGTTCAGTTCCGCCTGGGCCTTCAGGTCCCACTGCCGGACGGTGCCGGTCCGGTCGGTGAGCAACAGCGCCTGGCCGTCGGGGCGGAGCGCGACGGTGCTCAGGGCGGCTTTCGACACGCTGTGGGTCGCCAGCAACTCCGCACGCGCCAGGTCGTGGATCTGGATCCGTCCGCCGGCGAGCATGGCCACACGGCCGTCGGGCAAGTAGGCGTAGTCGGCCACGCCCGCGCCCAGGGCCGGTTCGGCGCTTCCCAAACGCAAGACGGCCCCGGCCGGAAGATCGGCAGGCTTGGACGCCGGTCCGGCGGCGTGCGTCTCCAGGCCAGCCAACAAGGCCACTGCCAACACGAGTCGCGGCACGCGCATGATTATCGAGTCCTGTACTACTCGGGGAACGAGGGCGACCGACGGGAGCCCGGTTTCCCGGGACGGAACGCTGCGAAGTGTTGCACAATCAACAACGGAATCACTAGTCATCGAGGGTGCGATCCGGGCCGTAGACATTCTTCCAGACGCGCGCATTTCCCCTGGAGAGGACGGTCTGAGCGGCCGGTTTGGTGAACCAGTTGTGGTGGATCTCGGCCCCTTGGCTGGGCGCGCCGCGGAGTCCCACGGCGCGCTGCTCGCTTTGGAACGTGTTGTGATGGATGTGGATCCAGTCGCCGGCGATGTCGGTCCGATCGCCGCGGTCCTTGCCCCCGTGCATGTCGAAATGGTGGCTGGTGGCGTTGGCCAGGACGAGGTTGTACGCGGCTTCGTACGAGGTGCCCGGGTCGCCGGTGCCCGCGATGTGGTGCCGGCAGAAGTCGAAGCGATTGGCGATGATCCGAGCGTCGCTCGCGCCGAGGCTCACGCCGTAGCCATATCCGTTCAACTGGCAATTGTGGATGAAGCAGTGGTGGACGTAGAGTTTGGTCGCGCCGGAGCGGCCGCACACGCCGTCGCAGTTCCAGTTGTAGATCTCACAGTTGTCGACCTCGCAGCGGTGGTGGCGGAGCGAGATCAGGGCGGTGGTGAAACCGGTTGTCTCGCGGCCGCCGAAGGGGCCTTCGCAGCGCAGGCCGGTGAGGCGCACGCGGTGCCCGGCGCTGAGAAAGAGCGTGAAGGTCTCGCGTTGCAGGGCCTGGATCTTTCCGCCGGGCGAGCCGTCCAGGCCGCGCGTGCCGGCGATCGTCACTCCGCCGGGAATGAGCAGGCTCTTCTGCCCGGTCAGATCGATCTCTGCCTCGCCGGGGAGGAAGATCACCTGTCCGGCCTGGGCCTGTTTCAGGGCCGCCAGGAATTGTTCGGCGGTGGTGACGGTGAAGTCGCCACGGCGGAAGACGTCGCGGTAGCCGGGCCCACCGCCAATCGGGTCGCCGGTGGGGTTGGCCTCGCAACCGAAGGTCTCGGGCGGCGAGGCCGGGGCGGGATCGCCGCCCCAGAGGGCCAAGACGGCAAGCAAGCAGGCGCAATCCACGGGCGCGGCTCCTTGGGTGCGAGAGTCCGGCGTTGCGGCGAATGCCGGAGGCAGGATCGAGCGTCCGGCCATCATAGAACCTGCGCGCACAGCTTGTCAAACAGGCGCGCTCGCAAGGGGCGCGGCTGGCCGGATCGCATGCCAGGCTGCGCGCACAGCGGTGTCGGACTGCACCGCAGAGTGCCGATCCCACGGCCCTGGCGGCAAGATGCCGCCAGGGCCGGGGAAGGCGCCGCTATTTGCTGAACGTCAAGCCCGGATCGGCGGGATTGTCGTTGGCCAGCTTGAAGTTGAAGCTGCTCGGACCGAGCGGGGCCACTTGTCCGACCATGGTCGGCGTGGAGCCCTGCTTGAGGATCAGCAGGTTGTCGGCCAGGGTATAGGGGCCGGTGAACTCGCGCGGCTTGCCCTGCTGGCTAAACGACCAGGTGTACTGGCCGTCAGCGCGCAGGTCCAGCGCGATGCTCGACCCGTCGGGCCGCTGGGCCTGCCACTTGCCGGTCAGGCTGGCGGCGGTCAGCGGAGTGCTCGCAGCCGCGGGCGCGGCCGCCGAGGCAGGCTGCGCCGGTTCGGCATCCGTCGGAGCCTGCAGCGAGCGCAGCAGTTGCGCCGACAACTGATCCTTCGGATTCAGGGCTACGACCTTCTGCAGTTCCTTGACCGCGGCGTCGTTGTAGCCGCAGGTCAAGTAGTGGTAGGCCAGCAGGAATCGCGCCTCGGCCGCGTTGGGATGCGCGGTGCGATAGTCCTCCAGGGCGCGAAGTTGCTGCGTGTACACCGCAGCGTCGGCATAGAAGCCGATCATCGTCGTCCAGTCCCAGCCGGGACCGGTCGAGAGGACCGCGTAGATCGCCGCCGACGCCTCGGCATACTTGCCCGTGGCAAACAACACCAGGCCGCGGAACTCGTGCGACACGGGGTCGTTGGACTGCTGGGCCAGGGCCTGGTTGACCTGGGTCAGGGCGGTGGCGTAGTCGGCCTGTTGGAAGGCGGTCCGCGCTGCATCGAGCAAGCGCGTGGCCTCCTCGCTGGGCGTGGTCGGGACGCTGGGCGCCTCGCCCCCGCCAGACGATCCGGCCAACACCAGCGGCTGCGAATAGTCGATCACCGTGGTGCCGATGACCACCGGCTCGACATAGTACGGATTGTCGTAGTGCCAGTATCCCCAGGACCAAGGCGTGACGGGCGAGATGGCCAGTCCGGTCGCGAAGCCGGCTCCCCACCAGAACGCCGGTCCGGCGTACCAGGGGCCGACCCAGTGGTCGTGCCAATGGCCGTGATACCAGTCGTAGTGGTGCCAGTCCGGCCCAGGCCATGGATGCGGACCAGGTCCGGGGTGCGGCCCAGGCCATGGATGCGGACCAGGTCCGGGGTGCGGGCCAGGCCACGGATGGGGACCAGGGCCAGGATGCGGTCCAGGACCGGGGTGCGGTCCTGGGCCGGGGTGCGGTCCTGGGCCGGGGTGCGGTCCAGGGCCGGGGTGTGGACCAGGACCAGGCTGAGGACCAGGGCCGGGATGCGGCCCCGGACCAGGATGCGGCCCAGGACCGGGATGAGGACCGGGCCCTGGGGGTGGAGTTGGGCTCGGGCTCGGGTGCGGAGTTGGACTCGGGCTCGGGTGCGGTGCAGGACTCGGGTGTGGTGCCGGGCTCGGGCGTGGTGCAGGGCTCGGGTGTGGTGCAGGGCTCGGGTTTGGTGCAGGGCTCGGGTGTGGCGCCGGGCTCGGGTGCGGATGGGCGGAGGAACTGGGCATGCTGAACGACGGAGCATGACTGATGGCCGAGGCGCTGCCTCCGCCATGATAGCCCCCGCCGCCACCGCCGCCGCGGCCCGCCAGGGCCGGCGATGCCGCCAGGGCCACGATTACGGTCGCCATGGTGTATGGGATTCTGAGCCGTTGCATGTCCAAGTCTCCCTCGGAGAAGCTTCTCGGGAATGTGTTTTGGTAACCGCTCACGGGTCCGTCCGGGCCATGGGGGGCACTCGGCGCGAACCCTTACGTGCGCCGATTGCCGGTCCTGACATCATTGCGGCTGCGGTGGCCGCCGGACGACGATCACGGACTCGATATCCGGCAGCTTTTCGCCGCCGATGACGCGGTCGTGTGACTGCCAACCGAGGTGGTCTTTGCCCTGTGGGGTGAAGGTGTTGCGGGACGAAGCGGGCTTTCCCTGCGCGGTGAAGCCGTTCATCTGCACGACCCAGGTCTGGTCCTTCTGGCTCCAGAGCCCCTCGGTAACGCCACCCTCCGAGTCGAAAACCCAGGAGTGGATCTGTTTGCGGAGCGGATCCCAGCCGATCCATTCCGAGCCGCGCAAGAGGCCGTGCCCCTGGACCTGCACCTGGTAGTCATTGACGATATAGCGATGGTTTTCCGTCCAGCGATAGGTGGTCACAATCAAGGCGTCGCGATTCTCGTTCACCCACTCGCCGATCAACCATTCGAGTTGCTTGAGCTGCTCGGCGCCGGCCCAGGCCGCCTCGGGCAGGTCGACCGCGCTGGCCATCAGCCAGCGCCCTTCGCGCTGCACGTGGATCACCTCGTAACGAGACTGCCGGACCGGTTCGCCGGGGGCGTGGGTCACAGTGGCTGTACCCTCTTCGACGGCCTGCCCGGGCGTGGCCAAGCGAATCGACTGGATGGAGTTCTCGATGCGGCTTTGAGGGTGGTTCTGGAACACCTGGCGAAAGACGTTGGCGATGGCCTTGCGTCCCCAGGCCGCGTTGCCATGTTCGTCGGCGATCTGGCCGTCGGGGGCGAACAACTGGGCGATCGCATCGGCGTCGGCCGCGTTGTAGGCACGGACAAAGGCATCCGCGGTGCCGCGGATCGCCTTATCGGCCTCGGCCGCAGGATCCGTGCCGGCTGCCGGCTCGGCCGCCGTGGCCGACCATCCCCAGGTGGCAAATGTCAGAGCAGAGAACCAAGCCAGCACGGCAGATCGAGCAGCTTTCATGGCATGCACCTGATGAGAACCGGGCCTAGGTGGACTGCCGGGTTACGGCAGTCGACGAGCCAAGGGGGACCGTGGATGACATGCTATAGCCTAGCACACGACCCCCAAGCTGGCTGGACGATTTACCGATTCTGGGGGTTGTTGGCCTTGAGAGAGGTCATGCCGTAGCCGTCTGCGTAAGGGCGAAGGCCTGACCAGCGGCCCCACGCTGGGCCCTCGCCTGGTTCCAGCTCCCCTTCGTGCTCAGCGCAGCGGTGCTCGTGCTCGTAATCGACCACCGGAAAATGCGATGCTGCCATTCTGGGGACCAAGAAGCTACAAGCCAATCGTGGTCGAGCCAGGGTGCCTGGGATCAGAATCGCATTCGATTACGATTACGAGCACGAGCACGAGGAAGAGCACGAGCAGAGTCCGCGCTCTCCCCGCTCTCTTCTTTCACTTCCTTCGTGTCGTTGTGCCTTTGTGGTTGCACCTACAGAAGTCAGGGGCCGATCTATGCGCTCTGCGCGGTGACTTGCTGATAGATCATATCGATCAGCACGGCGGTGAATTCCTCCTGGTGACTCTCCAGGATCACGGCCAGCTTCTCGGACAGCTCGCGATGGCGATTGATTCGCTTCACGGCGCGCACAGCGCCTTCCTCGTTCAGCGCCCCGCCGGTCCCCACGCGGCTGTGCAATTCCTCGAAATCGGCCTGGCACCAACCGGAAAACAACTCGGGATGCGCGGCAATGAGCTCCTGGACGCGCGGATTGGTGTGCCGATCGAAACAGCGGTAGAGCAGGCGCGCCGGATCGACGAACAGTTCGTCGGTCGGCGCATCGAGCCCTTGGGCCAGGCGATGCAGGGTCCGCGCATGCGGCCGATGGGTGCCGTTGAGGATCCCCTGCACGGTGCGCTTGTCGAGGCAGGCGCGCGCACACAACGCGTCGATGGACAGACCCTGGGCGGCCATCAGCCGCGTAAGATTCTGGGGAATGTAGCAGGTGTCCATGGCGGGAGCCCCCTCGCGAGAAAATTCACCCCACGCCGCGCCTTGACACGGACGTATACATCTGTATACTTCCGGAAGCCACGCGCGTCAATGGGCACAAAGCGGAAAATCGGGCGTCTTTGGGCGGCGAAAGAAGCCGGGCGAGACCGGACGCCGGAGTCTGCCACGACGCGCGGCGGGACGAGGAGCATTGCCGGATGTCGATCTCAGAACTCCAGCACGCACGCCGCTTTCGAGTCTGGGTCGTGAGCTACGACGGTTGGCTGCCCGCCGGGCCGCGAGACATGCCGCATCGCGCGGTGGCCCTGGAACCGGCCGAGGCCGAGCCGATGTCGGCCGAAGAGGCGTCCGAATACGCCGAGGCCTTCAATCGCGCCATGCTGGCCGAGCATCGCAAGTTGTGGGCCGTCGGCGTGCCGGTCGAGATGCGGTTCGAAGGCGAGCCGCAGCCGGGCGAAATGTTGAGCCTGCGGAGCGGGCCAAGCCGGGCCGTGCTCCGCAAGAGACGCGCGGCGCGCAAAAAAAACCCGTCATGTGCCAGTCAGGTGTCGGCACATGACGGATCCCCACCGCGGGAAAGAACCTGACGCCTCGTGCGGTGGCCCTGTCGGTAGCGCCGGTGGTGAGGCAACCACCCACAGTACGCCCCGACAATTGAACTATAGCTCAAAAATCAGGGCGGAAATCAAAAAAACACTCAAGTTTGCCAGGGATTGCGCCAATCGCCCCAGTGCTCCAGGTAGGTGCGGAAGGCGGGCGTTTGCGCGCTGCGCTGCTCGATCCACTGCTTGGTATCGGCGATGATTTCCTGCTCTTTGTCGAGCGTGAGTTGGCCCAGCATCACGCGCGTGCGCAGGAAAACGAAGTACGTGTCCAGCACGTCGCAACGGCAGTAATCGTTGATTTCGGCCAGGCGTCCGGCTTCATACATATCCTGGACCATGTCGCCCTGGACCTGCATCTTGCCCGGCTTGCCCAACAAGTTGGCGGCCAGGTTCAGGCCGCTATTGAAACGCGTGGTGCCGAAGTTGGTCAGCAGTTCGCACAGATCGATGTGCGACTGGGTGTTGTAGCGGTTGCGCGGCTGGTCGAAACTCTTGCCGCCGGCGAACCAGCCGGGCAGGCTCAGGCCGTAACGAAAGGCGGCCAGTTCCAGCACGGGGATATCGAATCCCCGGCCGTTGAAGCTGACCAGGGTCGGCCGCTGATAGCGTTCCCAGCCGCGCCAGAAGTTCTCGGTGATCACGTGCGGCCGGAACTGCGGCTCGTCGAGGAGCACGATATCCTGGAGCCGAAAATCCTCGGCCAGCTTGCCCACGACCACCGAGATGGGAATCTGGTAGGTGTAGGGGATGAAGTCGCTGTCGGTCTTGGCCAACAGTTCGTCGCGGTAGCGCCGCACGGCCTCGCTGGGCTGAAGCCCTTGGCCGCCATAGCGGAGCTTGGCCACCAATTCGGCGTCGGCGACCGTCTCGATGTCGAATACCAGGTATCGCACGCTGGGGCTGGCCATGATCGTTCCCTCCGGTAGAACCTATCCGAAAAACGCCCCAGCCAGGCCGGGCGGCCCAGCAGGACCGAGCTGCCGACAGGTATTGGGACCGGCTCTCAGATGGATGGACGTAGCCTAGCAGAAAGGCCTCTGCCTGGCGAGGGTCTGCTCGAGGGGCCTGGCCAAGAGTCCTGGACGCGGCGCGCGTCTGAGGAGTATCGGCCTGGCTGAGCAGAGTGCGACAGGCGTGGGGCAGGTTGGCAACCTGCCGCGACTCAGGATAGGTTGATCGTCCCAGGGCAGGTTGGCAACCTGCCCCACGTGACGGGAGCAACGTGTTGCGGCGCGCTACGGCGCGTTATACTGCTCGCGCGGACGAAAGTGATGGGGGGATGCCGCAGCGGCCGGAGAATCCCGGTTGGCGGCGCGCCAGAAGCAACGACAGAGGAGTTGACTCATGATCGCTACGTGGCTGGCCTTGGCGGTGGTGGGGGCGTGGGCCCCGGAACAGACCGTGGACGAGTTCGTCTATAGCGACGCGGCGGCGCAGCAGGCCTGGCGCCCCAGCGAAGGCACGCCGCCGGTCGAGGTGGTGGCGGACGGATCGCGCAGCGTGTTGCGGTTACGCGGAGACTTCGCCACGCGCCCGGCCAAACGCACGGTGATCGATCGCCAGGCCGAACTCGATCTGGCCGCGCCCGGTGCATTCACCTTGGAAGTCCTGAACGAGGCGGCCGACGCAGGAGGACAACTGACGCTGTATTTCCGCTCGGGCAAGGGCTGGTACGGGGCCGGAGCCACGCTGGCCAAGGGCCTATCCCAGAACCGCCCCAGCCAGGTTGGGCGGCCCAGCGGGACCGAGCCGCCGACAGGTTCTGGGACCGGCTCCAAGAAGGAAGGGTGGCAGACCCTGCGGATCGCGAAGTCGTCGTTTCGGACCGAGGGTGAGCCGGCCGGCTGGAATCGAATCGACGGGATTCGCATCGCCTTGTGGCGCGACGGCGAGCGCGACGTGGCGATCCGGTTGCGGCGTTTGGCGGGCGTTTGCCAGCCGGTGGCGGTGCTCGTGCCCGACGCGGCCAAGGAGGACAAGGAATCGAAGACCGCCACCGAGACGGCCAAGCGGATCGGCGACTTCCTGGACGAGTTAGGGCTGGAAAGCGACCAGATCGAACTGGGGCGCCTGGCCGGCGGCGCGTTGGGCCAGCGGCCCGTGGCGATCGTGGCCTATTGTCCACACTTCGACGAGCCGGCGGTCGCCAGCCTGGTCCAGTACGTGCAAGGCGGAGGAAAGCTGATGCTGTGCTATCAGTTGCCGTCGGCCTTGGGCAAGGTTCTCGGCTTCAAGCAGGTGAAATGGGCCAAGCCCGAACGCCCGGGGCAGTTGGCCGAGATCCGTTTTAACGCCCCCGACGTGACCGGCCTGCCCGAGGCCGTGCGTCAGGCTTCCTGGAACATCACGGTGGCCGAGCCGGCCGGAGAAGGCGCGCGCGTCTTGGGCCAATGGTATGACGATCAAGGCCAGGCCACCGGCTATGCCGGGATGCTGCTCAGCAACCAGGGGGCCTTTCTGAGCCACATTCTGCTAAGCGATGACGCGGTGCGGAAGAAGCAGCTCCTGGCGGCCGTGCTGGGCCATCTCCACCCGGGCCTGTGGCGGCAGATGGCCGAGGCATCGCTGGCCGGCGTGGGCCGCGTGGGCCATCTGGGCCACCGCCAGGAGGTGGAGGATTACATCCAGGCGCAAGACGTTGCGGCCGCTACCCAGAAGCTGGCCGCCGCGCGTACGGCGTGCAGCGCGGCCCAGACCCAGTTTGAACAGGGCCGGTTCGCCGAGAGCATTGCCGCGGCTCGGCAGGCCCAGGAGCTCTATGTCGCGGCCTATCTGCTGGGGCAACCCTCGCACGCCATTGAAGGCCGCGCCATGTGGAATCACTCGGGCACGGGCGCCTATCCGGGCGATTGGGAGCGCACCGCGAAGCTGCTGGCCGAGAACGGGTTCAACATGATCCTGCCGAATATGCTCTGGGGCGGCGTGGCGCACTACGCCAGCGACGTGCTGCCGCGGAGCGAGACCTTCCGGCAGTACGGCGACCAGATCCAGCAGTGCGTGGCCGCGGCCAACAAGCACGGCCTGGAGGTGCATGTCTGGAAAGTGAACTGGAATCTGGGGCATGCCGTGCCCAAGAGCTTTGTGGAACAGCTCCGCCAGCAAGGGCGGTTGATGGCGACGGTCGCCGGAGAGGAGCAGCCGTGGCTCTGCCCTTCGCACCCGGAGAACCAGAAGCTGGAACTGGACAGCCTGCTGGAGGTGGTGCGGAAGTACGACGTGCATGGGATCCACTTCGATTACATTCGCTATCCGGGTCCGCACGTGTGTTTTTGCAGCGGCTGCCGGCAGCGGTTCGAGCAGGAGTCGGGGCGCAAGCTGAGCGACTGGCCCGCGGAATGCCACACCGGTTCGCGGCGCGAGGAGTATATCCAGTGGCGCTGCGACCAGATCACGAAGCTGGTGGCGGCCGTACACCGCGAGGCCAAGCGATTGCGGCCGGAGGTGAAGATCTCGGCGGCCGTGTTCAGCGCGTACCCCAGTTGCCAACGGTCGGTGTTCCAGGACTGGGTGCACTGGGTCCAGGCGGGCTATCTGGACTTCCTCTGCCCGATGGACTACCAGGGCAGCGACGCGCGCTTCTGCGACCTGGTCGAGAACCAGTTGCGGTTGGTGGAGGGGAAGATTCCGATCTATCCGGGCATCGGGGCCACGGCCTCGCGCGTGAGACTCTCGGCTGACCGGGTGGTGGGGCAGATCCACCATGCTCGGCGCTTGGGCGCGGCGGGTTTCACGATCTTCAATCTCAGCGAGGGGACCGCCAAGGAGATCGTGCCCGGGGTCGGGCAGGGCGCGACCGCTCATCGAGCCACGCTGCCGCACGCGAAGGTGGCACCGTAAATTGAGTGCAACCTACTCAGCCACCACACGGAAACCGACGTTGAAGACCCGCTGCCAGGCGGGGTAGTCCGAGCGATAGGCGCTCCGCGCGCGGCGCGGAGGATCAAAGAACGAACCGCCGCGGACCACCTTGCGTCCTTCGAGCTGCGCGTCGTCGCGCCCGTCGTCCGTACGGTAGGGGTAAAGGCGGTAGGTGGTGCGGGTCCATTCGGCCGCGTTGCCGTGCATGTCCCGCAGGCCCCAGGCATTGGGCTGGTAGCTTCCCGCGGGGGCGGTGACCACGAAGTGATCGTCAAACCGGCCGTCGGCCAGACCGGCTCCTTCGGGCACCATCTGTTCCAGGCCGCCCGTCAGGGGCGGATGAGCCGCGAAGGACCGATCGGCCAGGTTGGCGAAGGCGGAGAAATCGGCGTCGGTTTCGCCAAAGTGCAGGGGCGTGGTCGCTCCGGCGCGGCAGGCGTATTCCCACTGGGCTTCGGTGGGCAGGGTGCATCGCAGGCCGGTCTTCTGAGAAAGCCAACGGCAGAAGTCCATGGCCTGGTGCCACGAGACGCGCAAGACCGGCTGCTGCGGTTCGTCCAGAGGCAGACCCTGGTCGTCGGCGCGCTGGTGGCGCTTGGCATAGTACTGCGGATTGTGCGTGGGATCGAAACAGCGGTACTGCTGATTGGTAACCTCCAGTGCGCCCATCCAGAAGGCCTCGATGTGAACGGGTTCGGCGCGCTGTTCGTCGGGCTGGCCGGCCTTGTCGCCGGGCGTGAACCGGCCGGCTGGAATGCGGAGCAGCTTGAGGCTCACCCCTGGCCCCAGGTCGACCGTTCGTTCCTGCGGCTCTTGGGGCGGGGATGCACGCTGGGCGGATGGCGCCGTGTGGCCGGTGAAGTGGATGGGAGAGAGGGCCGGGCGCGGTGCGTCGGCTTGGGCCTCCCGCACCGGTGGTGACGCAGTGAGTTCGGGGTCGTCCAGCGGCCCGCCGTATTGCCGCCGCAGTTCCATGCGCCGCTGGTGCGCGCCGCCAGGAATCGGCGCGACCTGTCCCCATGTGCCGTGGCAGGGCGCGTTCAGGTCGATCCAGGTGATCAGGCGATCCCAGGCTTCCGAGTCCAGTCGCACCCCCTGATGCCCTTTGCGGAGCAGTTGGACCAGCGGGCTGGTGTCGGCGTGGTATTCGCCCGGGACGAGCAGACTCACGTCGTCCTCGATGTTTACGCGGCGGAGATAGGGAACCAGGGCATCGTAAGCGGGCGCATAGGGGAAGACGCCGTGGGTCTGGGCCTTGATCTCCGCGGGCAGACGCTTCAAGGCCAGAGCGCTCAGCGGTTGGCCGCGATAGTCGGGCACGTGCTCGGGGCGGCGCAGATCGGGCGCCGACGTGCCCGGCCCGTTGTGACAGGAAACACAGTAGCGATCGAGCACCGGTTGCACTTCGCGCACGAAGTCGAATCCGCGCGGCGGCCCGTACCAGGGCGTGAGCTTGCGGGGCGCGCGCAGCGCGGACGAGGCCAGGCGCACGGGGCCCGTATCGCGCGGCGTTTCGTGGCACCCCAGGCAGGAGACATTCTCGCCCGGCATCGCCGTGACCCAACTGCGCATCCATTGCACGGCCTTGCCTTCGCCGTCCAGGGCCTGGAAGGCGATGGGCGTATTGGCCGGCACGGTAAAGTTGGCCGAGCCATCGTCCTCGATCGGCGCCGTGCCCAGGATCCGCATGACCTCCCACGGGCCGCCGTAGCCGATGCGGTCGGGACCGGCCAGTCCCGGGTAGCCGAAATGGTAGGCGAAGACGCGCAGACTCTTGACCGTGCCGCGCGGCACGCCGGCCAGGCCGGGGCCGGTATAGATGTCGTGCAGGTAGACCGTGGCGTCATGGCGCGCCAGGTCCACGCGGTCGGGGATCGCCGGCGCCGCAGGCGTGGCGCGGAGGGGCACTGGTTCCAGCAGGGCGAAACCGGGCGCCTCGTGGACCAAGACCAGGTTGTCGAACACATCGGCCAGGTAGATCCGCCAGGGCGATTGGGGATCAGTCCAGCCGGCGACGAGAAAGTGCTTGTCGCTGAGCGGATAGGGATGCAGGAACTTGGGCCAGTCTTCGCCGATCAGGTCGTCGCGGATCAGGCGGCGGATGGGATCGCCGCGCCCCGAGATCCGTTTCACGAGCCCATCGGTTTCGTGCCAGCCGCGCGCCAGATCCACGAGCACGAGTTGCCCCATCCGGTGCGGGCCGTGATAGCCGGAGAGAATGCAAACCAGGCGGTTGGGCTCGCTGGGCAGGGGCCGGGGAAAGTAAAGGCTGTTGGGAAACCAGGAGTTGCTGCCGTACACGGCGCGCTGCCCCGTGCCGTCGGGATTCATGACCATCAACTCGCGAAGGAAGATGTGGCTGATGCCGGTGTAGTCCCAGCGCGAATACATGACCTGGCCGTTGGGCAGCACCACCGGGTGCAGATCGTGATCCTGGTCGAAGCAGAGCTGACGCACGGCCGAGCCGTCGCCGCCCATCTGGTAGAGATTGCACACCCGGCGCAGGCCGTGCCAGCAGGGCACGGCTTGAAACGAAGCCGTACAGGCGAAGGTGATCCGGCCGTCGGGCAGGTAGCAGGCGTCGAACGCATCGACATCGGCCGGGGTGCGGGAGATCTGGCGGAGGCCGGTGCCATCGGCGTTGATTTCCCAGATCTTCCAGTTCTCGGGATCCGATTGCGTAAACAGCAGGCGTTGGCCGTCCGGGTGCAGGTCCATTTCGCCCACGTATCCGTCGTGCGCGGGACGAAAGAGTGTGCGGAGTTGGCCGTCAGGCCGCAGGGGCCAGAGGACTGCCAATTCGTTGTCGTATCCGTCGCGCGAAAGCGACGTGTTGCATTCGTGATTGGAGGGCATGCCGATGTCCAGGCCGGGCGAAGGCTTCCAGCCCTTCTTCTTCCAGGGCTGAGGCCGGCGTTTCACCAGCAGGAGGCGGTGTTCGTGGAGCAAAGGATTGGCCAGGAGGGCTTCCTGGCGGAGGGCCGCTAATTGCGGCGCCAGGGCGGAATCGCCGGATGGCAACCGGGAGGCGAGGCTCTCCAGCCGGGCCAGATACTCGGAACTCCGCGCGTAGCGCGGGCCGAAGGTCGTCGCGAGATCCTGGATCGCGGCCCTGAGCGCATCGCACTCGCGCCGCAGCGATGGCCCCTCGTCAGCGCCAACCGCAGTGACGATGGCCAGAATCAACATGAAGCCAGCAGAAGCGCGCGGGATAGGCTGCACGGAGCGGCTCCTGAGAGATGGGGCCAGCCAAGACGAAGCGGAAGTCGGAGGGACCGGTTTATCGTAAGCCAGCGGACGCGCGCATTCAATTGGCGCGGAGGGGGCGACCACCGAAAAACACGGCGGGCAAGTCGAGTCGACCGCGGGGATCCCATTTGCTTGACAAGCGGCCGGCCCCAGGCGAGATTGGGAGCACCCCCGAAAGATCCCTCCTGCTTGAAAGGCGTTGTCATGAGGCATTGCACGAACGTGTCGCGACGGGGTTTCCTGCAGACGTCGGCCGGCGCCGCCCTGGGAGCGGTGGTCGCACGACCGGCGGCTTCTTGGGGAAGCCAGGCCCAGGAACTGCAGATCCTGGAGCCGATGCACGGGGCCGTGATGCACGCGCGCTTGGGGCGCGAAGTGCCCGGCGGGTTGGAGGTCGAGATCCGCGGCCGCGCGCCGCAAGGCGCGGAAGTGCGCGTGCAAGGGCAGCCGGCCAAGCGCGACGGCGAGACGTTTTCCGCTCCGGCCGTGCTCCGCGATCGCGAGACGGACATTGTGGCAACGTGCGGCACAGGCCCGGCACGGCAAGACGCGAAGATCCGTCTGGTCTGGGACCGGCACTCACAGAAGCGGTACCGGTTCGTGATCGACGACAACAGCTTTTTCCTCCGCGACATCACGCAGAAGAACTACAAATCGCTGTTCGACTGCTTCTATCTGAAGATGCTCAAGGATCTGCACGCGAAGCACGGGGCCAGATTCACGCTGAACATCTACTACACGACCGGCGACGACTGGAACTTGAGCCAGTTCCCCGACAAGTACCGCGGCGAGTGGCGCGACAACGCGGATTGGCTGCGATTGGCCTTTCATGCCTACGCCAACGATCCGCCACGTCCCTACCAGGACGCGCCGGTGGAGAAGTTGCTGGCCGACGTGGACTTGATCAACGGCCAGATCCGCCGCTTTGCGCCCGAGGCCTTCAGCCCGGTGGCCGTGGTCCATTTCGGCATGACGCGGCCCGAGGCCTGGAAACCGCTGTATGATCGCGGCTCGCACGTGCTGGGGGGGTATTTCCGGAAGGGCCGCGATGGCAAGTGGGACATCAACTATCGCGTGGACGACGTGCGCTCCGAGTGGCTTTCGCGTCACGATCTGCTCAAGGACTTCCCCAGCGGGATGATCTTCTCCAGGGTCGATATCGTGGTCAACAGTACGCCGCTAGATAAGATCGTGCCGACGCTGGAGCCAGTGGTGGCCGATCCGTGCCAGGGGGAAATCGTGGACCTCCTCACACACGAGCAGTACTTCTGGCCCTTCTACACAAGGTATCTACCAGATCACGCCGAACGGATGGATCGGGCGATTGGATTTGTGACCCAACGGGGCTACAAGGCGGTATACCTGCAGGACGGTTTCCTGGGCGGACCGGCTTGAGTACGCCCGCGCCCATTGCGGGCGGCCATCGGTTCCGTCTGGCGGAGCTCGCTGAAATACGCGCTGCGCATCGGCCATGCAGTCACCGATCATCTGAAGGCCGCTCTACCAACGCGCAGCCAAAGGCGTACGCGGCAAGAAGGGCCTCCAGGCTAACCCCTAGCTGGGTGGATTGCGATATGGGACTTTGGCCAACCGTTATTTTGCACAGGGTGAAACCCTTATTGAGAGGGGTGCGATCGGCTTCGCGGGTTGACAAGGGGCGCGGTGGTGGAGATGATAATGAGGTTTTCTACCCATTGGTACTTACACACCGGGAACGGGCCATCCGCCAGTCTTTTTAAGCATTTAGGCGGTGTCCCGCATGGAGACCGGTGGCCTGCGTGACGCTGGGGCCCCAAGGCCATAGCGGGGCACGGCTTGCCCGCCACGCTCACCCCTCTTGCGCACTATGTCTTATCATCTTCTCACCGGCGCTACGGGACTTCTTGGATCGTACCTAATGCGCGACTGCCTGTCGGCGGGCCACCGGCTGGCTGTGCTGGTGAGGCCTACCAAGCGCGCGAGTTGCCGGCAGCGAATTGAGACGATCTTGGCGCGTTGGGAGGAAGAGACGCACAGCGCTTTGCCGCGTCCGGTGGTGATTGAGGGCGAGCTGGGCGACCTCGATTTGGGGCTGGATCATCGCAGTCTGGAGTGGATCGGGCACCATTGCACGTCGGTGATCCACAACGCGGCCAGTCTGACGTTTCAAGGCCCAGACCGCTCGGGTGAACCCTGGCGTTCCAACGTGAACGGCACACAGCGCGTCCTGGAATTGTGCCGCTTGACCGGGATCCGCAACTTCCACTACGTTTCCACGGCCTATGTCGCCGGGTTGCGCAAGGGGCGCGTCCTGGAAGACGAGTTGGACGTCGGCCAGGCGCCGGGCAACGACTACGAGGCGAGCAAGATCGAAGCCGAACAGATGGTCAAGGCCGCGGCCTGGCTCGATCGGCCCACCATCTATCGCCCTTCGATCATTGTGGGCGATTCGCAGACCGGCTGGACCAGCACCTATCATGGCTTCTACGCCTTGCTGAAACTGGCGCACACGCTGGTCAGTCGGCTTGTCTTGGGAGCGACCGCCGGGCGGCAATTGTTGGCGGGACTGAGCCTCAAAGGCGAGGAGCGGAAGAACTTCGTCCCCGTGGATTGGGTTTCCGCCGTCTTCTGCCACATCTTCTCGTCTCCCCAGCACCACGGCCGCACCTACCACCTGGTGTCGGACGATCCGCCCACCGTCGGCCTGACGGCCGACGTCATCCAGGAGGCGGTCGAGACGTATTCGCAGTTGACCGACGAGAGCGACTGTTTTCGCTGCGACGGTTCCTGGTTCGTGGAGAACTTCCGCGACCAGATGGACATCTACCGTTCCTACTGGCGCGACGATCCGCAATTCGACAGCACCAATCGTCAGGCTGCCGCGGGGCACATCGTCTGCCCGCCGGTGGATAAGACGCTGCTGTTGAATCTCTCGCGGTATGCGATCCATAGTCAATTCGGCAAGGCGCGCGTACGCCCCGTGCGACTGGAATTCGACGTGCACGAGCACATGCTCCGCCTGGCCAAAGGCAGCCAGCTTCTGGCCGATGTGCGCGGACGGCACAACCTGGGGCTGGATGTGCATGGGCCGGGCGGCGGACAGTGGAAGCTGCGGCTCCGCGACGGCCTGCTCCTGACGGCCGAAGACGGCCTGGACCCGAGTTGCTCGGCCATCTTCCGACTCGATGCGGGCACCTTCCAGCGGATGGCGACGCGTAAGCTCACGGCCAATGACGCGGTGGGCAGCGGGCGCGTGGCGATTGAAGGCAACGGTTTGGCGCCCGGCCAATTGACGGCCGTCTTGCAGGCGGCGGCGCATGCTCCTTCCCGGTCAGTCGAGCCCTCCGCATGATCACCGCCGCAGTGGCCCTGTTCTGGGGACTGGTGGTGCTGGCGCTGGCCCAAGCCTTGTTGGTGCCGCGGTTCGTGTGGCGTTTGACGCGTTCCCGTCCCGCGCCCGCTGCCGACACGCAGTGTCCCAAGACGTCCGTAGTGCTCTGCCTGCGCGGCCCCGACCCCTTTCTCGCAACCTGCCTGGAAGGGCTCCTGCACCAGGACTATCCCCGCTACGACGTGCGGATCGTGGTGGATTGCGTCGACGATCCGGCTTGGCACACCGTGCACGAGGTGCTGGGCCGCGGCGCGCCCGTCCACGTCGACGTTCAGCCGCTGACCGAGCGGCGCAAAACCTGTAGCCTGAAGTGCAGCAGCCTGCTGCAGGCCATCTCGCAACTCGATCAGTCCTGCGAGGTCGTGGCCCTGCTGGACGCGGACACGATCCCACATCGCACGTGGCTGCGCGAATTGGTGGCGCCCTTGGCCGACCCGCAAGTGGGCGCTGCGTCCGGCAACCGCTGGTACATGCCTGCGGTCCTGTCGTGGGGAAGCCTGGTCCGCTATCTCTGGAACGCGGCGGCCGTGGTGCAGATGTTCTGGTATCGGATCCCCTGGGGCGGCTCGCTGGCGGTGAAAACGACGGCCCTGCGCGAGTGTGGCTTGCTGGATCGCTGGGGGAAGAGCTTCTGCGAAGACACGATGCTCTTTCGACAACTGAAACGCGAGGGGTATAAGGTCGCCTTCGTGCCCTCGCTGATGATGGTCAACCGCGAGGCCTGCAACATCCCCAATTTCTTCGGCTGGGTGCGGCGACAGTTGCTGACGGCGCGGCTCTACCATCCGGCCTGGGCCTTGGTGGCCGGGCACGGATTGGGGCTCTGCGTGGCGCATCTGGCGGCGCTGACGCTGCTACTGGTCGCGGTCTTTCGCGGCCAATGGACAGCGGCCGCATGGATCGCCGGCGCGCAGGCGCTGTATTGGGGCGTCATGGCCGTGCTGATGGTGGCGTTGGAAACCGGCGTGCGCCCCATCCCCGCGGCGCGCGGCGAGCCGACGCGGTGGCTCTCGCCGCTGGGGTGCGTGTGGTTGGGCGCGGCTTTGCTGCTGACGCAAGCCGTCTACGCCGCCGCCATGCTCTCGGCCATGACGGTACGCAACGTGGCCTGGCGCGGCGTGCACTACGAAATCGGCGGTCCGTTCCGGATCCGGCTGGTGGACGATCGGCCCTACTGCGTCGATCCGACAGGCCGCCAAGAGGACAAGTCGCTGTAGGCCCCTGTGTGAATCGTGGCGCTGCTCAGCGGCGTGCTCCATCCTACGCGCGATCCCCGGCAGCGACTCTTCAAACGGACGGTCGCCTGAACGGTCGACAGGTGGTTCTGATTTGCCCTTGGGGCGCGCGCCACCCGCTGCTTGAGAGACCCTCCTGAGTCTTGAGGGGAGACGGACAGACTCGGGCCGGCTGGCAGCCTGCAGACCGAATCACACCCCCCACTACGGCCACCGTCACGTCCAGTAGCCCATACCTGTAGGGGGTGAACTTAACGCCAAACTCCTGCAATCGGTTGACCTGGACATGATCGGCAATCAGAGTGGGAGATGAGCTTTGGGCACAAGGAGGAGGGATGTCAACCCCACTTAGTGCCCCTCCGTGAGATCGTTGGATTCGCCTGCCCCTGTCTCGTGTTGCTTGCTCACGGCTCTCGCCGGGTTGCCGCGGTGAATGAGTTGTTGTTGCGGGAAAACCCCGCCGGGTCATCCTGAGAAGCGCAGCGAAGGAACTCGAACCGGGCGGATTCTTCGCTGCGATCAAATTGGCCGATCGCAAAGCGGCTTTCCGCAACACAAACGAATGACGATTCCTGACAGCGCCCGCGGCAACAAGGCCGTGGCCATCGTCCAGAATACAAATCATGCTGCTGCTGGACACATTTGTCGCCTGGAGCGACCGGGTTCGCGCCGATCGCGTTGCGCAAATTCTGCGGCCCCATATCCATGGGCGGACGCTCGACGTCGGCTGCTGGAACGGCGAGGTGGCGAGCCGGTTGGGAGACGCGGTGGTGGGCTTGGACGTGGTCCAGCCGCCGAAGCCGCGAATCCCGGTGACGCTCTTTGACGGCCGGACGATCCCCTATCCCGACCGGGCCTTCGACACGGTGCTCTGTTGCACGGCGTTGCACCACGCTGACGATCAGGACGCGCTCTTGGCCGAGATGCTGCGTGTCGGCCGCCGGATCGTGATTCTGGAAGACAGTTTCGACAGCACGGCCGAGCGGATTTCGGTCACGCTGTTGCACGCCATTGGATCGCGTCTGGTGAGCCTTCCCTACCGTCGCGACGGATTCAGGACTTCATCCGAGTGGTGCAACCTCTTTGAGCGGCACGGACTGCGCGTGGCGCATTGCGAACGCCATCCGGGGGTACAACCGGGTTGGCTCTTCCTGCGGCATCCTTTGTTCGTCCTGGAAAGTCCCTGAGCCAGCATTGAATCGCCTGCCATGTGTAAACAACACGCCATCTTCACGGCCTGCGACGGACGTTACGGCACGTTCCTCCTGGAACACTGGCTGGTATCGCTTCAACGGCATGTCGATCTGAGCAACATCGACGTCCACGTTCTGGACTACGGCCTCACCGCATCCCAGCGCGCCAGTCTGGTTTCCCATGACGTCACGTGCCACGCCTGCGTGAAGGACGCGCACGTGGCCAATATCCGCCATCGGGACCTGTCCGCCGTGCTGGAGCATCTGAAGTATGAGCAGGTGCTCTTGGTGGACTGCGGCGACGTGGTCTTTCAGGCCGATATCAGCGGCGTGTTTGCCCAGGACGAACAGCATTTTCGCGCGGTGTGTGAAGAACGGGCCGTGGCGTTTCACGAGTTCTTCATGAAGAGAGGGGACTTTCACCCGCAGGTATACCGTAAACTCCTGGAGAGCCTCCACGGCAAGCCGGCGATCAACGCGGGGGTGATCTTCGGCCCGGCCCAGCGTTTTCGCTCGCTCTGGCATGCGATCCGCGATCTGACCGTCGGTCTGGAATACCTGGGAACGGACCAGTTCGTGATCAATCACGTTCTGCACCGCGACGGCTTTCGACGGCTGGAGAGTAAGTACAATTACGTGCTGTTGTGCATGCGCTCGCGCTGTCGGATTCGCAACGGCGTGTTCCACGACGCCGACGGCCAGCCGATCCCCATTGTGCACAACGCCGGAATGAACCGTTTCGCCAAGCAGATCCGCGATTTCGGCTACGGACCTCGTCGCAATCGAAGGAAATGGTTTGCTCCCGTAATCACGTGGTTGGTGATCCAGAGCGTGAGGGGGTGGCGTTGGCTCCGGCAAGCGTGTTGATTCCGACGCAGGCATTCACGCCGGCGAACTCCAGGATCGCAACCCAGTCTGGATTCCTTAGGACGACCAGCCATGGCCCCCGTTCGAACACGCCGAAGCACAGCCCTGAGATGGCTCGGCTGGCCGTTGCGGGCCTTCCACGAGAAGTTGGCCTTCCCCGCCCGAAACCGGGATCTTGCACGCCGCCTGGGTCCGTGGCTGGAGGGGGCGCCGCGCGTGCTGGATTGCGGGGCCGGAGACGGCAAGCTGGCGGTGGCCATCGCCCAACGCGTGGGCGGCGAATTCGTGGGCTGCGATGTGCATGTCCCGTCCGTGACCTCGATTCCGGTAGTGGCCTACGACGGGGCCCACCTCCCCTGGGCCGACCGGCAGTTCGACTGCGTGTTGCTCAGCGATGTGCTCCATCATGCGCGCGATCCGCGGCAAGTGCTCCAGGAGGCCCGGCGCGTCTCCCGGCGACATGTGATCGTCAAGGACCACGATTGGCGCGGCCGCCTGGACTATGCCGCGCTGGCCTTCTTCGACTGGATCGCCAACGCGCCGTTCGGCATCCATGTGCCGATGAACTTCCTCCAGGAACAGCAGTGGCACGACCTGTTTCGTGCGGTCGGCTTGACGATCCTTCAGACCCAGAAGTTCAGGCTCCATCGCCTGGACCCCTGCCGGCAGATCCTCTTCAAGCTGGCGGTGGACTGAACCGTCGACGGTGGTTCTGATTCGTGCCTGACGCGTGGCCCGCCCCATGCCGGGGAAACCCTCTTACGCCTTGCTGGGAGACGGACAGAGTCAGGCCACCTTGTCGTGTGCCGACGGATTCACCACCCCTCGTTACGGTTGTCGTGACACGCAAACGCTCCGACTTACGGGGGGAGAATTTGACGCCAAACTTGTGCAATCATTGACCTGGACACCATCGGCAATCAGAGTGGGAGATGGGCTCTGGGCATAAGGAGGAGGCGCGCCAGTCGCGATGGGTGGTCCTCCGCGATCGTCAGAACTGCCTGCCCCGCGTCGTGTTGGTTGCTCGCGGCCCTTGCCGGGTCGCCGAGGTGAATTCCGATCCCCGACTGCGCCGGCGCCGAAAAGGCCGCCGCTTCTCGCCATGGACCATGCTCCGCTGATTCTGCACGGCAACAATTTCGACAGCAATCGTGGCTGCCAGGCCCTGCGTCTGACCACGCAGATGATCCTCGATCGCTATCTGCCCGAAGCCCCGCGACTGCATGCCAACATCTTCTTCAACGACGACCCGCAGTTCGACTCGGTGGAGCCGGATCCGCATTCCGCGGGCCAGCTTTGGGAGACCCGCCGCCGGGGCCGGCCGAGTTTCTACTTCTGGGGCGCCTCGGTGGTTTGCGCGCGTTTGCGGAACCGCTTTCCGCACATGAAGGTGCATCATGCCTTGGACCGCGCTCAGGCCCTGGTGGTGGTGGGAGGCGACAACCTCTCGTACGACTACGGCTTCCTGCCCACGCTGCTGTTCTTCAGCCCTCTGCAGGCCGCGATCCGCAAGGGCGTGCCGAGTGCGATTTGGGCCGCGTCGATTGGGCCCTTTTCGCGCAAACCGGCGTGGCAGAAGCGGTTCGCCGAACTGCTGCGCAAGGTGGATCTGATCACCGTGCGCGAATCGGTGACGCAGGAGTACCTGGCGCAGATCGGCGTGCGCGAGAACGTCTGCCGGACCGTGGATCCGGCCTTCCTGTTGCCGCCGCGGCCCACGCAGTTGCCGCCGGAAATCGAGCAGGCCCTTCAAGCCGGGGCGGTGGGCATCAACCTGGCGCCCTTGATGACCCGCTACAACCGTCTCTCGGCGCGGCAATGGCTGGCGAAGGCGGTGGCGATGCTGGCCGAGACGCGGCGGAAGATCTCCCATCCGATCTTGTTGATCCCGCACGTGATGATGCCGCCCTGGATCTATCCGGACAACGACGATTACACGTTCATGCAGGCCGTGTTGCGCAGACTGCCCCCGGACGCGCGGAAAGACGTCTTCCTGTACGACGCGCGCCGCGACTCGTGCCGCCAGATCAAGTGGGTGATCTCGCGGTTGAAGGTCTTTGCCGGCTCCCGGATGCACTCCACCGTGGCCGCGTTGTCTTCCTGTGTGCCGGTGTTCTGCATCGGCTACGGCATCAAGTCGCGCGGCATGCACCACGACCTCTTCGGCCACGAACAGTGGATCACGGATGTGGCCCACCTGGCCAGCGGCGATCTGGCCGAGCGCATCCAGGCCATGCTCGCCGAGGAAAGTTCCATCCGCAGCCACCTGAAGTCGGTCATCCCCCAGTATGCGCAGCGCGCCTGGGAGAACGGCGAATACCTGCAAGCCCTGCTTCGCGACCGCGCGCCGCAGGGCGCGTTTCCTCCAGGGATGCTCTGCGACCTCGCGCCGCACGGCGACGAGCTGCCGGAAATGCTCCGCGACCGCGCGACATCCATGTGATTGTGCGCGCCATGAACGTTCTGCAAACGGTGGTGCGACACGACTTCTGCTGTAGCTGCGGAATCTGTGTCGCCGTCTGTCCACGCCACCAGTTGCAGATGGTCGAAACGCCCCACGGCGAGTACCATCCCCAGGCCACAGGCACGTGCGGCGAGTCCTGCCAGCAGTGCCTGCGGGTCTGCCCCTTTTCCAATGTCCACGGCCAGGACGAAGAGAGCTTGGGGCAAGCACGGTTCGCCGCGGATGCGGCCTGTACGCGCGACGAGATCCTGGGATGGGTGCGCGACACGTATGCCGGCGGACTGGCCGACGAGGCCCAGCGGCTGGCGGCCCCTTCCGGCGGCCTCACCACGGCGGTCCTGTGCCATCTGTTGGAGAGCGGAGAAGTCGACGCGGCGATCGTCCTGCACCCCCTGGCGGAACGTCCCTGGTATCGCTTCTGCATCGCCGAGACCAGCGAGCAAATCCGGGCGTCGCGCGGTTCGGTGTATCATACCGCGCCGTTGGACAAGGTCATCGCCGAGGTGCTCTCGGGACCGCAACGCAAGTATGCCGTGGTGGCCTTGCCCTGTGTGGCCAAGGCCTTGCGCTTGGCCCAGGCACGCTGGCCCGCGCTCCACCGCCGGATCGCCTACGTCTTGGGCCTGACCTGCAGCGGTCAGCGGAGCCTGTTCTTTCCGGAACTGCTGATGTCTCTGATGGGAGCCTCCGCGGGGCTGTTGCGCTACCGCTCCAAACGCTATGCGCGCACCAGCCGCGACTATCGCGCCGAGCTGCAGTGCGGCCCATCGGTTCGCTCGGTGCGCATGCTGGGACTGTGCGGATACCTGTGGGTCAACGCGGTCGGCCGCTTCAAGAGCTGCCTGTTCTGCGACGACGTGTTCGCCGAACTGGCCGACGCCACCTTCATGGACGCCTGGCTGCCCGAGTATCGCCCTGACCGGCGCGGCACCAATCTGGTCGTCTCGCGCAACGCCAGGCTCAGCGCGATCTTGGAGAGTCTGTTCGAGTCGGGCCAGTGCGAAGGGGGGCGGATCGCCGCGGAGAAGGTGATCCAGAGCCAGATCGGCGTGGTCCGACAGCGGCGGGAAGGGCTGGCGGCACGCTGCCTGGCGGCCGAACAGGCGTGGGGCTACGCGCCCCGCAAGCGGACGCCCCCCAGCACCCCCTCGCCCGACGCGCGGCAGCGCCGCCAGGCCCTGCGCGACCTGGCTTATTTCCAAGCGGTGCGCACGGCCCTCGGCCGGTTCCACACGGCGCGCGGCGCAAAAGGCGGCTGGCCGGCTCGGCTGCGTGCCTGGCGACTGTGCGCCAAGGTGCTTTGGCTGGCCAGCCGATACGGGCTGCTGGCAAGGACCTGGCAGGCGTGGAAACAAGCAGCTTCACAGCGTGCCGGTGCGGACTCTCCACCGCGGATCGCCGCAACGGCGCGTGCGGTTGGCGACCCAGTTGTGCGGCCAGGGCCAGACTCTCCCCACAGCCAGGAGCAGCCCGGCCAAGTGGAGCCGCAGTAGCCGGATCCAATTGCGTTGGCGCGGAGCGGCCTGCGGCGAGAGCTTTTCCAGCACCAACGGGTTCCAGAAAAATCGCGCATCGACCGGCCGCAGTCCTTGCGAGCGATACAGCCGCCGCAGATCGCCGCTGTACTTGCGGTTGCACTCCAGATGCGTCGGGCAGTCCTCGTTGACCAGGAAGAACGGGGCGTGCACGATCAGTTGCCCGCCAGGCCGCAAGAAGCCCGTCATTTCGGCCACCAGCACGCGCGGGTCGGGCACGTGCTCCAGCACATCCAGGCAGACCACCGCGTCGTAGTGCTCGGCCGGGATCGCCGACGTATCGCGAACCACCTGGATCGTTTGTTGGGACAGATCGAACAGGCGTCGCGCAAAATCGACGGCGTGCGCGGAGACCTCGAAGTAGGTCACGTCGTGACCACATTGCGCCAGGTACAGGCTGTCGAAACCGGCGCCGTCCCCGATCGTCAAAACACGCAGCCGGGATGACGCTTCCCGCGAAAGATAGCGGCCCATCCAGGTACGCATCTGAAGCTTCTCGGGACGCCGGTTCCAGACCACATAGGCGGGCAACCAGGCGGACACCTCGCGGTAGTACCGTTCCAGCCCTTCTCCCCAGGCGTGCGGCGCCAAGCCGCGCCGTCGGAACTCCTCCCGATGATACTTGCCCAGGTCGTGTTCCTCTTGCCACAACTGCTCGGCCACCACCGCAGACGGCTCCTGGGTGACTGCGGCGATCAATCCGACCACGCGACGGTTGTCGTCCAACGGATGGACCAGCGGGGAGGGCACGTTGCGCGGTGGACTCGCTTGCATAGGTACACGGAGGGTCTATCGATGGAGCACAGAAAGCGTTGACGCGACGGCGCGTTGTTCCTTCGGCGCAGCCCATGAGCCCTGTTCCGGCCGATGGCCAACGCCATGGTAGACCAAGCGGCAGCCAGGGGCAACCCAGTAGCCTTGGGGACGGCGCGACCTCAGCCCCCTGAAGCCCGGGCTCCCCCTTGCTGTCTCACTCAGTGAACCGCATGGAGTACAGATCCGCATCGTTCAGCACGAAACGCAGCCGGACTGACTTCCCAGATAGTCTGCTCAGGTCGTGCCCTTGCTTCCAGTTGACCACGTGGTCCAGGCGATCCTCGAAGATCTCGGGGCAATCACCCAGCGCAAAGCCGGGGATGGGCGTGCCGGAGGCATCCTGGATTTCGACGCGGATCGAGCCGGCGGCGCTGGTCGAGAGGTTCAACTGGAGTCTGTCCCCCGAGAACACCAGGGGTTTGGTCACCATTTCGCCCCCTTTGCTTCCAGCCCGCACCGAGACGAACCCGTCCACTCGGATCGTGAACCGGCGGAGGCGGCCGGCGTCGTTCTCCATCTTATCCAGGGGCGAGTAGGCATAGCCTTCGGTCGAGTACAGGGAAAGCTCGGGGCCGCCGTGGACGTCGGACCTGGTGACCGGGAGTCCGCGGGCGGTCAGGTTCCTTCGGCTGACCCAGCGGTCGCGTTGCAGGCCGGGGCGGATCAGGGCTTCGTCCCAGCGGTGGAAGTTCAGTCCGTCGCGGCTGGTTATGAACACCACGTCGGTCAGGCCGTACCCGGTCTCGTCGCCGCGCCGGTGATCGCGTGTGCCCATATAGCGCATCGGAAACCCGAAGAAGATGTGCGGCGCCCGGTCGTACGGCGCGATGGCGTTGGTGTACATTTCCGCCGGTGCGGAACCGGGGTATTCAAGCCACGTGGTGTCGGTCCAGTGGATGAAGTCGGGCGAGGTGGCTGTGCCGATGTCGCGGGGCACTGGTCCGGGCCGGTTCTTGCGAACGAATGCCACGTAGCGCCCTCGCACGGCGTCCCACGAGGCCACGTTCAGCGAGTCGAACGCCCCGTTGGTGATGACAGGCTCGGGCTGCATGAGCGACCAGCGGAGGCCGTCGGCCGACTGGAAGGCGTACAGCAACCGCACCCGCCGCCCCTCGGCCAACGCCTTCTCGCAGTGCATGAAGGCCAAGGCCTTGTAGCGTTGCTCCGGCTTGCAGGCCGGGTTGGTGTCCTTCATGGGGGCGAAGTTGTGCGCTCCGGGACCCTCCCAGACGATATTGTTCGCCTTGGAGCCCTGAAACTCGAACAAGCCCAATTCCGGCCTGGTCCAGTGGATGCCGTCGCGACTCTCGGCGTAGCAGGTCCGTTCGTTACTCCAGTGGTGACGCTCCATGAGCTTCCCTCTCCGGGCGCCCCGGCCCGAACCGCGAAAGTACATGCGGTACACGTCGCCGTCCTGGAACACCGTGTGGAAGGCGGACGTTTCGCCTTCCCAGGGCGCGTCGTGAACGATGGCTACCTCGCGCGGGACCGGCTCGTGCAGCGCGAGCACGGCGCCGTCAAGGCGCTCGATCAAGTAGTCGTCGACCAGCGGCTCCAGACGCGAGCCGATGTCGATCGGTGCCGAAGCCAAGCTCCCCGAAACCAGCAACAGTGTGCTAATCGCGAGCATCGTCATCGTGGGCCTTCCTTCGTCATTGAACCGACATTTCCCGGATACTGTGAGCCTGAAGCCGATCCAGGCTCGTTCGTCCAGCCATTCTAACGTTGCAACACCCCCTCGCGTCTAGCGCCCACGCGGATTTTCGGTGTCCAGCGGCCATTTTCCTTCGCCTATTGCGTCTCAGATAAGTAATGCCTTGAGGCCGACCATCGGGAGGCCGGATTTCCAGAGTAACACGCGGGACAGCCACGACGTTATTTTTATGACACCCAATAAAAGCCACGTACCATGCATCTCTCCGGGGAAGATCGCATAGCGGTAGTCCTCGGCCTCCAGCAACGTCATCAACTTCGGATCAGCGAAGGCCGCATCGTCTTCGGCACCGCCGCCCGTCTCTTGACCGGTGGATGGTCGAGGAGGGACAATCCTCATTGGCGATCTGCGACAAACGGTTCCGAAACCCTCATCGCGCACGGCCCCATGGAAACCTTCTGGTTGTGCTTTGTGCCTATGTTCGTCGCCGTAGACGGCGTGGGCCTGCTGCCCATGTTCCTCGGACTGACCGAAGGACTCACCGCGGCAGAACGCCGCCGCGTGGTCCTGGAGTCGATCGTCACCGCCATGCTGGTGGCGATCGGCTTCCTGTTTCTGGGCCAGTGGCTCTTTGGCGTGCTGGGCATCAGCGAGGCCGATTTCATGATCGCCGGCGGGGCGATGCTCTTTGCCCTGGCCATGGGCGACCTGTTCACGGCCACCAAGGGGCAGCGGCGCGCCGAGGCGCGCGACGTGGGGGCCGTGCCGATCGGCGTGCCCCTGACCGTCGGCCCGGCCGTGCTCGCTACAACGCTCCTGCTGGCCAACCAGTACGGCCGCGTGCCCACGGTGTTGTCGATCGTGAGCAACATCCTCTTGGCCGGACTGCTGTTTTCGTTCGCCGATGCGATCCATCACCTGTTGGGGCGCAACGGCACGCGCACGATTTCCAAGATCACCACCTTGATCCTGGCGGCGATTGCCGTGAAGATGATTCGTGAAGGAGTGATGCTCCTGCTGGGGCCGTCGTGATCCCGGTTGTTCTGCCTCTATTGGGTCTTGCACTGCTAACGGAACAAGGGCGACCGACGGGAGCCCGGCTTCCCGGGGCTGAACGCATCGTAGTGTTCCACAATCAACAACGGAATCAATAACCCAACGACCTGCCATGAACCACCATCGCTTGTTGACCCTTGGCTTGTTTGCTGTTGTGATGCTTGCGACGCGCTCGGCGCCGGCCGCGACCGACGCCGCCGTCTTGGCCCAGATCCCGGCGCGGATGCAGCAATTCATCGAGGACGGGACCATTTCGGGGGCGGTGACGGTGGTGGGCCGCCGGGACGGAATCGCGAGTTTCGAGGCGGTCGGGCTGCGGGACATCGAAACACGCCAGCCGATGACCAAGGACACGCTGTTTCGCATCGCTTCCATGACCAAGCCCGTCACGTCGCTGGGCATCATGATCCTGGCCGACGAGGGCAAGCTGGGCCTGGACGACGAGGTGGAGAAGCACTTGCCCGAATTCCGCGGCCAGATGCTGGTCAGCGAGCGGACCAAGGACCGTCTGGTGCTCTGCCGGCCGGCGAAGAAGATCACGCTGCGGCATCTGCTCACACACACCTCGGGCCTGCCACGCCCGCCCGAAGGACTGGCCGATCTGTACGCGGCGCGAAACCACACCCTGGCCGAAGGCATCATGGCCATGTCGCAACGCCCGCTGGAGTTCGAGCCGGGCAGCAAGTGGGCCTACTGCAACACGGGCATCGACACGCTGGGCCGCGTGATCGAGGTCGTTTCCGGCATGCCGTACGAGACATTCCTCAAGCAGCGGATCTTCGCGCCGCTTGGGATGAACGACACCACGTTCTATCCCGATGCCGGACAAATGCAGCGCCTGGCCATGATCTACGACCAGAAGGAGGGCAAGCTGCAGCCGGCGGCCAAGCCGATCATCGGACTGCCGCCGGGGGCCAAGCATCCGATTCCGGCGGGCGGGCTGTGCTCGACCGGCGGCGACCTGGCGCGGCTCTACCAGATGATGCTCAACAACGGCCAGGCGCAGGGCAAGCAAATCGTCTCGCCGAAGATCCTCCAAACCATGACCAGCCTGCAAACCGGCGATCTGAAGTGCGGCTTCGTCGACGGCATGGGCTTTGGACTGGGCGTGGGCGTGGTGCGCGAACCGGCCGGCGTGACGGCCATGCTCTCGCCGGGCAGCTTCGGGCACGGCGGGGCCTTTGGCACCCAGGGCTGGATGGACCCCAAGCAGGACCTGTTCGTGATCCTGCTGATCCAACGCGTCGGCCTGAAAAACGGCGACGCCTCGCCCCTGCGCCAGGCCCTGCAGGAACTGGCGGTCCAGGCGATCCGGGGGAAGTAGCCTCCCGCGGACACTTCCTGAACGGCCCGCAAGTCGTTGGAACGCGCATCCGCTTTCGCTTCGCTCGGCGGAGCAAGACCGACTCGCCCCGCCGATTCTGGCACGACCAATGTGCAAGACTCTTCGGAATCACGGTTTGGGAACAACCGGCTTGGCGTCAACCGCCGGGCTGATGAAGCGCGTCTTCAACTCCACGCCGCGCGCCTGCGGCAGACCCGTCACCGTCTCCCCCAGAAACCGCCCTTGGCTCCGCTTCTTCGTGCTCGGGTCGATCACCGGCACGCTGTCGCCCTTCTGCAAAATCAATCCTCGCGCCCCGCCGTCGGGCACGATGCGCGCTTCGGCCGAAGCGTCGCCGCTGAACCAGTGCGTCTGTCCCTCGCCATCCCGCAAGCAGACTTCGTAGTAGCAGTGGCCGGGAATCCGCACCAGCCGCGCCGGAATTCCGATCGCGCGCAACATGGCCACCGCCAGGGAATTCTTCTCCGCGCACACGCCGCGCCGGCAGGCGAGCGTCTCCACAACCCCCTGCGTGTTCTCGAACTCCCCGGAAAAGCGAACGCTGCGATACACCCATTCGTGAATGGCCCGCACCTGCTCCCAGACCCCTTGCCGATCGCCCAGCGCCTCTTTGGCCGCCTTCAGGACCTCGGGATGATTGCTTTCGATCCGCGGGCTGGGCGACAAGTACGGAGCCGTCTGCCGGCTGCGGTCGGGCACGGAGAACCGCTGTGTGTCCTGGGGCATCGGCACGGGCGGCAACCGCTCGACGTCGAAGGTCACAACGGCGCGCGCCTCTTCTCCGGCGCGCAGGACAGGAAACCGAACCAACATCTGCCGGCCGACTTCCTCGATCTTCTTGTAGGCCACCGTCACGCCGGCCGGCAGATCCTCCTTGACCACGCGCACGCGCTGCTGCCCCGGCCAATCCACCGGAACGGTCACCGTGCCGCACACGTTCCGGAACGACCCGCCCTGGGCCTGCAGCACCAAGCCGAACTCGTATCGGCGCACGGGCGCCGTCGCGGGGTCGGCCTCCTCGGCCCATCCCGCGCCGGCCGCGAACACACCGCCCAGCCCCACCAGCCACACCACGCAGCACGTGGCCCAGGTCCCACGCTGGTGATTCACGACCGTCTCCAACTCAGGGATGCCGTGCCTGCAGATGCCACACCGCCCGGCGCGGCTGCCACACGCGGCAAGCCGCGCCGAGCCTGGCGTGTCGGAAGCGCTACTTGGCCGGCTTCTTCCGGCCGGCCGGAAGCTTGGCCTTGATCTGCGCCTTCTGCTCTTCCGTCAGCACGGCCGTCAGCTTGTCGCGCAGCTCCTTTTCCAGCGGCATCAGCGCCTTGCGCGCCTCGGCCATCTTGGTCTTCTGCTCGTCGCTCAGCTTGACCGCGGCTTCCGACGCCGCGCGCAGGTCCGCCCCCTTCTTGCCGTCGGCCGCAGCCTTCTTCATCGCCTCGGCGCGCGCCTTCTTCTGATCGTCGGTCAACACTTCCATGCCCTTGCGCGCTTCCATCAGCTTGGGGCCATACTCCTTCTTCAACTCCTCCAGCTTCGCCTTCTGCGCATCGCTGAAGGTCATCCCCTCGGTCAGTCTCTCGATCAATTGCGCCGCCGGGCACGGGGGAGCCTTCTTCTCCGCGGCCTTCTTCGGGGCCGCCGCCAGCAACGGACAGGCCAATGCCAACATCACTCCCACCGTCAAGATCGTTCGTCGCGTCGACATAGGAGTCTCCTCAAGGAAAGGAACCGAAAATCCGGTCGCGGTGGACCGCCGCCCGGCACCAGATCGGACAAACCCACGGCCCAAACCGCGTGCGCCAATTGTAGAGTCTACTGCCAGCGCATACGGGAAAATAGTATCGCCGCCACGGAAGCGAGGGCAGGGGGAAATGCAGGCCCAAACCGCGGCTCGAACCACGGCCCCCAGGAACCATTCACCGCTGCCGGTCGTCCCGCTGCAGAGGCAACGCAACATAAAAACCCGCCTCCCCCCGCTTGAATCGAGGGCCCCGGCTGCCTCAGAATTCATGACAGGCCGGTCCTCGTCATCATGCCCAAGGAGCCTGCTATGAACCTCAAACGACTGCTGGCAGTGGGGTTGGCCGCCGCAATCCTCGCCGTTGGACTGGTGGCCACGCAAGGACTCTCGCAGGAAGGACGACCCAAACGCAAGGCCAAGCCGCAAGCCGCTCAGCCCGCACCGCGCACCGCGTCGGCCGCCGCTGAGGAGCCGTCCACCGCCGTCCTGCCCTCGGGCCTCGTCACCCTCCGCCTCCGCTTCGGCAGCAAGTCCGATGCCACCGGCAAGCGCCTGCCGACCCAATGGGACGGACAGGTCCAGGTGATTCACGGTCAACTGCAGAACCTCCGCCTATGGCGCGACGACCCGCGCGACGAGGTCCAAGGCCAGCGATGGACCGTTTCCACGCGGCATAGCACGCCATGGAACAGCGAGGAACGCAAGAAGGGGCACGAAGCCATGCCCGTGGCCGACACGGCCCTCTTGTTGGATCTGACGCAAACCTCGCCCCAGACGCAGATCAAACTCGACACCGCGCAAGGACAGTTCGAGTTCACGCTGGAAGAGGTTCCCTGGGGCGCGGCCAAGGGCTTCGGCGGCTTGCTGCAGGTGACGCGCGTGGCCACCACGCGCACCATCCTCTCGGCCCCCACCGAAGACGACTATCCCTCCGCCGCCTTGGATCGTGACGGACGTCTGTACGTCGCCTATACGGCCTTCACCCACGGCCCCGACTTCCGCAAACGAACGGCCCTGGACGAAGAACCCAAGTCGCTGGACAACCTCGCCCAGCCCACCGGCGGCGACCAGGTGTTGCTGCTGCGCCTCGACGGCCAACAATGGACCGGCCCCCTGCCCGTCACCGCCCCCGGCGAAGACGTCTTCCGCACCGCCCTGACCATCGACGGCTCGGGCCGCGTGTGGGTCTTCTGGACCGCGAAGCGCGGCGCACAGTGGGATCTGTTCGCGCGCGCCTTGCAGGGCGAACGCTGGGCCGACCCCGTCCGCCTGACCAGCACGCCCGAGCCCGATCTCTTCGCCGCCGCAACCACCGACAGCGAAGGCCGGGCCTGGGTCGCCTGGCAAGCCTTCCGCGGCAACAACTCCGACATCCTCGCCGCGCGTCAGGACGGAGACAAGTTCGCCGCGCCGCTCGTCGTGGCCGAAGGGCCCGGCAACCAGTGGGCCCCGGCCATCACCGCCTCCGCCGACGGCCAGGTGGCCGTGGCCTGGGATAGCTATACCAAGGGCGACTACGACGTCTGGTGCCGCATCTGGTCGCAAGGCCGACTGGCCGATCCAATCCCCGTCACCAGCGACCACAAAGCCCAGATGCGCCCCAGCCTGGCCTACGACAAGGCCCACCGCCTGTGGATCGCCTACGAGGAATCGCCCGAAAACTGGGGCAAGGATTGGGGCGCGCTGGACAAGTCGGGTACGGGCCTGTATCAGGGCCGCAGCGTCGCCGTGCGCGTCTGGGCCGAGGGCCAACTGTGGCGCACCGCCGACGACCCGGCCGAGGCCTTCGCCCTCTTCCGCCCCGCTCCCGCCAAGCCGGGCAAGAAAGCCAAGCCCGGCCCGCAGCCCGGGGCACAAGCCGCCAAGCCGGGCCTCGGCCGCGGCAACAAGCTGGCCGTGCCGCGCCTGGTGACCGACGCGGCGGGCCGCGTGTGGCTGGCGGTGCGCTCTCCGGTCCTCGGCACGCGCGCCCCGGTGGGCACCTTCTGGTACGAACATCTCGTCTGGTTCGACGGCCAGCGCTGGTCCGGCCAGATCGTCTGCCCGGACACCGACAACATCCTCGACAACCGCCCGGCCCTCGTCGCCCCGCCCAACGGCGAAGTCCTGCTGGTCGCCTCCTCCGATGGACGCTCCACCACCGCCGGACGGCTGCCGACGTGGTTCACCAAAGAGCTGCGCGGCAAGGGAGAAAAGCTCAAAGCCGAGCGCGAACAGGCCAAGTGGCCGGATCCCGTGAACAACGAACTGGTCATGGCCGCCATGGGGCCCGCCCCCGGCACGCTGGACCGTGTGCAATTGCTGCCCGTGCCTGTCGAAAAGGGCCAGCCCTCGCCCGAAGCCCTGAAGGAAGCCGACGACGTCGCGCGCTGCCGCGCGGCGCGAACCACACTCAACGGCCGCACGCTCCGCCTGCTGCGCGGCGAGTTCCATCGCCACACCGAACTGTCGGGAGATGGCGGCGGCGACGGCATGCTCATGGACATGTGGCGCTACGCCTTCGACGCCGCCGCCATGGATTGGCTGGGCAACGGCGACCACGACAACGGCGACGGCCGCGAGTACTCCTGGTGGATGGTCCAAAAGACCACCGACCTGTTGACCATCCCCGGCTTCTTCTCGCCCATGTACACCTACGAACGCAGCGTCAGCTACCCCGACGGGCACCGCAACGTGGTCTTCGCCCAGCGCGGCGTGCGCACCCTGCCCCGTTTGAAGACCGGGATGGGCAAGCCCCTGGACGACCTGCCCGCCGCCGCCGATCGGCCCAACAGCCCCGACACCCAGTTGCTCTATCGCTATCTGCAGCAGTTCGACGGGGTCTGCGCCAGCCACACCAGCGGCACCGACATGGGCACCGATTGGCGGGACGGCAACGCCAAGGTCGAACCGATCGTCGAAATCTATCAGGGCTGCCGCCAGAACTACGAAATGCCCGGCGCCCCGCGCTCCAACACGGCCGAGTACTCGATCGGCGGTTGGCGCCCGCTGGGCTTCGTGTCGCTGGCCTTGAAGAAGGGCTTCCGCCTGGGCTTCCAGTCTTCCAGCGACCACGGCTCCACGCACATCAGCTTCTGCAATTGCTGGGCCGAAGCGCCGACGCGCGAAGCCATCCTGGCCGCCATGAAGGCCCGCCACGTCTACGGGGCCACGGACCACATCGTGGCCGACGTGCATTGCGGACCCTATTTCATGGGCGACGAGTTCACCCTCAAAACCAAGCCCGTGCTCTCGATCCGCCTGCACGGCACACAGCCCTTTGCCAAGGTCCATGTCATCAAGGACGGCAACTACGTGCACACCGCCGAGCCGAACCAGCAGCAAGTTGAGTTGCAGTGGACCGACTTCGACCCGAAACCTGGCGTGACCAGCTACTACTACGTGCGCGGCGAACAGACCGATGGCGAGATGGTCTGGGTCTCGCCCATGTGGATCACCTATCAACCCCATTGATCGCGGTACACCGCGCGCCGCGGTGAACAGACCAACGTCGTCCCGAACCGATCAAGGATCCTATCTTGGAACCTAGCCCAACGCCCAACGACCCGCGCACGGAGGCGCTCAATGAAGGGCCGGTGGCGCGCCAACGATCGTGGGTCTTGTACTGGATGACCAGTGCGCGCCGCCCGGTGTGGAATTGGGCCCTGCAGCGCGCGGCCGCCTGGGCCGAAAAACTGGGCAAACCTCTGCTGGTCCTGGAAACCTTGAACTGCGGCCACCGTTGGGCCACGCGCCGCGGCCACCGTTTCGTGCTCGAAGGCATGGCCGACAACGCCGCCTATCTCGCTCGGCGCACCGTCAGCTACTACCCCTTCCTGGAACGCGAGGCGGGCCAGGCCCTGCAATTGGCCGAAGCCCTGTCCAAACGCGCCTGCCTGGTGGTCGCCGACGATTTTCCCATCGAGCGCTTCGTGCGCGACGCACTGACCCTCGCCGTGCGCGCCGACGTGCTCGTGGAACGCGTCGACAGCAACGGCCTGATGCCCATGCGGATCGCCGGCCGCGACTACTCCGTGGCCTTCGCCTTCCGCCGCTACCTGCAGAAGT
>CALARR010000195.1 GCA_937889015.1 uncultured Planctomycetales bacterium | reverse complement strand
GGTGGGCCAGTTCGGCCAGGATCGCCACGCTGTTGCTGGTGCCGATGCGCGTGGCCCCGGCGTCCAAGAGGGCCTGCACCTGGGCCAGGGTGCGGATGCCGCCGGCCGCCTTGACCCCGGCGCGCTGGCCGACCGCGGCGCGCATCAGACGCACGTCGGACAGCATGGCCCCGGTCGGGCCGAACCCGGTCGAAGTCTTGACGAAGTCGGCCCCCTCGTCGACGGCGATCTGGCAGACGGCGCGCTTCTGCTCGTCGTTGAGGTAGCAGACTTCGAGGATCACCTTGGAGATGGCCCGGGCCGGCCGGCAGACGGCCACCAGGTCGCGGATCTCGCGTTGCACCAGGCTCAGCTCGCCCGCCTCCAGGGCGCGGAGGTTGATGACCATGTCCAGCTCGTCGGCGCCCTGGTCGATGGCGTCGCGCGCCTCGAAGGCCTTGGTCTGGGGCGTGTTCTGGCCCAACGGAAAGCCCACGGCCGCGCCCACGTGCACCGCCGTGCCGGCCAGAAGCCGCTTGCAGAGCTGGATCTGCGCGGGGTGAATGGCGACCATGGCAAAACCGTGCTCGCGCGCCTCCTGGCAAAGCTGCTCGATCTGCGCACGCGGCCCGTGCGGCTTGAGGCAGGTGTGGTCGATCAACCGGGCGAGGGTCTCGGGGGTCAGGGTCTGGAGCAGGCTGCAGGTGGGGTTCATCAACAAGGTCCTCAGAATCTCAACAGGCACTTGACCACGTCGCCGCCGGCCACGGCGGCCAGGGCCGCGGCGATCTGTTCCACGGGGAACTCGTGCGTGACGAACTCGTCGGCGCAAAGCCGGCCTTGGGCGATCCAGTCGGTCAGGGGGCCCTGCGCCTCGCGCTCGCGGCGGCGCGTGGGCCATTGGTGCACGAGCAGGTTGAAGTTGTAGGGGCCGCGCGCCTTGTCGACGAGCAGTTGCGGCTCGGCCAGCACGCCATAGACGCAGACCGAACCGCCCAGGCGGATCAGCGGCAGGCCGGCATTGACGCACTGCACGCGGCCCACGGCGTCGATCACGGCATCCAGGTCCGGCGCGGTCTGACGCAGGCTGTCGACTTGTTCGGGGGCAAAGACCGCGTCGGCCCCCAGTTGCAGGGCCCGGCGGCGCTTGGACTCCAAGGGATCGACCACGCCGATCCAGGCCAGGCCTTGCAGGCGGCCGAACTTGACGAAGCTCAGCCCCACGGGCCCCGCGCCAAAGACCAGGACCCGATCGTCGGCCTGGAGATGGAAGTCGCCGAACGCGCCCAGCACTTCGCGCCAGGTGCACAACAGCACGGCCTCGCGCTGGGGCACCTCGGGCGCCACGCGGCGCTGGATCTCGTAGCATTCCAGCCAGCCGTGCTGGGGATCGGCCACGCCGTCGGCGCGCATGGCGTCGTGATCGTTGGCCAGGGTGTACTCGCAGAATCCGCCCCAGCCGCTGGCAAAGCGCGGATCGGAGAACTCGAACAGCAGGCCGCCGATCACGCGGTCGCCCGGCGCGAAGTTGCGGACCTTGTCGCCCACCGCGGCGACGATCCCGGCGCTTTCGTGGCCCAGGATCAGCGGATAGCGGTCCACGCCGGGGAAGTGGCCGGCGACCAGCTTGCCGTCGGTGGCGTTGCACAGCGCGGCCACCTCGGTGCGCACCAGGGCCTGATAGGGTCCGGGCCGGGGGAGATCCAGCTCCACCAGCTCCACGCGGCCCGGCTCGACGACGGCGACGGCGCGCATGCGATCGTTCCTCATGAGTTCACGTCTCGGTTGGCGGCTGATCCAGCAGGGCCAGGTCGTCGAAGACCTCGACCAGCCCCTGGTAGCACTTTTCGAAGATCGGCAGCAGGCGCCGGTACACGGCCTGGTTGGCGGGATGGGGATAGACGACGTCCTCGATGTGGAGGAAGCGGTCGATCACGTCGAAGTTGGGGAACAGTCCCGCGGCCACGCCGGCCACGATGGCCGCGCCCATCGAGGTGGCTTCTTCCAGGTAGTTCGGCCGGCGGATGGGACAGTCGTAGACGTCGGCCATGATCTGCCGCCACACGGCGCCCTTGGCGCCGCCGCCGATGACGGTGATGGCGTCGATGGGCACGTGCTGCCGGAAGATGTTCACGATCAAGCCCAGGTTCAGGGTGATGCCTTCCAGCACGGCGCGGCACACGTCTTCGCGCCGCGTGGCCAGGGTCAGGCCGATGAAGGCCCCTTTGGCCTTGGGATTCCAGCGCGGGGTGCGCTCGCCCAGCAGGTAGGGCAGGAAGAGCACGCCCGCCGCGCCGGGCGCGGAACGTTCGATCCCTTGCTGGATCAGCTCGTAGACATCCTGGCGCGCGGCCTGGGCCTGCTGAGCCTCGCTGGTGCAGATCACGTCTTTGAGCCACTGGAAGCTGGAGCCGGCGGCCTGCATCGTGCCCGACGGATGCAGGCAGCCGGGCACGCAGTGGGCCCAGTTCATGGTGCGGCGTTGCGGGTCGACGATCGGTTCCTGGGTGGTCAGGGCGATCCAGCTCGAGGAGCCGAGATAGTTGTAGGCCGTGCCGGGGCGCACGCAGCCCACGCCTACGCCGGCGCAACTGCCGTCGCCGCCGCCCACGGCCACGGGCGTGCCGGCCAGGAGGCCCGTAGCTTCGGCCGCCCGATGGGTCACCGTGCCCAGGATCGAGCAGGAGCTGCGCGGTTCGGGGAACATGCGGGGATCGACCTGGGCCAGGTCCAGGATTCGCTCGGACCAGCGGAAACGCGTCAGGTCAAAGCCATTCGTGCCCGAGGCGTCGCTGTAGTCCGTGGCCAGTTGGCCGGTGAGCTGGAAATTGATGTAGTCCTTGGCGCAGAGCGTTTGGTGGGTCTGGCGATAGACGTCGGGCTCGTGGTCCTTGATCCACATCAGCTTTTCCAGCGAGTAGCTGGGGCTGGCGCGGTGGCCCACGATGGCGTAGAACTCGACCGGATCGATCCGCTCCAGGAGGCGGCGGGTTTGCTCCGCGGCGCGCTGGTCGCAATAGAGCAGGCTGGGGCGCAGCGCGCGGCCCTGCCGATCGACGGGCGTGCAGCCCATCATCTGGCCGCTGAGGGCCACGCAGGCGATGCGTTGCGGTTGGACATCGGCCAGCAACTGCTGGCTGGTGGTGCACACGGCGCGCCACCAGTCGTCGGGCGATTGCTCGGCCCAGTTGCCATGGAAGAAGCGCGTGGGATAGGCGCAGGTGCGGCTGGCCAGCAATTGCCCCTCGGCCGTGAAGAGCGTGGCCTTGTTGCCGGAGGTGCCCAGATCGTGTGCCAACAGCAGATCGCGCATCACACCTTAACCTCTCGTTCCCAATCCCGCGGGGTGCCATGGCCACGCTTGCGTGGCCATGTGATTTTGAGCCTCCGCATGCCCACGACGAGCGTGGGCATGGCACCCAACCGCTCCAGTTCGCTCACAATATGGGCCACCAATTCCGAATTACCTACAGGTCCTCACTCCAGCGGCAGCCAGACGATGGTCGAGGGACGATCGTGGCGTTGGTTGACCTTGTCCGGGCCGGTGACGGCGTCGAAGCAGGTCACCACCAGTTTGCCGTTCCAGATGATCGGCTCGCCCGGCTGGTCCAGGCCGCCGTCGCGGCCGTCGGTATCGGCGCTTTGGGCCAGGACGGTGATCTTGCCGGTGGGATCCACGCGGCACACGGCATTGTTGGAGAAATCGGCCACGTAGACGTTGTCCTGGGCGTCGATGCAGATGCCGTCGGTGGTGCGCATGGCGGCCTGGACCATCCGCCGCGCGAAGTCGGGCGAGGCGGCGGGAGTGCGGAAGTCGGTCTGCGCGAAGACGGTCTGGCCGACCACGCGCCCCGCCGCGTCGAAGGCGATGCGGTGCAGGGCCCCGTCGCCGAAATTGCCCACCAGCAGCTGGCCGCGGCTGTCGAAGACCAGCCCATCGGCGCCGTATTGGCAATCGCGGTTGCGCGTGACGAGACTCACCAGCAGGTTCGGGTCGTCCAGCGTGTTCGAGACGCGGATGTTCTCGTCATCCAGCTTGAAGCGGTACACGGCGCTGGTCAGCAGTCCGTCGGGCCGCTTGACCTTGGGCAACAGGCTCACGGTGATGTAGACGTGACCGTCGCGCACGCGCACGCCGTTGGGATGGCTGATGGAATGGGCCACGACGGTGGTCCGCTCGACATGGCCATCGCGGATTCGCAGGCGCAACAGGCGGCCGCGGTTGATTTCGCCCTGGGGGCCGTTGCCGGCGGCCCAGTCCTGGTTGTCGCAGACGTACAGGTCGCCGTCGGGGCCAAAGGCGATGCCCATCGGGCAAGCGTGCCCGCTCTCGGGCAGCACGGGCACGTCCACCCATTTCGCAACGCGAAGCTGGGGATCGATGCGAATCAGGCAGCCGGGGCGCGCCGGTTCGGCGAAGTTGGGGCAGGCGACCACCAGGTTGCCCTGGGCGTCGATGGCCATGCCGTCGGGCGTGGGGCAGTCGTCGGGCAGGGTGACCAGAAGCCGAGGCGTGGCCGCCGGGGCGACGTGCGCCATGGCCGGCAGCACCAGGCCCAGGGCCAGCAGGAAGCGGAAGCGCCAAGGCCCGGCCGAAGAATCGTGTCCGTACTCCTCAGGCTCCGCGTGAAGGACAACCTCACGCGGAGCGCGAGGAGTACAAGAGCAGCTCGGAAAGCTATTCTTCGGTTGGTGCCAAGGATGCATGTGGGACATGGATTGGCTCGCTGAGCGTGTGCGTGACGTCGCTTCTTGTCTCTTGTACCCTGGCCGATTACACTAATCCATGCCTGTTTGTATTGGCTTCTTGCGATTTTGTATACCTGCGAACTGTTCCGGGACAAGTACACCCCATGCGCGCGCGTCCTCCTTCGACCGTAGATCCTCCGGCCCGGCGCCGCGTGCTGATGGCTTTGGGCTACTACGACCAGCAGTTGCACCGGGGGATCGTGGGCTACGCGCGCGAGGCGCGGTGGATTCTCGACACGTCGATGGCGCATTACGGCGTGCTGCCCGACCACTGGCCGGCCGACGGCATTGTGACCCTTTTGCTGCCGCGCCGGCCGGACGTGATTGCCTATGTGCGGCGGCAGCGCGTGCCGGTGGTGGCCATGGCGGCCGACGTGCCGGACCTGGCCATTCCGCGCGTGTTGCTGGACAACGTGCGGATTGGCCAATTGGCGGCCCAGCACTTGCTGGAGCGCGGGTTTGAGAACCTGGCGTTCTACCAGTTCTCGGACATTGCCGACGTGTGCCAGCGGGAAGAGGGCTTTCGGCAGGCGGTGCAGGCGGCCGGGGCGCAGTATCATCACCTGGATTGGCACGCCAGCGCGTCGCGCCGTTCGCGGCCCGGCTGGTTCGAGTGGCTGAAGCGGCAACTGGGCCGGCTGCCCATGCCGCTAGGCGTGATGGCGCAGAGCGACAACCGTGCGGCCCATCTGCTCAGCGCCTGCGAGGCCCTGGAACTGGCCGTGCCGGAGCAGGTGGCGATTGTGGGCGTGGACAACGACGAATATGCCTGCGAGTTCGCCCCGGTGCCGATTTCCAGCGTGGACAGCAACCGGCAGAAGCTGGCCTACGAGGCGGCCGCGCTGTTGGACCGCCTGATGCAGGGCCAGGCGCCGCCGGCGAATCCCATCCGGATCGAACCGCGGGGCGTGGTCGCGCGCAAGAGCAGCGACATCCTGGCCGTGCCGCACAAGGCCGTGGCCCGGGCCCTGAGCTTCATCTGGGAGCACTACGCCGAGCCGATCAGCGTGGACGACGTGATCGCGGCCAGCCGCATGAGCCGTTGCGGCCTGTATCGGGCCTTTGAAAAGCACGTGGGGCGCTCGTTGGGGGATGAACTGGAGCGCAAACGCGTCGAACAGGCCAAACGGCTGCTGGCCGAGTCCAACGAGAAATTGCACCGCGTGGCTGCCTTGAGCGGGTTCAGCGGCGGCGAACACCTGAGCCGGGCCTTCACGCGCGCGGTGGGAGTGACGCCCTCGGAGTATCGGAGGGCGAGGGGCAAAGGGACAAAGGGGTAGAGGGGCAGAGGGGGGCATACGAAATCGCAAGGATGGGATACGAAAGACCATTGTTTTTTCTGCTTGCATGCTGCATGCTGATGGTTGTTGGAGACATTCCCGGTTATCCCGCCTGACCACCGCCCCGTTCACGATTCCCTCGCGCGCGTACGGAGTCTCGGCTTATGCAACGTCTGACCTTCCTGGCCGTCGCCCTGATGGCCCTGCGTGCGCCAGCCGACGAGGTGGGCCGCGCCTACCGCCAAGAGGTTTCGTGGGCCGCGAGCATGACGGCCACGCGGCAGCAGGTGGTGAAGCTGCCCTTGCACGAGGTGGAATTCTCGCCCTGGCACGTCAGCGATGCACAGCGTGCCGAATCGTTGGCCGGACAACTGCCGGCGGAGGAATCGATACGTCCCGGCGTTCGTGGACCGGACGACAAGCCGCTGTTGACGGCCGACAGCCGCCGTTGGAAGGACCTGTGGCGGATTCAGCTCGACGGCTCGGCCGGGACGATCCGTTATCTGTACCGTGACGTGCGCACGCCCGCAGCGATCGAGTTTCCGATCCAAGTGGACTATCGCGGGCCGCTGGCCGTGTGGCTGAATGGAACGGTCGTGTTTCGCCGCGATCAGGCGCCCGAGAAGTCGGGCCCGGCGAGCGTGCCGTTGGCGTTGAAGGCGGGGGCGAATCGGCTGTTGATCAAGGTCCATAGCACCGAGCCGACGGTCAAGCTGGGGCTGCGCGCGCCGTGGATGGAACTCAACCGCCGGCAGTTCTTCGATCGCCTGTGCCGGCGATTCTGGGACGACTTTCCCGAGATGGACTGGCTGCTGCAGGATCAGCCGGGCCGGACGGCGGACGGCAGCTTCGACGCGCGGCGCGATTTCGGCTGGTACTTCCAGCCGAAGCGGGATGCGTCGGCCGAGCGTGCCATGATCCAGCGCGTGCTGGATGAAGCGGGTCCCCAAGCCGGCGCGTTGGCGGAACGTCTGGCGAAGCTGGTGCGGGCCGCACCGCCTGTGGACGATCCGAGCTGGCTGGCGCTGTATGCCGAGGCCTGCGCCGTACGGCGCACCCAGCGTTTGAGCGCGTTGGCCGCCCTGGCCCCGCGGTTCGTATTCACGCGGCACTCGGTGCTGGGCGGATCGCACTACGCTTACACCGAGGGGCAGAGCGACGCGCAGGCGGAACGGCACTTCGTGGCCGGCGCGGCCCTGTGCCTGGCGCAGTACGACGGGCGCCAGATGCAAGTGGAGACCTTGCTGGAAGATCCCAACGGCGTGATCCGCGATCCGGACGTGTCGTTCGACGGCCGGCGCGTGCTGTTCGCCTGGAAGAAGTCGGACCGGGACGACGACTACCACTTGTACGAGATGGACCTGGACACACGCTCGGTGCGGCAGTTGACCGAAGGGCTGGCCGTGGCCGATTACGAAGGGGCCTATCTGCCCGGCGGCGACATCGTGTTCAATTCGACGCGTTGCGTGCAGACGGTCGACTGCTGGTGGACCGAGGTGAGCAACCTCTATCGTTGCGACGCGCAGGGGGGCAAGCTGCGGCGGTTGACCTTCGACCAGGTGCACGACAACTTTCCCACCGTGACCGAGGACGGGCGGATTCTCTACACGCGCTGGGAGTACAACGATCGCGGCCAGATCTATCCCCAGCCCTTGCTGCAGATGAATCCCGACGGCACGAACCAGAACGAGTTCTACGGGGTGAACTCCTGGTTCCCGACCACGATTCTGCACGCGCGCGGCATGCCCGGCAGCCAGAAGGCCCTGGCGATCGCCACGGGCCACCACACGCGCCAGACCGGGAAGCTGATCGTGATCGATCCGTCGCGGGGCCGGCAGGAAGCCGATGGGGTGCAGCTTGTGGCTCCGCCGCGCGAGACGCCGGCCGTGAAGGTGGACCGCTACGGCCAGGAGGGCGATCTGTTCCAATACCCCTATCCGCTGAGCGCCGAGGCGTGCCTGGTGTCCTATCATCCGGTGGGCTGGGAGTGGACCTCGGCCGTCGGACCGCGGTTCGGCGTGTACTTCATGACGCTCGACGGCCGGCGCGAATTGTTGGTGGCCGACAGCAAGCTGCCCTGTGGGCAGCCGATCCCGCTGCGCGTCCGGGACGGTTGGCGCGCGCGGCCCGACCTGGTGGACTACCGCCGCAGCGAAGGGACCTGCTACGTGCAGGACGTGTACGCGGGTCCGGGGTTGGAAGGGCTGCCGCGCGGGATCGTGAAGAGCCTGCGCGTGGTGTCGCTGGATTTTCGCGCGGCGGGCATCGGCTCCAACGGCAACAGTGGACCGGGCGGCACGGCCCTGGTGAGCACGCCGGTGGCCATCGGCAACGGCACGTGGGATCCGAAGATCGTGCTCGGCGATGCGCGCGTGTACGACGACGGCTCGACGTTCTTCCGTCTTCCGGCGCGCCGGCCGGTCTACTTCCAGCTCCTGGACGCCGAAGGGCGGATGGTGCAATCGATGCGGAGCTGGACCACGATCCAGCCGGGCGAGAACGCGGCCTGCGTGGGATGCCACGAGCACAAGAACTCGACTCCGTTGGCGAAGTTGCCGGTGACCCTGGCGGTGCGCGCCGGGGCCCAGCCTTTAACACGATTTGGCGGCGAGCCGCAGGGGTTCAGCTTCGCGCGCCAGATCCAGCCGATCTTGCAGCGGCATTGCGTGCAATGCCACACGGGCGCGGCGGGCAAACCGTGCAGCCTGACCGACCGCAGCGTGGAGGACACGCGCGCCAAGCGCCTGTGGAGCGAGGCCTATCTGACGCTGACGCACGCGGAGCTCGACACGGTGCGGGGCGGGTATCGGGGCGACGCGGACCATGCGCTGGTGAACTGGATCAGCGCCCAGTCGGCCCCGCCCGCGCTGCCGCCCAACTCGGCCGGCTCGGCGCGGAGCAAGCTGATCGAGATGCTCCGCGAAGGGCACGAGGGGGTCAAGCTGGGGGCCGAGGATCTGGCCACGCTCTGCACCTGGATTGACCTGGGCGTGCCTTTCTGCGGCGACTATCGCGAGGCCCAGGCCTGGACCGACGAGGAACGGGCCAAGTACGAGCACTATCTGTCCAAGCGGCAGAAGCTGGACGCGGCCGAGGTGCGGGGCGTGGCCGCGTTGGCCGCGCCCGGCGAGCCGGCTCGACAGTCCAACTGAGCACATGGTATCATGGCGGCCGGTGGCGGCTCGCGGACAGGTTCTTACGAAAGGCCTTGACTATGGCAACACGCATTCTGGCGATTTTGGGCGTCGTATTCCTGGTGGTCCTGGTACTCTGTGGTGGTCTGCTCTTCTGGGCCATGTCGGCGGGCACGGCCTATCAGGACAAGTTCTTCGCCGCCGTCAATTCCGGCAAGGCGGCGGACGTGCTGGCCCTGATGCACCCCGCGCTGCGCGCGGAGATCGACGAGCCGGTCTTGCAAGCGTGGATCAACGAAGTCAACGAGAAGCTGGGCAAGTGCCAGGGACTCAGCAAGACCGACTTCCACACCGAGGCCAAGCAAGAGAACAACGTGGCTTTGGTGGAGAGCAGCGGGACGGTGAACTTCGAGAAGGGAACGGCGAAGTCGGAGATCAGCTTTCACGGCGACCAGATCGTGAAGTTCAACGTCACGAGCGACCTGATCGCCCCGGGCTGGTTCAAGAGCCTGCCCAACACGGACCTCTATCGCAAGCAGGGCGAGGAATTCCTGCGTTTTGCCTTGGAAGGCCAACCCGACAAGGCCTTTGCCATGATGCACCCGGCCCTGCAGACAAAGATGCCGCTGGACGCGCTGCGGCCTGGGCTGGAGAAGCTGTTGGCGGAGACGGGCAAGTTACAGTCGCTGGCCTTGGAGAAGGAAGACTTCCAGAGCGGGGCAGAGGGACAGTCGCTGAAGCTGTTTTACAAGCTGGGCATGGAAAAGGGCCCAGCCTTTGGTGTGGTGGAGTACAAGTTCGCCGGGCTCAAAGGGCATCTGATGGCCTTCAACGTCAAGCCGGGAGAGAAGTGAGTCTTCATATTTCCATCGCGCGAACCTCACCTGGCCGATTTCTCGAACCGCAGCAGGTATTGATCCTGCATCAGGTCCAATTCATCCTGGAAGCGGAAGCCGGCCTGCGTGATTTCCTCGATCACGGTCTGTTTGCCGGCGCGCACGTGGTCCAGCGTCCACGGCTTGCTCACGCCTTCTTCGCGTTTGTAGTCGACCAGGACCAGGCGCCCGCCGGGGCGCAAGGCCGCATGGATTACTGCAGGTTCAATTCCATCAGGTAGCGGTCCAAGGCAGCACGCAGCGTGTCTTCCTTGGCAGTCAGTTCGCGGCTTTCGCCGCGTAGCTTCTCGATCTGGTCCTCCTGCGTGCTGAACTTGAGCACGTAGCGCTTGTACAGCTCGCTGTTGCGGTCCAATCGCTCCATGTTCTGGCGGATCCGCGTCTGCTCCTGGACGATCTCCTGGATCTGCTTGTCGATTTCCTTGCGCTCGCGTGCGACCTGTTCCAGAGACGTCTTGCGAGCGGCGATCTCGCGCAGCGCGTCCTTGACCTTCTCGCTGACCGCCGGGGCCGCCAGATACACGCGGATCGACGAATCGTCGATGTTGGTCAAGGCCACCTGTTGGCTTTCGACGCGCCGCGTTTCGACGTTCAGCTTGGCCGGCACGCCCGGCTTGGCCTCGACCAGGAAGCGGTACTTGTCGCGGGTCTTCTCCTCGGGCTGCTTGGGTTGGGTGAGTTCCCAGGCCGGATCGCGCGGGCTCTCGATGAGCACTTTCTTGACCTTCTGGCCCGAAGTTTTCACCGTGTACTCCTGAACCATGCGGAACTCGCGCGTGGCGATCATCGTTCCCTTGATGATCTTGACGCTCAACAGGGCGTCGGGCAACGGCTTGCCCTCCCGGGCGACTTCGGTGGTCAGGTCCAGGGCATAGCTGATGAGGCGCTCGGCGTTGGGGGCCAGGTCCTGGATCCGCGCATCGCCGGCATAGGTGCCGCCGTCAAAGACGGTGATCGGTCCCTGCATGAGGTGCAGCGCGCTGGTGTTCTGCAGGCGCAGGCCATCCAGGGGATGCTTGGCATGCACGGCCGGATCGTAGATCGAGTATTTCTGGCCTTTGACCTCGGCATTCAGGATGGGGAGCATGGCCGATTGCTGCCGCGGCAGGTTGACCGGCGTGGCAATGCAGTACTGGAACAACTGCCCCACGTCGCCGGCCTGGGCCACGGCCTGCACTCCTTGACGCAGGTCGAGTTCTTGTTTCTCTGCAGGTTCGGCGTCCGCCGCCAGGCCGCGGCCGAACCCGGCGCGTGCGGGGGCTGGAGCCGCAGGGGCGGCAGCCTCGAACAGCACGCGACCGGCGACCTTCCGTTCGGCGCGCGCCAGCAGGTCGGCCGCCTCCTGACGCACCAGGTCCTGCTGATAGACGGGTGGCCGGAGCGAGGAGTAGAGTTCCAACTGGACCTCGGGCCGCGGCACGTACAGCGGTTGGTAGAGATCCATGGTGAACGAGATCGGCCGGCCGCTGACCAAGGTCAAGTCGACCTGGCTCCAATCGTCCTCGGTGGTGTTTTCCACGATCGCCCAGCCTTGCAGCAGGGGCTGCTTGTCGTCGTCCAACACCAGGCGGTAGCTGGTCTTCCAGACGGGCGTTTGCTGCACGTAGCCGACCATGGCCTTGCGCTTCCCTTCGCCCAGGAAGTTCAGGACGACCGCTTTCTTGTCGCTGGCGTGGGCGGTGGCCAGGACCTCCAGGGCCTTGCGCAGCTCGGCGTCCAGTTGCGGATTGGTCAGCTTGAGGCGGCTGACCGTATCCAAGGGCACGCTCCGCAGGCCTTCCTCGCTCAGGAGCGTGAGCAGGTCGATTTCGATCGTCTGCTGGTCGCCGAGATCCTTCTTGCGTTTTTCCAGGCCCACAATCACGCCCACGATCTTGTTCGGGGCGTCCAGTTCCACGCGCTCGCCGCGGAGTTGCTGGAGCAAGTCGGCGAGGGTGGGATTGGTGGTCAGGTCAACGGCAAAGCTCTTGAGCTGTTTGGACACCGGGTCCTTGGAGGCATAGTTGATCGTGGACACCTGTCCGCTCTCGGCCTGCACGACCATGCTCTTGAGCAGATCGTTGACGTCGTCGATTTTGAATCGCAGTTCCACGCGCGCGTCGCCGCTCACCTGCCCCACGTGCTGGAAGAAGCCCACCCCGGAAGTGAACAGGACGACCTTGCGCAAAGGCAGCTTGGCCGGTTCTTCGGCCGCCAGCGGCGCGGTTCCGCCCAGCGCCAGGCAGCCAGCGAGTGCGGACCAGAAGGCGTTGCGATGCAGCATGGCATTGGCTCCTCTCGTTTTGTGATCGCGCTTCCCAGCTCCCGCCGGGATCGGGTGGCTGGTGCAGCAGGGCTCCGCGGAGGCAGGTTGGCTTGGGAACGAGGCTTTTATTGCGTCTCAGGTAAGTAATGCCGTGAGGCCGACCATCGGGAGGCCGGCTTTCCAGGGCAGCGGGCTCGACAGCTACGACATTCCTTTTCTGACATCCAATAGATCCCCTCCGCTAACCTCATGAGCTGGCAGATCATCCGGTGTACCCTCCTAGACGAGACAACCCGGCCCGCGGTTTTCCCCGCCGGCCGGGTTCTCCCGAATGGGGTCGCTCTTGGACGGCAACGAGGATTTCTACTCGCGGACGCTGGGCTTGTCGGGGCCGGGGAAGTCGGCCGGCACCTTTTGGGTGACCTTGCCCGTGGCGGCCCATTCCACGCAGCGTTGGAAGGTAACGATGAAGGCCACGCTCTTGAGCTGCTCGGGCAGGTGGCCGAGGGCGTTCTGGACCACGCGGCCCTTGCCGTACTGGACGGTGAAGATCAGCGGTTCATGCTCGCCGGAGCCGCCCTTGTCGACGGGGGCGAAGGCCGTGGCCAGCAGGGTCAGGTTCTTGCCCGGGCCGCGGAGCCAACCGTACAACTCGTCGTCGACGTGGGCGAAGCGCGGGGGCAAGCCTTGCGTGATGGGATGGTTGGGCTCGCGGATGTCGAGCGAGAAGGGCTGGGCCGGCCCGTGCCCGCCCGACTTGCCGTCGAGGTCGTCGCGCACAACCTTGCCGTCGCGCCAGCGGAGATAAGGGCCGTGCTCCTTGGTGCGTTTGCCCCATCCGCCCAGGCCGATCATTTCGTTCCATTCGGGCCAGTCGGGGAAGGCCGCCAAGGCGAAGTGGAAGATCACCAGGCCGCCGCCGTTGCGCACATAGTCCAGCAGGGCCTGATCGGTTTGCTTGGGCCACCGATCGCCCTGGTAGTTGCTGATGACCACGGTATAGGCGGCGAAGTCGGGCTTGAAGCCGCTCATGTCCTGGCCCTTGGGGGGCGAGACAGCCACGTCGCAGGTGAACAGCCCGGTCTCTTCGACCAGCTTCTTGAGCACGGGCGTGGTGAGATCCCACTTGTGGCCGTTCTGGCCGGTGACGATCAGGGCCTTGTAGGGCTGGGCCTGGGCCGCGACGGCCCAGACCAGCGACATTGCCAATACCGAGAACCAAGCACGACGCATCATGGCAGTCTCTCCTTGGGCAACGGGCCGCGACAGAATCAGAATCGACGCCGCCAGTCTAGCAGCCGGCCGAGTGGATGGGAACAGTGCGCCAATCGTGTACGAGGGAGACCACCAACTTGGGGTGGGAGCTGAACGGATGGTGAGTTCGAGTTGCCCCGTCGGCGCCTTGGAGCAGGTCAGACCTGTTTACGGAAGACGATTCCCTGGTCGGTGGGCTGGAAGCCGAGTTTGGCCAGCAGTTTGACCGCGGCCGTGTTGTTGCTCACGGTCTGGGCCTCGACTTGCATGATGCCCTGGCGCAGGAAACCTTGAAAGGCCTCGGCCAGGAGGAACTGCCCCAGGCCCTTGCGCCGGTACTCGGCTTGAACCGTCAGGTTGAGCAAGCCGGCCGTGCGCACAAAGGCGCCGGCCCCAGTCGGGTCCATGCTGCGGAAGACGGCCTCGGCCAGAACCTGGCCGCCACCCCGGGGCTTGACCTGGAATCGCGTGAGGTCGAAATCGCCCGTCGTGCAGGCCTGCCACCAGGTCGCGGCCGGGGCATCGACCGTCACGTCCACGGCCATTTGCCGGCGGTACTGCAGTTGTTGGCGATCGACCGGCACCTGGAAACCTTCCAGGCTTCGCTGCATGATCAGCGTCTGGTCGACTTCTTCGTAGCCGTGCGTGCGGAACAGTCCCGATGCGACCGTGTCGGACTGCAGGATGCCGGGCAACTCGCTACCGCCGTAGAGCCCCAGATAAAAGGGATTGAGGGGCTGGATTCCGCCGCCGTAGAGGATCCGGGCCCCGCGGTGTTTCAGGTAGGCTTCGCAGTGTTCCAACAGGCCCTCGGCGGCCCCGCTGTTCTCGGCGCCGGCCCGGACCATGAGCATGCTGACCACGCCGCGTTCGGTGGTGACGGCGTCTTGTGGCTCGTTGGGCCCGAAGCCCGCGTGGGCGAAACCGACCGCCTGCTCGTCCAGAGAGGCCATGAAAAGGCCTTGGTAGTCGAAGTACAACTTGGCGAACACCAGTTGTTCCAGCAGGTCGACCGTGATCGGCTGCAACAGACCGCGCTGGCCAGCACGGCTCCGCCAAATCGACAACAGCAGCGGCGGGTCGGTGTTGCAAAACGTCCGGAACGAGAGCATCGGCACCTTCCTGCGGCGGCCTACCAAGCGATCAGGACAGGGAATTATAGGGCTGGCCGAGGAGGGGCACTAGCCGCCGCCCCCTCTGGGGGGAGGCTGGCGATCCATCCCGCCACATGTTGCATGAGTGCGGGTGCAGGGTCGTTCAATCTCTGTCGCAAACGTGACGAGATGGGCTCGGCGTGCCCTTCGCGCCGCAGATCACGCAAGTAGCCGCGGAGTAGTTCTCGGTGTTCGGGTGTGGAGTGCAAGAGGAAATGAACCCAGGCCCAGGCCTCGGCATACTCTTCCAGGCTCATATCGGTCGTGGAAGGAAGCTGTTCCAAATGACCCAGGTCGGGACGCCAACGGCCCTCACGCAATCGTGGCCCCAACAGCGCCAGGTGTTGGGCATTCAATCCGTGATTGCCGCGCGGCACCTCGTAGTACTCGGCCAGTCCTTCGTCCAGCCAAAGGGGCAGACTTGGGACCACCGCGTGCAAGTAGCCGTGCGTGACCTCGTGCCGCAGGTCGTCCGAGACCCAATCGCCCCAGTGGGCATAGACGGTCAATCGCGTGTCGGTTTCCAGGAAGAAGGCGCGCCGTGAAGGCAGCGACGGGTAGTACTGAGCCACGAATTGCTTGAAAGGCTTGCTGCCCTCGAACAGATAGATCTCGATCGGCTCGTCCGAGGCGGGCAGATCCAGGTGCCGGCACAGATCCCCCTGGCGCGCCAACAGATCCTCGATCAGGCGATGATGAGCGGCCAGCGGGAAGTCGCTTCGCAAGACCAACTGCCCGCGCGTGACTTCGTAGCTCTTGGGCAGCACCGGCCGCGTGGGCCAGATGGACATGCACCCCGCGCCCGCCACCAGGACGACCACGAGCATCATCGTCGAACTGGCCAGGCGGTTCATGGAGCGCCGCAGGATGCGGAGGCAAGAGGATCGTACCTCGAAAGGGTCGGAATCCTAACAGAACCGCACGCCGGGGGCTACGGGAGCTTGCCGAAAAAGTAGGAGGACTGGGGGGGCTGGGGCGGATGCCGCGCGGTTGGCCCGTTTTGCGAGCCCAGGTCGCGTGGAAACCGGATCGCTGTCACCGCGAGGCGCACGAGGAATCGCGGCCATGGCCGTTTCAATGCTCGCCCGCGGCCTCCCGCTCGGCGATCAGGCGATCCAGTTCGTCCTTCAAGCGGGCCAGGATCTCGTCGTAGGAGAAGGCCCCCAGCCTTGCCCCCGCGCGTTTCAGATTCACGCTCGTTGGGCCGCACCAGAGCCCCAGGTCGGCGTGGTCGGTTTCGCCCGGGCCATTCACGCGGCACCCCATGACGGCAATGGTGATGGGCTGGTGGGCCGCATAGCGTGTCATGGCGCGGACTTGTTCTGCGAGTTCAATGAAGGCCTGGTTCTGGACTCGCGCGCAGCTCGGACAACTGATGATATTCAATCCGGCGGCGACCGGGGCAGGGCCCACGCGACGGCCGGCGGCGATCTCGGCCAGGATCTGCTGGCCGGCCTCGATCTCCTCGTGCTTGCGCTGCACCGGCAATGTCAAGGACACGCGGATGGTGTCGCCGATTCCGGCGGGGATCAGTTGTTCAAACGCGGCCTGGGTCTTGAGGATGCCCTCGGGAGGCATGCCGGCTTCGGTCACGCCCAGGTGCAGCGGCACGTCGGGACGCTGGGCCGCGAAATGGCGGTTGACGGCCACAACGCGCTGCGGGTCCGAGTCCTTCAATGAGACGCAATACCGCACAAAACCCAGTTGATCCAGCAGTTCGCAGTGTTCCAGGGCACTCTCGAGCATGGGCCGCAGCCAGTCGTCGTGGGCGAATCTGTCGCGCTGGGACGGATCGACCGAACCGCAATTCACGCCGACGCGCAGCGCGCAATCGTGCTTTGCGGCCACCTCGACCAGGAAGCGGACCTTGTCCTGCCAGGGACGGTTGCGCTGGTGGTGGTATAAGTGCCCCGGGTTGTAGCGGATCTTGTCGACCCAGGGCGCCACGTCCGTGACCACCTGGTAGTTCTCTTGCAGATCGACGGACAGATTGGCTTGGGTCTGGGCGCGAATGGCGACCAGGGCCTGGGCATCGTCGGCGTTGTCGACCGCCAGTCGGATCACGCCCGCTCCCGCCTCGGCCAGGCGGCGCACCTGCTGGACCGAGGCGGCCACATCGGTGGTCTTGGTGGCGCACATGCTCTGGACGACGATCGGCTGACCGCCGCCCAGGGTTGCGCTGCCGACGCGTATGGAACGAGTGGGATTGCGGGTCATGCGTGTATCGGGAAAGCAGGGGCCTCAGCCGGGGCAGTCTGATCGTGTGGGGATTTTCGGGGGGCCAACCCCCAGTTTACGCTTTCTGGCCAGAATTCTCATCCAACCTGCTGCGGGTTCAAGGGACGTGGGGTCGTACAGGTACCCATTGCGAGTGAGAACGCCCCCGGCACTTGCCTCAAGTCGCGAAGATTCCGGTAGTCAAGCTGGAGGGTTTGTGTTGGGTTTGCCGATAAAGGAGGCATTAACGGCATCCGAACCGGTCTATTTTTGCCCAGGTGTCGCCTGAAGGCAGGGATGGCCAACCGTGGACACGCGCTAAGTAGTTTGTGGATATGGGCTTTCGCATCCTGGTCTTGATGTTGGTGTGTGGTGCCAGCGGTTGCTCGCTGCTGCCGCAACGCTTGCATCAGCCCACGGTCCACAACCCATTCCCCCAATTGTCCAAGGTTGCCGTAGCCCCATTTTTCAACCTGACGGCAGAACCGACCCTCGATGGCCGCCAAGTGGCCCTGGCGTACTTCAACGAACTGCAATTGGTGCCGGGGTTTGAGGTGGTGCCGGTGGGCGTGGTGGAACGCGTGATGCTGGAGCATCGCTTGCCGCTGAACAGCGCCGAAGACGCGCGGCGGCTGGCCAAATTCCTCCAGGTCGATGCGGTGGTGATTGGTGCGATCACCGACTACTCGCCGTATTACCCGCCCCGAATGGGGCTGCAGGTGGAATGGTATGCTGCCAATCCCGGTTTCCACTCGATTCCACCGGGCTATGGGTTGCCATGGGGGACACACGAGGAACAGGAGATTCCGGGGCCACTGATTTTTGAGACGGAGTTCGCGTTGGCGCGCGAACAACTCAAGACCCAAACCCCGCAGTGCCCCGAAGCGGAACCGTCGGCAAAGTCCGGCGGCGCGTCGAAGGCGGAGGCTGAGGAAGCGGCGGCCGAATGGCCGGATCCGCGCGGTTTGGTTCCCCGTCCGCCCTCGAGGACACCGCCCGCTTGTTGGCCCACGAGTTCCCCCGTGCTGAAGCACACGCGGACCTACAACGGGCATGATGGGGAGTTTACGGCGGCTCTGGAAAGCTACTTTGCCTTTCGCGACGACGCTCGCTTTGACGGTTGGCAAGGGTATTTGCAGCGTAGCGATGAGTTCATTCGATTCTGTTGTCACATGCACATCTGGGAGATGTTGACGGCGCGGGGCGGGGCTGGCGAAACGCGAGTGGTCTGGCGCTGGCCTTCAATCCGATAACAGTCGCAGGGTGCATGAGGCGGGGCTTGAGCCCAATCTGCTTGCCCAGCGTATCGAACTCCATCGGGAGACTATCGGCTGTGAGTCAGGACATCAACGTACTGGCGCTGGTGAAGGGCGCGGAGCGATATGTCTTTCTCTACGACGACGACAGTCGCGCGGAGACGCTTCGCGTACTGGGCCGTTTCGCCTCGAATCCGGAATTGAGCTTCACCTGGTACGATGCGGCCGTACTGAGTCAGAAGGTGCGGCAAGAGACGCAGAAGATGACGTTCAGCCGGCGGTTCAGTCTGCCGTTGTCGACCGACAAAGACGATTCCTTCTAGTTGCCACAGATGCTCACAGGCCGGCAGTCTCGACTGCCGGTCTTTTTTATGCGCACGGCAGTCCACCGCTTCCTGCAGTATCTCCAGGTCGAGCGCAACGCCTCGGCGCTGACCATCAAGAGCTATCGCGAGGACCTCGCGGCGCTGGTGGAGTATCTGACCGAGGCCGGACAGGGGCGCTGTCCGGGGCCCGGCGAGATCACGGTGCTCGATCTGCGGGGCTATGTCTCGGCCTTGAGCGAAGCGGCCTATGCCCGAAGTACGATCGCCCGGCGCTTGGCGTCGCTGCGGAGTTTCTTCCGTTTTGGGCAGCGCGAGGGTTGGACCACGAGCAATCCCGCCAAGCCGCTGCGCAATCCGCGCCAGCCGCGGAACCTGCCGCACTTCCTTTCGGCCGAGGACATTGGGCGTCTGCTGCAGGCCCCCTCGCCCGACGATTCGTTGGGGCTGCGCGATCGGGCGATCCTGGAGACCTTGTACTCGGCTGGCCTGCGCGTGAGCGAATTGGCCGGGTTGATCGACAGCGATCTGGATTTTTCGGCGGGCATTCTTCGCGTACGCGGCAAGGGGCGTCGCGAGCGGCTGGCGCCGATCGGCTCCTACGCGATCCGGGCCCTGGGGCGGTGGCTGGCGGTGCGCAAGCTCAGTGCGCGTGAGCGTTCCGGCCCCGCGGCGCCGGTGTTCACCAACAAGTTCGGCCGCCGGTTGACGACGCGCAGCGTGGCGCGGATGCTGGAGAAGTACCTGCAGCAGACCGGACTGGACAGCCGCACCACGCCCCACTCGCTCCGCCACAGCTTTGCCACGCACCTGCTGGACCAGGGGGCGGATATCCGCAGCGTGCAGGAACTACTGGGGCACAAGAGCCTGGTGACGACGCAAATCTACACGCACCTGAGCACCGCCGGATTGAAAGCGGCCTACGAAAAGGCCCATCCGCGCGCCCATTGAGTGCTGGCCCCGCTCCGGCGACGAAGGCCCTTTGCGGTCGGCGCGGCCACCGACGGGCTCGGTGCGCGCACGAAAAAACCCAGGGCAGGCGCAGGCCACCCTGGGTTTGGTGTATCCCTTCCAATTGTTTGCGCGAACCGCGCCGCGGCGGCTCCGGGCGGGGTCAGTCCACCAGCCCCTTGCGCACGGCCCACACGGCGGCCTGCGTGCGATCGCTGACGGCGATCTTGCGCAGGATGTTCTGCACGTGTTCCTTGACCGTTTCCACGCTGATCTCCAGCGAGCGGCCGATCTCGCGGTTGCTGAGGCCCAGGGCCACATGCCGCAAGACCTGCGTCTCGCGCTGGGTGAGAGGCACCTCGTCGTCATCGACGACCTGCCGCACCTTCATCGCGCCGGCCACGCGCCGCAGTTCGCCCGCACGCGAGGGCGACTCGCCGCGCGCCGCGGCGGTGATGGTGTTGACCAGATCATCGCGCGACGAGCCCTTGAGCACGTAGTCGCTGGCTCCCAAGGCGACGGCCCGGGCGATGTAGGTCGGGTTGTCGTAGGTCGAGAGCATGACGACGCGCGACTCGGGCGTTTTTTGCCGCAGCTTCTCCAGCGTGGACAGCCCGTCCCCGTCCGGCATGCGGATGTCCAGCAGGATCACGTCCGGCTTGACCTTCTCCGCCTGCTTGAGGGCGTCTTTGCCCGTGGCTGCTTCGGCCACGATCTCAATTTCGGTTCCGGCCAGCAATGTCGCCAGCCCCGTTCGAATGACCTGATGGTCATCCGCGATCAATACTCGAATCGCCATTACGGTCTCCCGATAACCTTGCCTAATGCCTGTGGGGGTGTTGCACACTAGTCAATCCTAGTCCGCTCCCCAGTCGGAGGTAATTCCCCGGCAGCATGAATTCACCCCCCCGACCCAGCGGGATAGCTTCATCAACCGAGGCCCGGTAGAGGGGTGCCGTTTGTCCCCAAAAGTCAACGGCCGCATGTTGACCGAAGGCGTCCTCTGACCTAGATAACGATATGAAAGCTCAACAACCCACGCTGCTTCTGGTCGACGACGATCGACAGGTTCTTCAGTCCATGGCCGACTGGCTGCGCGAGCAGGGCTACCAGCTCGACACGGCCAATAGCTGTGCGACCGCCTTGGCGGCCCTGGCGCGTCGTAAATACGACGTGCTGTTGGTGGATATTCGCCTGGCGGACGGCGATGGGTTCGAGATCCTGGCCCATTGCCGGAACACCAGCCCGACCACCAGTGTGATCATGATCACCGGCTATGGCACGGTGGAGTCGGCGGTGGACGCGATTCGGGCGGGGGCCTTCGATTTCCTCACCAAGCCGCTGATCGACGACGAGATCGAGATGGCGATTCAGCGCGCTTTGAACCAGCAACGCGTGCTGGAAGAGAACCGGAATCTGAAGCAGCAGCTCGACTTGCGGTTCGGGATGGAGAACATCGTGGGCCACCAGGAGCGGATGCTGAAGGTCTACGACATGATCGACAGCGTGGCCGACACCAAGGCCACGGTGCTGATCACCGGCGAGAGCGGCACCGGCAAGTCGATGATTGCGCGCGCCATCCACCGGCGCAGCGGCCGGCGCGACAAGCCGTTTGTGGAAGTGGCCTGCGGGGCCCTGCCCGAAACCCTGCTGGAAAGCGAGTTGTTCGGCCACGTGGCCGGGGCGTTCACCGGGGCGATGGGCGAGAAGCTGGGCAAGTTCAAGCAGGCCGACGGGGGGACCATCTTCCTGGACGAGATCGGCACGGCCAGCCCCGGGATGCAGGTCAAGTTGCTCCGCGTGCTGCAGGACTTCGAGTTCGAGCAGGTAGGCGGCAGCAAGACCTACACGGTGGACACGCGCGTGATCCTGGCCACCAACGACGACCTGAGCAAGGCGGTGGCCGAAGGTCGATTCCGCCAGGACCTGTTCTACCGCATCAACGTGATCAATATCGAGTTGCCCAATCTGCGCGACCGGATCGCGGACATTCCCCTGTTGGCCGAGCACTTCCTGCAGCGCGTGTGCGAGGAGTGCCACAAGAAGGTCCAGGGCTTCAGCGACGAGGCGCTGCAGGCCCTGCAGCGCTATTCCTGGCCGGGCAACGTGCGCGAGCTGCAAAACCTGGTCGAGCGGGCCGTGCTCCTGGGCAAGAGCGACCGCATCGAGGTCGATGATCTGCCCTCGAGCCTGTCGCTAGGCGCGCCGGCCATTGGCGCGTTGGATCAGAAGAGCCTGAAGCAGGCCATGGCCTGTCCTGAGCGGCAGATCATCCGCGAAGTGCTGGAGGCCCACGACTGGAATCGCCAGGCCACCGCCGCGGCCCTAGGCATCAATCGCACCACGCTGTATAAAAAGATGAAGCGTTTGGGGCTGGAAGAGCCCCGCCACAGCGGCAGCGTATCCGTGCATTGATAGGTGAAGGGACTCGGCGATGGGACTTGGGCCACGGTTCTCCGACGCGCTGGCGTATTGCGCCGTGCTGCACGCCGACCAGCAGCGCAAGGTCAGCGGCGCGCCTTATGTGAGCCATTTGCTGTCGGTGGCCGCGATCGTATTGCAGTACGGCGGGGATGAAGAGGAGGCCATCGCGGCTCTGCTGCACGACTCGGTCGAAGACCAGGGTGGGACCGCCCTCTGCGCTCAGTTGCAGCAGCGCTTCGGCCGGCGCGTGGCCGAGATCGTGATGGCCTGTAGCGACTCCACCGAATCGCCCAAGCCGCCCTGGCGGCAGCGCAAGGAAGCGCATGTGGCGCACGTGGGACAGGCCGACGCCTCGGTGCGCCTGGTCGTGGCCGCCGACAAGCTGGACAACGCGCGCTGGCTGTTGGCCGACTACCGACGGCTGGGCGAGCGCCTATGGGACTCGTTCCGCGGCGGGCGCGAGGGAACGCTGTGGTACTACGCCGCCATGATCGAAGCGTTGCGCCTGGCCGACGCCCCGCGCTTGAACGATCTGATCGACGAGGTGGCGCGGTGCGTGGCGGAACTGGAACGGCTGCTGCGCAGCGGAACGTAGACGAGCGGCGCGCCTCGCTCCGCTGGGCACGCCCGTCTTTCTTGCGGCACAAGTCGGTAAACGCACAGCGCTTGCATCTGCGGGGCCCTTTTGCGCTTGAAAGTGGGCCAGACTCTGTGTTAGGTTCCGGGCAGCGTTGCGGGTATCGGTAGAGCCGAGGGCTCACCGGTCCGCAGACGAATCAGGCCGTAACCGGCCCTGCCACGTATGGGCCCGAGAAACCGGGGGCCGGTGGCTGGGGCCCGCGGCCTGGCTTGTCTGCCGGCCCGGAGTCCCAGGTATTTCAAGAGCCCGCCATTGGGAGTTGATCCCAGTGGCGGGCTCTTTTTTTGCGCGCTGCGGTGTTGGCCGCGGGGAGAGGGACATGATTCCGCTGCAAGTCGTGGAGGAGGTCCGCCGGCTGGTTGCCGAGGGCACATTGAGCCTCCGCAAGATTGCCCGGCGTGTCGGCGTGAGCCGGACGACCGTGGGGAAGATTGTCTCGGGCCGGCACGTCTCCTTCTGGCTGCCGCGTGCGGAGCAGGCGAACTGCGTGCCAACCGGTCCGCGGCGGCGCTGTGCGCAATGCGGCGCGCTGGTGGACTTGCCGTGCCTGGCCTGTCACGTGCGTGCGGCGTGGCCTGGCGCACGGCGCCTGCGGCGCGAACCAGCCGCGGAGCCCTTGGAGTTGAATCTCAAGCCGGAGCACCGCCTGCGCTACGAACAGATCCGCGCGCAGGTCGCCGGGATGGGCGCGGAAACGGAACCGATCGTCAGCCACCGCGGGAGGCGAAAATGACTAACAGTTCGACCCGAGTGATGGCCGCGTTGGATCGCTTTGCGCACTGCATTCAGGATGGCGACTTGTTGTTGTATCGCCGGCGCGGGCTGATTTCCGCCGCGGGACGCGGCGAGCACTCGCACGCCGCCAAGGCGGCCTGGTGGGACGACGAGCTGTTCTGCCTGGAAGTGCTGCAATGGCACGGCGGGCGCGCGGTCACGCTCGCCAGCCAGGTCGGCCGCTATCCGGGCCGGATCGACGTGTATCAGGCCAATCCCGACGGGCGCTGGCCGGAATACGATCGCCGCGGGGCCGCGCGATTCATGAAGCGACTCTGCGGCTGCTCGTACGGCTGGTGGAATCTGGGGGTCGCCGGGCTGCTGCACCTGCCTTGGGTGCGGCTGCTGGTACGGCCCGCGGTGGACGACTCGGCGCTGGACCGCCGTCCTCCGTTCTGCAGCCAGGCGTGCGCCCTGGCCGATCGCGTAGGCGGCGGGGTCGACCCGGTGTTGCACCTGGCCGATCGGCTGACCGAGCCGGCCGACCTGGCGCGATCCCCGTTCTATCGCTATCGATTCACGCTCATTCCTTAAGACAGGAGTCCGTGCCATGAAAAGTCGTGTGAAGAAGCGCCGCGCAACCAACGTGAGGCCGACCACAACCGGGCGTCGCAGCGTGCAGGCTGCCCGGCCCGTCCGGCGGCGATCCGCGCATCTGCGGCGCAAGACGCAGCAGCGGATGTGGGCCTGGCTTGTGGGCTGGTGGTTGGCCGCGGCGTTGTTCGGCGTGCTGTTGGTCGGCTCGTGCAGCCAGGCCTCCGCCGCCATGTCGGGCTGCATCGACGCCACCTGCCGCATCACGACGCCCGACGGAGGCCGAGGCAGCGGCTGCGTATTCGAGATCAGCCAGGGCTACGTGTACGTGCTGACCGCCGCGCACGTGGTTGGCCCGGCGCCCGAGGTGGTCTGCGAGTTCTGGCGCCAGGGGCACCAATCGCTGCCCCTGGCGGGGCGCGTGCTGGTGCGCGTGGCGGAGCAGGAGGCGGATGCGGCGATCGTGGTTGTCGAAGAGCGGCAGTTCGGCGGGCTGTTGCCCAGCGCGGTGCCGCTGGCCCCGCGCGACTATGTGGTCCAGCCCCGGCAGACCTTGCTCTCGTCCGGGTGTGCGCACGGCGCCTGGTCCACGAGCTGGAAAGGGCACGCCCTGGGCTATCGCGGCGGGGATTTGTGCTTCACCCCGCCGCCGGCCCAAGGGCGAAGCGGTTCGGCCCTGTTCGACGCCGAGGGCAAGCAGATCGTGGGCCTGGTGCGTGCGCGCACGCTGGACGATCAGGTGGGAATCGCCTGCAGCCTGCAGGTGTTGTACGAGCAGCTTGGCCGCGCGACGGCGGGCCGGCAGGTGCAATGCGGTCCCAACGGCTGTCTGCCGCCTGGCCGTTCGACCCAGCCCGCGCCGCGGATTCTGCCTTACCGGCAAGAGGTGGACCAGACGCTGCGCACCTGGCCCACCGCCCCGCCCGTGGACCTGGGGCCGACCAATGCCCGGCTCGACGCAATGCTGTCGACGTTGCAGGCGCAGCAGACGCGCGCCGCGGAAGAGTCGCGTCAGGCGGCCAGGCAGGAGGCCGGTCCGAACACGGTCGTCGTGACGGTGCTGGTCCTGGCGGCGTTGGCCGTGGGGGCGGTCGTGTTCTTCGGAACGCAATCGCACACGGGTTGAAGCGCCATCCTGAACCCGGCGGTCCGTGAGATCCTGAGCCTCTTTTTCCTCGGAGTCCATCATGTTTTCCGCAATCGACCCCAACGTATGGCTGTACAGCACCTGCTTCTGCGCGCCGTTGTGCGCCGTGTTTGCCTTGTTGTGGCTGTACAACCGCCGGGAGAGCCGGCGGCGGCGTGCGGCCGCCCTGGCCAACGAGTTCGGCGCCTGGGGGCTGAGCAAGCTTGCCAATGCCCTGTCGTGCTATGCCATCGGCGACTACTCGGGCTTTGTCGAGGCGGTTCACGCCTTGCTGGAGCGGATTCGGGCCGACGGCCTGCCCGAGGTGTTTCGCGATCTGTTCGAGAAGTTGTTGGCGCATTTCGTGAAGGAGGCGACCTGGCGGGAAAAGATCGCCAAGGCCGTGACCGCGGCCCAGATCACGGCCGGCACGCAGGCCGCGGCGAGCTTGTCGGCATCTGCCGCACCAGCGGTCCAGAACGAGAACTCGCGATGAACAACGAAGAACTGCGCGCCATCCACAAGCGTCTGGATCGCCTGGAGTCCAAGCTGGACGATCTGCTGGCGCCGTTGAGCAGCCAGGTGGCGTTGTGCGAGCCCTGCCGGCAGCGGCTGGACACGGTGTTCGAGACGATCTACGGCAACGGCCGCGACGGCCTGGTGACGCGCGTCGATCGCCTGGAACTGGTGCGCCGGCTGTGGGGACAACTCGCGGCCGGCGTGGTGGGCGGTCTGTCGGGCGTGCTGCTGACGCTGTTGGCCTGGTTTCTGGAGAACTGGCGATGAGGGTTCGCGACCGGATCAAGGAACTGCGGCGCGTGAAGGCCGACACGCTGCGCCCGCATCCGCGCAACTGGCGCACGCATCCCCAGGCGCAACAAGACGCCCTGCGCGGGTTGCTGGCAGAAATCGGCTATGCCGACGCCCTGCTGGCGCGCGAACTGGCCGACGGTTCGCTGGAGCTGATCGACGGGCACCTCCGCGCCGAGACCACGCCCCACGCCGACGTGCCCGTGCTGGTGCTGGACGTCGACGAGGCCGAAGCCGCCAAGCTGTTGGCGTCGCTGGACCCCATGACGAACATGGCCGGCTGCAACCCGGCGGTGCTGGCAGACCTGTTGGCTGAGGTGCAGACGGACAGCGCAGCGGTGCAAACGATGTTCGACGCGCTGCGCCACTCACAGGCGGCGCCGGATGTCTATCCGGAGCCGGATGCGGCTCCGAGCGCGGTCCTGCACGAGAATTGGCAGGTGGTGATCGAGTGCGCCAGCGAACAGCAGCAGCGGCAGGTCTTCGAGCGGATGACTGCCGAGGGTTTTGTCTGCCGCTTGTTGTGCCTGTGAGGAAGCCATGCAGTCCATCGACATCACTTTGACCTGCCCGATCCACGACTCCTTCCGCGTGCAGCAAGTGGCCGGGATGTTCGACGTGCCGCTGGCGGCCAAGGCCGTGCAGCGCTTTCAGGTGGACTTGTCGCCATGGGAACCGCAGTGGCAGATAGGGCTGATCGTGGGCCCCTCGGGCAGCGGCAAGAGCACGGTCGCGCGGCGCCTGTTCGGCGCACGGCTCTACAGCCAGCGAACCTGGCCGGACGATCGGGCCGTGGTGGATTGTCTGGGCGATCGGCCGATCAAGGAGATCACCGGCCTGTTCACGGCGGTGGGGTTCAGCTCTCCGCCCAGTTGGGTCAAACCGTATACGGCCCTGAGCACCGGGGAACAGTCGCGGTGCGACCTGGCGCGCGCCCTTTCGGAGGCGGAATGCGCAGCGCGGAGTGCGAACGCGGCAGGAGACGGTTCAGCGACGCAGCCTGGGGAGGCCGAATGCATGGCGACAACGGCAAAGACGCGAAGTGCGGCAGAGCCCCTGGTGGCTTTCGACGAGTTCACCAGCGTGGTGGATCGCAACGTGGCGCGCGCCGTGTCGGCGGCCATCGCCAAGGGGATTCGCGCGCGGCGGATCGGCTGCCGGTTCGTGGCCGTGACCTGCCACTACGACGTGCTGGAGTGGTTGCAGCCGGATTGGACGATCGACATGGCCACGGGGTGTTTTCAACGGAGGTGTCTTCCACGTCCAGCGATCCGGCTGGAGGTCTTTCGTTGCCGGCGTGCGGCGTGGGCCCTGTTTGCGCGCCATCACTATCTGAGCGGTTCGCTGAGCGCGGCCGCGCGCTGCTATCTGGCGTTGTGGGAGGGGCGTCCGGTGGCCTTTTGCGCCACCGTCACATTGATCGGCTACAAGCACCATCGCCGTTTCACTCGCCTGGTGACGTTGCCCGACTTCCAAGGCCTGGGGATCGGCATGGGACTGCTGGAGACGGTGGCCGAACTGCACCGCGAGGAAGGGCACCGCATCAACATCACCACCAGCCACCCGGCGGTGATCGGCCATTGCCGGCGCGGGCCGCGGTGGCGCCTGGTGAGCGTGAAGAAGACCGGCGGCGGACATGCCGACCGGTTTGGCCGGGGCTATCGCAGTTCGGCGGGGCGCGCCGTGGTGTCGTTCGAGTACCTCGGCGCGCCGCGGCGGTGGAGCGCGTTGGCGGAGAATCCACGGCGGTTGCATACGGCGAAGGAGCGCGCAGATGGACAAGCCTGAAATCGCGCGGCGCCTGCCGCGGCCCGCGCCCAGCCTCCTCCACCAAGCCACCTTGAGGACGCTGCGCGACCTGGCCGCGCGCAGGTTGGGCGGCGCGCGGCGCGCCGAGGACCGGCCGCAGGATCTTCTGGGCTGGGGCCGGCGCTACCTGGTCGAGCATTTCCGCCAGCGTCCCTCGCGGATGCACGAGTGGCTGGCCGAGCAACTCGACCGCATGCCGCGGCAGCGCGGGGTGAAGGTCAATGTGTTGGGGCCGCGCGGCAGCGCCAAGTCGACCATCGGCTCGCTGGCCTATCCGCTCCGCGCCGCGCTGGAGGGCTGGGAGGCCTACACCTGGATCGTCTCCGACACGTGGCACCAGGCACGCGCCCACCTGGAGAACATCAAGGCCGAACTCGAACACAACGTGCTGCTGGCCCAGGACTATCCCCGGGCCAGCGGACGAGGCACCGTATGGCGCGCCGGCTTGATCGTGTTGGCCAACGGCATGGCGATCGAGGCCATCGGCACGGGGCAGCGCATCCGCGGCCGGCGGTGGCGCGCCCATCGACCGACGTTCATCGTCTGCGACGACCTGCAGAACGACGCGCACATGCGCTCCGCCCTGCAGCGCGAGCGCTCCCGCCAATGGTTCTTCGGAGCCTTGACCAAGGCCGGAACGCGGCGCACGAACCTGCTGAGTCTGGCCACGGCCCTGCACCACGACGCCCTGGCGATGCAATTGGCACGCACCCCCGGCTGGAACAGCCGCATCTTCCGGGCCGTGGAGACCTGGCCCGCGCAGATGTCCTTGTGGAAGGAGTGGGAGGCCATCTACACCGACCTGAGCCGGCCCGACTACCGCAGCGCGGCGCGCGCCTTCTACGACCAGCGGCGGCCGGACATGGACGCCGGCGCCGTGCTGCTCTGGCCCGAGGAAGAGGACCTGTATGCGCTGATGTGCATGCGCGCCGAGGAAGGCGAAGCGACCTTTGCGCGCGAGAAGCAGAACTCGCCGGTGAACCCCGAGCGGTGCGAGTGGCCGGAAGCGTATTTCGACGAGGGGATCTGGTTTGAGCAGTGGCCCCACCGCTTGCAGGTCCGGAGCATGGCCTTGGACCCCAGCAAGGGCGGCGACGCGCGGCGCGGAGACTTCTCGGCCATCGTGGTCCTGGGAGTGGACGAGTGCGGGTTGTTGTACGTGGACGCGGACCTGGCGCGGCGCGACACGGCGCAGATCGTGGCCGACGCCGCGGAGTGGTACCGGCGTTTCGGCCCGGACGTGTTCGGCCTGGAGGCGAACCAGTTCCAGGAGTTGCTGGGGGCGGAGATCGAGTCCGAGTTCCGCCGGCAGGGCATTCTGGGGGCGCGGCCCTGGCCCTTGCAGAACACGGTCAACAAGCTGGTCCGCATCCGGCGATTGGGCCCCTACCTGGCTTCGCGCCGGTTGCGCTTCAGGCAGCGTTCGCCCGGTGCGGCGCTGCTCGTGGAGCAACTCAAGGAATTTCCGCTGAACGACCACGACGATGGGCCGGATGCCCTGGAAATGGCCCTTCGCCTGGCGATCCAGGCCACCGCCGCAGAGCCGGACGACGGATTGGGGAGCCGCCTGGCGTTTGACTGACGGTCAAGCCTTTGCCGAAACAGGAGCATCGCAAACATGGCTCAACCATCCACAGCCGACGATCGGCCCGTCCCGGCCGCCGCCGAAACCGAGGACCGCTGGGCAAGGCTCGAACGCCGCGTGCGCGAGAGCGTCGACGAGTTCTGGGACCGCTATGTCGACCCGGCCGATCCTTTGGAGGACGAAGACGGCTTGCGGTGGACGGCGATGAACGACGGCCCGCGCGGCGGCGACAGCGTCTTGCAGGAGCCGCAGCTCCGCCAGCTCCGCGCCGAGTGCCGGGCCCTGGCCGCGACCAACGAGTTCGCCATCAACGGCCACGAGAACCGCATCAGCTACATCGTGGGCACGGGACACGCCTACCGGGTCTCGGCCCGGTGCGGACAAGAGCCGCTGGCCCTGGAGGTGCAGGCGGTGCTCGACGCCTTCCTGCGCCACAACGGCTGGCACAAGCGGCAGCAGGAGATCGTGCGCCGCAAGGACCGGGACGGGGAGTGCTTCATCCGCCTGTTTCCGGCCAGCGACGGGATCCCGCGCGTGCGGTTCGTCGAGCCGGACCAGGTGGCCACGCCGGCCGAGGCGGCCACGGACCCCGCGGCCCGCTTCGGCGTGGTCACCGATCGGCGCGACGTGGAGACGGTGTACGGCTACTACGTCGACGGGGCGTGGGTCGACGCCGACGAGATCCAGCATCGCAAGGCGAACGTCGACGCCAACGTAAAGCGCGGGCTGCCGCTGTTCTATCCGGTGCGCAAGAACCTGCGCCGCGCGGAGAAGCTCCTGCGGAACATGAGCGTGGTGGCCGAGATCCAATCGGCCATCGCCATCATCCGCAAGCACGCCTCGGGCGGCCGGGCCGCGGTGGAGCAGTTCGTGCAGCGCGAGGCGCGTTCCAGCACCGATCCGGCGACCGGCCGCACGCGCCATGTGCGCCGCTACGGGCCGGGAACGATCCTCGACGCCCTGGCGGGCACGGACTACGAGTTTCCCGCCGCGGGGATTGACGCCGGACGCTACGTGACCGTCTTGCAGGCCGAGCTGCGCGCCATCGCCAGCCGGCTGGTGATGCCGGAGTTCATGCTCACCAGCGACGCCTCCAACGCCAACTACGCCTCGACGATGATGGCCGAGGGGCCGGCGATCAAGATGTTCGAACGCCTGCAGCACGAGATGCTGGAAGAGGACCGGGAGCTGATGGGCCGCGTGCTGCGCGCCGCGGTGGCGGCCGGCCGGTTGCCGGCGGCCGCGCTGCGCGAGGTGGAGATCCGCGGCACGCCGCCCACGCTGGCCGTGCGCGACCGCTTGCACGACGCGCGCGCCGACGAAATCCTGGTGCGCAGCGGAGCGATGTCGATCCAGACCATGGCCCTGCGGCACGGATTGGATTCCGATCGCGAGCGGGAGTTGATGGCCCAAAGGTCCGCGAGTGGCCCACAAACGCCGTAGAAAATTCCACGGCCATGCCGTAGGTTGAGTGTCATGATTACGCTTTCCGCCACGACTGCCAACGAGAAGAAGGTCGAACAGTTGCAACGCGTCCTGGCCGAACTGCTGGCCGAGGTGCAGCGCCGCGGCTTTCACGGCACGGCGGGCCTGGAGCTGAGCGTCCAGGACGGTACGATCCAGCATATCCGCCGCAGGCTGGAGTCGATCGTCAGGTAGCGGCGAAGGGACCGGCGCCAGCGATCCGGCGAGCCCGGTCCGGACCAAGCACACGACAAGACGTTTGCGGTATCCGAAAGGGCCCGCCCCAGGCGCGCGTACCTTTCCGAGCCCACGATGAACCGAGGTGGTTCAGCGTGGGCTTTTTTCGTTTCCCTTTGCGACCCTCAGGAGGCAGCGTATGAACGAAACCCTGCAGGAATATGTCGATTCGCGCGGCGTGGCCATGCGCGTGGACCGCGCGACGGCCGTGGTGCGCGGGGTGAAGGTCCTCGGATTGCGCTCGCGGAACCACCGCAGTTATCCGGGCGAGACCCTGACCCAGGCCGTGCGCCTGTACGAAGGCGCCAAGGTCCACGTCAATCATCCCAAAGGACCTCTGGCCGGGCCGCGCGACTACCAGGATCGGATCGGCGCGATCCGCGACGTGGTCTACCGGCCGGGCGAGGGCCTGTTCGCCGATTTCCATTTCAACCCCAAGCACGCCCTGGCCGAGCAACTGCTGTGGGATGCCGAGCACGCGCCGGAAAACGTCGGCCTGTCGCACAACGTCGAGGCCCGCACCCGGAGCGAAGACGGCCAGACCGTGGTCGAAGAGATCCTCAAGGTGCAGAGCGTGGACCTGGTGGCCGATCCGGCCACCACGCGCGGACTGTTCGAGGCGGCCGAGGAGGCGGGCGCGTCGGTCGCCGGGCTGACCGGCGAGACCCTGCGGCGGCTGCGGCCGGACCTGGTGGAAGAACTGCGGCGCGAGGCCGAACACGAGTCGCAGCAACTGCGCGAGGAACTGCAGGCGTTGCGCGATCAACAGGCGCGGCAGTCCAAACGCGCCCTGGTCGAGCGCCTGCTGCGTCAAGCGGGACTGCCGTTGCCCGAAGGCGGCGACCCCCAGGCACGGTTGCTGGTCGACGAGCCGTTCTTGGAGTCGCTCTACCAGGCCCCGGACGAGCCGGCGATGCGCGGCCTGGTGGCCCAGCGCGCGCGCCTGCTCCAAGCGGCGGCCGCGAGAGGAGCCGGGCTGGGACCCAGTTCCCGGGAACAGGGCGCGCAGGGGGCCGCGTTGGACTCCGCGGCCTTTGTGCGCGCGATCACCTGATGCGGTATTCGTTCCAACGCGATACGGACACGACAGACACGATTCTTTCAGGAGATGTGAACATGAGCGACAAGATGCGGTGGCGTTACGGGGACACCAATCCGGTGATTGCGGCCGTGGACAGCGCGACGGTCATCGAGATCGGCGATCTGGTGTGGCAGGACGTGGACGACGCCAAACCGGCCGCGGCCCAAGCCGACCAGGGGTCGGAAACGGCCAACCAGGGTCTGCTGGCCGACAAGTTCCTGGGTGTGGCCATGCAGCGGAGCCGCGCGGGCGAAACGCTGCCGATCCGCGTGGCGACCACGGGCGTGTTCGAGTTCGATTGCCCGGCCAGCGCCTTCGAACTGGGCGACCTGGTAGGGACCGCCGAGAACGCCGCCGGCACGGCCCTGCTGAACCAGCAGGTGTCGAAGGTGTCGGCGGCCAAGTACGCCATGGGCCGGGCAGCGCGCCGCGAGGCGGCCCCTGCCAGCAGCGTCCTGGTCGATATCCGTTCCACCGTCATGACCGGTGGGGTCGAGGGCAGCAGCTTCGTCGCCACGTGAGGCGCGCGGCGCAGCGATGCCCCGAAGGTTACCCGTTTTCCGGTCGACGAACCGGAGTCCATTTTGTTCTTCAGGAGAATCACGACGTGAACATCAACTATCGCGAACTCAAACGGCGCTATGAGCTGGACGGACCGCAACAGACCGTGCGGCATCTGCGCGAGGCCTTGCAGCAAGGCGATTTGCAGCCGGAAGACTTCAGCCTCCGCGAGCTGGCCGAGGCCACCCTGGGCGTCGCGTGGGTCAAGCAACTCGATCCGCGCGGCGCCGCGGTGGGGCTGATCGAAGCGGGCGAGGCCGTGGACACCACGGCCTTCTCCAACATCACCGGCCAGGTGATCTACGCGCAGATCATGCGCGCCTACAGCCAGGAGGAGTTCATCCTCTCGCAGTTGGTGGAGACGATCCCCACGCGGCTGGACGGGGAGCGAATCCCCGGGATCGGGCGGATTCGCGACGACGTGGCCGAGGTGCCGCCCGGCATGCCCTATCCCAGCGTGGGGTTGAGCGAGGACTACATCGAAACTCCCACCACCACGAAGCGCGGGTTCATCGTGCCCGTGACGCGCGAAGCCATCTTCTTCGACCGCACGCACCTGATTCTGCAGCGCGCGGCCGAAGTGGGCGAGATCCTGGGGCTCAACAAGGAGAAGCGGCTGATCGATCTGCTGGTCGGCCAGACCAACAACTACAAATGGAAAGGGGTGGAGTATTCCACCTACTACGCCTCGGGCGACGGCGGGCCCTGGGTCAACGAGTTGGCCGGAAACGAACTGGTCGACTGGACCAACGTGGACGCGGCCGAACAACTGTTCAACGAGATTCTCGATCCCAACACGGGCGAGCCGGTGCTGCTGCGCGCCAACACCGTGCTGGTCATGCCCGCCTGCCGGCACACGGCCAACCGCGTCTTCCATGCCACCGAGATCCACTACTCCAGCGGCGATTCGCAAACCGTTTCGCCCAATCCGCTGCGGAGCTACAGCGTCCACGACAGCCGGCTGGCTTACCGGCGGATTCTGGCCGCGGGCACGGCGGCCGCGGAGGCCAAGAAGTGGTGGTTCATGGGGCACTTCCGCCGGGCCTTCGCCTACATGGAGAACTGGCCGATCACGGTCACCCAGGCGCCGTTGAACAGCGAGGCCGAGTTCAACCAGGATATCGTGATGCGGTTCAAGGCCAGCGAACGCGGCGCCGCGGCCGTGATCAATCCACGGTTTGTGGTCAAGTGCAGCGGCTAGGGCCGTCTGACCGAACAGGCGGCACGCGGCAAGAAAGCACGCGATGGCGTGGGGGAAAGGGCCCGGCCGGATGGGGCCGGCCGGGCCCGGGCGGATTCGCTTCCGTCGACGTGGTTCTTGGATATCAGAAAGGCCATGCCGTGGTTCCCGGGCCCGTTGCCCCTATTGGTGCTCAGAATCGTAATGCAACGTGAGGGTGGCGTTTGCCGCACGAAACCGGGCTTCCGTTGGTCGCCCTGGTTGCATTGTTTATCGGAGGGGCAATAAAGCCCGGCCGCACGGCATTGCCTACCGGAGACGCAATAGGAGCAGCCTATGGCCACGCGTTACACCATCGCCGATGGCGATATCCTCTCGGACGCGGGCGTGTGGGACGGCGACGGGTCGGTGCCCGGCGCCGGCGACACGGCGATGATCGAGCACGCCTGCGGCATGTCGGCCGGCGCCTTCCAGGCCGACATCGGGGAAGGCGCGAGCGGAACGCTGAGCATCAGCGGCGCGGGGGCGCGCAGCTTCGCAGGCTCGGTCTCCGGCACCTTCCGCATCATCGAGATTGCAGGCGGAACCGTGACCTTCAACGGTCCTCTGACCCCCTCGCGCAACGACGGCACGGCCGATGGCCTGGTCTATATCAGCGGCGGAACCGTGATCGTCAACGCCTCCGTCACCGGGGGAAACGGCAGTTCTGGGGATAGCCTCGTGGGATTGAATGCGATCGCCCAAAGCGGCGGAACATTGACGGTCAACGCGGATGTCACCGGCGGCGACAGCGAAGACGCGTGGCCCGGAGGTCTGGGTATCCTCTGCACCGGCGGAGCACTGACGATCAACGGCGAGGTGCGTTCCGGAACGGGCGCCAACGGACTGAACTACAGCGGCACGCCGGCGATCATCGTCCACGGTAGCTGCCGCGGACTTCATCAGCGTCAGGGCTTCTATCGTGAAAGCGGCAGCGCGTCGATCACGGTCTACGGCATTGTGGCCGGCGACAACAGCGGCGGTCTGACGCTGACCGGCGCCATCTCCAACACATCAGCCGACCGCTGGCTGTACGATGTGCGCGAAGGTCTGACCCTGAATCTCTCCGGCCTGGCGCTGACCAACTCGGGTCGTGTGGTGATCTTCGCCAACGGCGGCACGGTGACCACCGACTCGGCAACGCGGATCGACAACCAGGAGGGGGCCCAGGCCGCGGCCATCGCCTGCGACGTGGCCATGCAGTGGGCCGCCGGCGGACTGAACGCGGCCGAGGTGCAAGCCGCTTGCGCCGCGGCCTTGGCGGACTACGATCCGCCCACCCAGGCCGAGCTGCAGGCGACAGCCGCGGCCCTGCAGACCCACGGCGACGCGCATTGGCCCACCGCGCAAGGCTTCGCCACGCCCGGCTCTGCCATGACGCTGCTGACGAGCGAGCGCGCCGCGCTGGCCGCGGCCTTGCTCACCGCCGACGTGGCCGGCGTTATCGAGGCCGGGGCCGCCGCGCACTCGCTGTGCTACCTGATCCTGGCCGCCAGCCAGTTCTCCACCGAGCGAACCCCGGGCAAGCTCAGCGTGTTCCGCGCCGACGGGCAAACCGTCTTCGCGGAAAAGACGATCCATAGCCAGTCCAGTACCCAAGTGATCACGGGGATGGAGTGATGGCCGCCGGACTGCGAAACCTATTGGCCCTGGTGCTGGGCTGGAAGGCGGCGAGCCGACAGCCGGCGCCTCCCTACGCTGTGGCCGCCGCCGCGGTCTTCGTCAGTGGGGCCGCGGCCGGCCAGTGCTGGGTGAATTGACGCCACGAGGTGTGCTATGCCAACCGATGCCGCGGATACCTACGCAAGCGTACACAAACAGGGAACGGCGACGTTCCTGGCGCGCGTGGTCGACGCCGACGGCTCGCCCGTAACGCCGCCCGACCTGGCGGCGATCGAATACAGCGTGTACCTCCTCACCCCGGACGATCCCGACGCGCGGACCGCGGTGGCGGGCCACAGCGCCGTCGCGGTGCCTGTGGAAGCGGCGGTCTGCGGCAGCTTGCAGACGGGGCCCATCTGGACGCGGGACGTGGTGGGATACAACTTCCGCCACACACTCGACATTGCGGCCCAGCCCGCCTTCGCCATTGCCGGCCGGCTGTATCTGGTGGAGTACCGTTTCCGGCCCCGGGTGGGCCAGGTGATTCTGCTCCGCTTTCGGATGAATGTGATCTAGAGCCGGCCTTGAACGGCAAACGCATCCTGACCCGTTTGTGAGGTCCGCCGATGTCCAGCGAACAGGAACAACTTGCCCGGATCAAGGCCCAAACATTGAGCCTGATCGCCGAATTGACGGCCCATCCCAAGCCGTCCTACCAACTGGACGGCCAGGAAGTGGCCTGGAGCGAGTATTTGCGCCAGCTTCGCGAGACGGTCGTCTGGTGCGATCGCCGGTTGGCGGTCCTGGAACCGTTCGAAATCCACTCTCAAGGGTGTAGCTGATGTTCGATCCGACTGCCGATCTTCCGACCCTGGTGGACGGCCTGGAACCGGTCGCGCTCCAGCGCCGCGGGGTGGTGCTCTGTGCCGTGGAGCACGCCTGGCGCGGCCCGGTTGGCGAGCGTGAGGCGGCCTCCGGCGGCGCGCCGTTGGGCTGCGGCGATGTCCCCTGGATGCTGCCCGAGGCCGAGTGCGCCGCGGCGCCCGCGCTGGGCGACGTGCTGGTCGACCGAGCCGGGGGGCGCTGGACCGTGCTCTCCGCAACTCTGTCGGTACGGCTGGCACGCTGGGATTGCACCTGCCGGAACGTGGCCCTGGCCTACGGCCTCAACGACCTGGTGACAATCCAGCGCGCCGCATATTCCAAGGATGCCGAAGGCGTCCAGGTCGAACACTGGCGCACCTGGCGGAGCGGAGTCCGGGCACGGATTCAACCCCAGGCCCTGCAGGTCGTCGCGGAAGAAGGCGTGCGGCAGACGGTCCGCCGCTGCCGCATCCACCTGGCCGAAGACCTCGCGATCGACCACGCCTGCCGGATCGTGGCCCCCGACGCCGCGGTCTATCGGATCGTGGGCTCGTCGGGCACGGAGCAGATCGGCGGACTGCAGACCCTTGAAGCGGAGCGGATCTCATGAACCTGGCGCGCGCCATCCACGCCCGATGGGCGGCCCTGGAGAATCTCAACCGCCTGCTCAGCGCGGATCGGGTGACCAGCGGCACGCACGCGCAGACGGCTTCGGAGCAGGCCGGCGCCGTGGTCCTGCTTACCGGCGGCACGATCGACAGCCATTTCAACGACGGCACGCTGCTGGCCAGCCTGCTGGTGCGGATCGTGGTTCGGCATCCCGAGTGCGGAGCCGGCCGCGCCATCGTCGCCGCCGCCTGGCAAGGGTTTGACCGCGCCGAGTTGCCCCTGGACGGCGGGAGCAAGGTGATCTGCATGCAGCCGGCCGCCGCCCCCAGCGAAACGCAAGACCCCAGGACGCGCCTTTGGCAATGGGTGCTGGACTTCGAGTGCCTGGCCCACCTGTTGATTCCGACGTAACTCAGGATTGACCCTCAAATATTGACCCTCAGGCAAGTAAAGCAACGAGGGCGACCAACGGGAGCCCGAATTCTTGGAGGAAACGACTGCCTCAGGTTGCATTACTAATCTGAACACCAATAAACAACGCAACCAGGGCGACCAACGGGAGCCCGGTTTCCCGGTACCAATGTCACCCGCGTGTTGCATTCCTTTTCTGAAGATCAATAGCCCCGCTCGATCATAGGAGCAGCGTGAATTATGGCAGACGACTTTCGCGTCCATCTGGCGGCCAGCCTCGGCTGGCGCTGGACCAGCGGCACTGTCACCGACGAAGGGCAACGGACCTGTGAGCAGTCGTTCAGCCGCGGCAGCGGCGCCGCGCAGGCCGAGGCCATCTGGACCGACACCGAGGCCGTGTTGGCCGCCGGCACGCCGCGCGTTCTGGATCTGACGGCCCTGGAGCGGCCCTTGTTCGGCGACTTCCTGCTGAGCATCCTGGCCAGCGTCAAGGGCTTGTGGATCGTGAACCATTCCGGCAGCGGCGCGCTGAGCGTCGGCGCGGCCGGGCAGAGCGAATGGTCGGCGCCCTTCGCCGCCAGCGGCCAGGCGCTCCAAGTGCCGCCGCAAGGCGTGTTGGTGTTGTGCCATCCGGGCGTGGGCTGGACCGTCGACGGCAGCCACTGCAAGCTGCAGTTGGCCGCCGACGAGGGGAGCATCACCTACTCGATCGCCATCGTCGGCACGCTCGCCGCCAGTTGAACGCAACGGGAGAACACCCATGGCCATCCTCAGCGGCAAGGCGGGAACCCTGCAACTGGACGGTGAGCGCGTCGCGCCCATCGGCCACTGGAAGCTGCAACTGGTCTGCCAGGCCAAGGAATACGTGGCCAACGACACGCATGGCGCGAAACGCCGCTTGGCCGGCGCGGACGATGCCCAGGGCAGCTTTCTCTGCCTGGCTCTGGAAGACGGGCATTGTCCCATCCGGCGCGGCCAGCGCGCCGTGGCCCGACTGCACGTCGACGCCAGCGGGGCCAACTACTATGAGCTGCCGATCCAGTGCGAGCGCGTCGAGATCGAGTGCGATATCGGCCGCGGCCGGGCCGTGGCCTTCGCCGTGTACTTCTGGGGCGACGGGCCGACCACGGCGTACGGCGTGCTGGATACGCCCTGAGAACTTGTCCCAGAACCGCCCCAGCCAGGCCGGGCGAGCCTGGCCATGCCGTTCGACAGGCCGCGGAGAGAGGAATTGCCATGAGCGTCCCGTTCAAAGAACTGGCCGGATCGCCGCAAGAGAGCTACGGTCCGGACGGAATGAAGGCCCAACGCCGCCTGCTGTGCGCCTGGGAGGACCGCCAGGCCTTGGTCCGCAAACTGCTGGGCGATGGCTACGACTTCGGCGCGCGCCGTGCCGGACTCCCGGCCGGCCGGGCCGTGGTGGCCATGCGCGTGGCCGTCGCGCCCTTCGAGTCGCGGCCCGATCATCAGCCGCGGTTCGACGATGTGACGCGACACGTCAACGGCTATTCGGGCCAGTACGCCGAACTGACCGTCGAGTACGAGTTGCTGGACGCCAATCGCAGCCGCCGGGACCTGCCCGAGCCCGAGCCGCACACGTTTCTGACCTATCGCATGGACTCCTGGGGCCAATACCTGGCCCTGGCCCAGCAGTCGCACGTCTGGCAGTCGCATCCCGACGTGGCGGTGCCGGCCGCCGCCTTTCCCTCGATCCGCATCCCGCATCCGCAGCATCGCGTGCAATGGCATCGGGTGCTCGATCCGCCCTGGGAGGCGATCCGGCAATGTGTGGGCTGCGTCAATGCGGCCGAGTTCCTGGGAGCCCCGGCCGAGACGTTGCTGCTGGAAGGGATCGCGGCCGACCACGAGTTCATCGCGCTGGACGCCTTTCAGGAACCGGCCTATGCCTGGCGTCTGCAATACGTGTTCCGCGAGAAGGCGGTCAAGTATGGCGGCGGTGTCTACGGCTGGAACCATGCCTTCCGCCCCCTGCCGGCCACCACGCCGGGGTACGAGCGGCTGTGCGACGGCAACGGGGCGGGACTCTACGCCACGGCCGATTTCGCCCGGCTGTTCCGCTATCGTCTCGACAACCGAGTTGGCGGCGGATAGTTTGGGGCATTGGGCCGAACGGCCCGGTTCCGTCCCCGCCAACCTGTCGTGAGGTCCCGCCCATGCCTTTGCATTCCGCCGTCCGTATGGTCCTGTTGGCCGCCGCCGTCCAGGCCGGTTCTTTTGGGGCAGTTGCCGCCGAAGAAGGGCCGGTGGCGGCCTGGGACTTCGACCAGGTCCAGGGCCGCTGCCTCGCCGACCGGTCGGGACATGGCAACCAGCTCAACGTGATGGGCGGAAGCCTGACCAAGGGCCTGTCGGGCAGCGGGCTGGACGCGTCCGGGCGCCACGGATCGGTTTCGGCCCTCTCTCAGGAATCGTTGGCTCCCAGGGGCGCCTTGTCGTTGGAGGTCTGGATCCAGCCGCGCCAGCTTCCCACGCAAAGCGATTCCCTGGCCACGATCCTCCGCAAAGAAGGCTGTTATTCGCTGCGTTTCGCCGGCGCGCGCCTGGGACTGGTGTTGTGGTTCGATGGCGCGCCGGTGACCCTCACTGGCAAGAAGTCCGACTGGCAGCCGGGCCAATGGTATCACGTCGTGGCCACCTACGACGGCCGGCATTCGCGGCTCTACGTCAATGGAAGCGAAGACGCGCACGCCGCGCGGCCCGCGCCCCAACCGCTCGACGCGGCCGCGACCAACTGCCATGTGGGCAGCGCCGGGAGCCAGAGTCGCTTCGGGGGCGTAATTGATGAATTGCGGATCTACGGCCGGGCCCTTGCGCCCGACCAGATCGCCGCGGCCTACCAGCGCGGCTTGCAGACCTTGGCGGCCGAAAAGGACAAACCGGTGGCCACGCGGCAGATCACCTATGAATTCCCCGTGCTGAAGAAGCCGCCGCGCAAGGTCGAGATGCTGCAGGATGGTTTCCTGTGGATCGACGCCGAGGATTTTGCCGACTACGGGCAGTGGAAGCTCGATACGCAGTTCGTGCAGTTCCTGGGTTCGGCCTACCTGATCGCGCCCGACCTGGGCCAACCGCTGGCCGATGCGGTCACGGAGATCGTGGTGCCCAAGGCGGGCACCTATCGGCTGTGGGTGCGCGCCAAGAATTGGTATCGGCCGCACTCGCCCGGCCAGTTCCAGGTCCTGGTGGGCGAGCAAAAGTCCTCCATCTTCGGCCAGGCCCAGACCGAGGACTGGGTTTGGGAGCAGGGGGGTGATTTTGCCCTCTCGGCTGGTCCGGTGCGATTGGCCCTGCACGACCTGACCGGCTACTACGCGCGCTGCGACGCGCTGGTCTTGACCACGGACCTGAACTACCAGCCGCCGAACGAGCCCGAACCGTTGCGGCGCGAGCGCAACCGCCTGGCGGGGCTGTCGCTGGAGCCGCTGCCGGCCGGGGAGTTCGACGTGATCGTGGTCGGTGGCGGAGCGGCCGGTTCGTGTGCGGCGATCGCCGCGGCGCGGACCGGGGCCAAGACGGCCCTGATCCAGGACCGGCCCGTGCTGGGCGGCAACGCCAGCGTGGAGTTGGGCGTACCGATCAACGGCGCCGGCAGCGGCCACCGCAACGCGCGCGAAAGCGGCATCATCGAGGAGGCCGGCCGCATCAAGGCCTGCTACGGCTATCCCAAGATGAGCGAGCCGCTGCAAATCCTGGCTGCCCAGGAGAAGAACCTGAAGGTCTTCTTCAACCAGCGCGTGATCGCGGCCAAGATGATCGACGCGCAGCGGATCGGCGGCGTCTTGGCCGTGGATACGCTCACCGGCGTCGTCAGCCGCTACCAGGGCCAGATGTTCCTGGACGCCACGGGCGACGGCTGGCTGGGCTTCTTTGCCGGGGCCAGGTTCCGCCATGGACGTGAAGCGCGATCCGAGTTCAACGAGAGCCACGCGCCCCAGCAGGCCGACCAGATCAATATGAGCGGCTGCCTGATGGGCGAGCTGTGCCTGTCGTTCCGGGCCGAGAACGTGGGCAAACCGGTGAGCTACACGCCGCCCCCCTGGGCCGCGAAACTGCCTCCGCCCGAACAGTTCGGCCGCAAGATCAAGGGCCTGGGCGGCGCCTGGTGGCTGGAGCGCGAAGGGACCATCGACACCTTGTGGCAGGCCGAGAAGTCGCGCGACGAGTTGCTGCGCATCAGCTTCGGCTACTGGGACTATCTGAAGAACCACTGGCCGCAGCGGCAAGAGGCCGCCAACCATGCCCTGACCTTTGTGCCCATCACCGAGGGCAAGCGCGAGGGCCGGCGATTGATCGGCGATCACGTCCTCATGCAGAACGAAGTCCTGGCCGGCACGATGTTTCCCGACCGGATCTCCTACGGCGGCTGGCCGCTGGACGTGCACCACGCCAAGGGAATCTACTCCGGCCCGGAGGGGCCTTTCCATAGCAACGACCGGGTGCCGATCTACAGCGTTCCCTACCGCTGCCTGTACTCGGTGAACATCGACAACCTGCTCTTCGCCGGCCGGTGCATCAGCGTCACGCACATCGCCCTGGGCACGGTGCGCGTGCAGGGGACTTTGGCGGCGATCGGGCAGGCCTCGGGCACCGCGGCCGCCCTGTGCGCGCAGCAGGGGCTCAGCCCGCGCCAGTTGGGTCAGCAGCGGATTGCCGAGCTTCAGCAGCGGTTGCTGAAAGACGACCAGTACATTCCCGAACTGAGGAACGAAGATCCTCGCGACCTGGCGCGCGGGGCGCGGCTGGCCGCCTCGAGCACGGCGCGGGGCGATGAATTCGGCCGCGACCACGTGGAGAGCGAAGCCGGCCACGAATTGAAGATGAGCCGGGCCGTGATCTTCGCGCGCGGGGTGACCGAAGGCCTGGATTCGATCCACCTGCGGCTGCAATCCGAGCACAAGAAGCCGGTCGAAGTGACGCTGCACCTGGGCCAGAGCGACGAGCCCACCGAGACCGGCCCCACCGCCAGCCTGGCCCAGGTCCAGGTCCAGGTTCCGGCGCGGCACAACGGCTGGGTGGAGTTCCCGGTGCGCGTTGCGCTCTGCAAGCCTTACGTCTGGGCCTGGCTGGCGAAGGCCGAAGGGGTGACCTGGAGCCTCATGGCGCGCTCGCCGGAAGGGGCGATGCGCGCCTACGGGGGCGGCGGCAAACAGGCCTGGAAGATCGCCAAGCGCGAATGCCATGCCTTCTACACGCAGCCGGCCCTGGTCTACGCCGCCGACTATGGCGTGGCCAACGTCATCAACGGCGTCACCCGGATCATCGACAAGACGCCCAACATGTGGGCCTCGGACCCGCAGGAGTCGCTGCCTCAGTGGATCGAGCTGAACTTCCCGCGCAAGACGAGCCTCAGCAGCGTCCTGCTGACGTTCGACACCGACATGAACGCCCCGTTCCATTCGGTGCCCATTGTGCCGTCCTGCGTGCGCGACTACGTGCTGTCGTATTGGGACGGCGGCCAGTGGGTGGAGATCGCGCGTGAGACGGGGAACTTCCAGCGGCGGCGCGTGCATCGCTTCCCGGCGGTCAGCGCCGACAAGTTGCGACTGACCGTGCTGGCCACCAACGGCTCGAAGTCGGCGCGGGTCTTCGAGATCCGCGCGTACAGGGATTAGCTCGGCGATTCCTGTGCCGTGCAGGCGAAATCAGTCAAACCTGGATTCGTAGAAGTCATTCCCAGACCACTCACCTTCTGGATCAACGGCAAGGCATATGAGCCAATGGTCGTCGATTCTCTTCTCCAACAGGCCGCGAGGTGAGATCCACTCCAAGATCTCTTCAGCGTCATAACACACCGTTAGCGCATCAGCCAGGAGCCATAGCCTAGTCGGCGGAATAGAATAGCGACCGCAATAGGGTGGATGGTAGACTACGGGCACTGCTTCAGACAATCTGAACCGCTGGAATAACCTCCTGCACGGAAGAACCGCGGCCGTCGCGTTGTAGAACCGGTACTCGTCGCCATCCGTCAGCACGCACCATTCCACGTCGGTTGTCATTGCACAGTGAAGAGCTTCTTTTTCCGCGTAACAGACTTCTCTGGATTTCGTGACTGTGATGAGCACGCGAGGCTTGCGGCGCGGTTTGAGAGCGTAGTCTGCTACACGGCTCTGGTCTGGGACGTCGAACTTGGTCTGGACACGATCCGGATCACGAATGTTCCAACCCAACGCTTCGAGCACGGGCTCGACCAGCCTTGTCTTCGCCTCCGACGCGTCAATACATCGGCCCCGGCACTCCTGGATCGTGGCCACGACGACGCCGATGGCCATGGATAGTCGGTTCTCAGATCCAGCCGGCATGGGCACTTCCCCTGACCATCAACTCAAGCGGAAGCCAAACCGATCCACGAAGGCGATATCCACCAGAACAGCCTGAGAGTAACGCGCGAAGGTGCCGCCCGCAAGCAGTGCGCACTTCCGCGATCATTCTCTTCCCGGGCAGTTGTGCCAGAAGGGAACAGAAAGAAAAGAGAGTTGCGGCGCGGGGCCGGTCAGTCTTTCGATATAGGCTGGCGCAGCGGTGCCCCACCGTTTGACGGTGCTCTTCGAAAAAGGTGGGGCTCCGTCCCGCCTACGATCCTCTCCAACTTGAAAAACGGGTCGGCTTCAAGTTGCAGTTGGGCCGTTTGCAGAACGCCTCAACCTCATGCTAAGATGGGGGGCTGTCTGCGACTTATTCGTCTTGTCGAAGAAAGAACCTGCATGAACGAAGCCGCTTACTTCACCTGGCTGGATTGGACTGTGCTGCTGGGCTATTTCGTGGGGATCACCCTCTTTGGGTTGTGGATCTCGCGCAAGATCAGCACCAGCGGCGGCTATTTTCTCGGCGAGCGGCAGCTTCCCTGGTGGGTGATGATGGGGCAGGCCTTCGGCACCGGAACGCACGCCGAGAATCCCGTCGCCCAGGCCGGGGCCACCTACCAGTTCGGCTTTGCCACGATCTGGTACCAGTGGAAGAACATGCTCATCACGCCCTTCTACTGGCTGATGGCCCCTTGGTATCGCCGCTGCGAGCGGACCACGATCGCCGAAATGGTCGGCGACCGCTACGGCCGCGGCCTGGCCTTCTTGTATACGCTCTTCGCCACCCTGTACTTCGTGTTCAACCAGGGGGCCATGCTCAAGGGCGCCGGCAAGGCCATCTCCGTGGCTACGGGCGGAGAACTGATCTCGGCCAACGGCGTCGTGGTGGCCATGGTGGGCGCCTTTCTGCTGTACAGCTTCTTCGGCGGCCTGCTCGCCTCGGCCTACACCGATTTCATCCAGAGTTTCCTGATCCTGGGCATGTCCTTCATGCTCATTCCGCTGGGCCTCTACTCCGTAGGGGGCTTCGCCGGCATGCGCCAGGTACTCCCCCCCGACTTCTTCCAGATCTACAGCCCGGTCAGTCAGATCGACGCCTTCACCATCGCCATGCTGACCCTGAACGGTTTTATCGGCATCACGGCGCAACCGCACATCCTGACCATGAACGCCACGGGGCGCACCGAGCGCGCCGGGCGCGTGGGGCAGACCTACGGCTCGTTTGTCAAACGCTTCTGCACCATCGGCTGGGCCTTTACCGGCCTGATCGTGGCCGCCATGATTATCCAGCAGGGGGCGCATCTGGAAGACCGCGAGCACGCCTTCGGCTACGCCTGCCTGCACCTGCTGGGACCGGGCCTGACGGGCCTGATGGTGGCCTGCATCCTGGCCGCCAACATGTCGACCTGCTCCAACTTCATGGTCAACAGCGCCGCCCTGTTCACGCAGAACATCTACCGGGAATACCTGCGGCCGGAGGCGGCCGACCGCGAGTTGCTGACCGTGGGCCGGCTGTCGGGATTCAGTCTGACCCTGGCTGGAGTCATCTTCGCCCTGTTCGTGGACAAGGTGCTGGACGCCTTTCTGTTCATCGAGACCTTGCCCTGCCTGTTCGGATTGGCGATCCTGGGGGGAGTCCTGTGGCGACGCAGCAATCGCTACGGCGCCCTGGCCGCCATCGTCACGGCGCTCGTCGTCTACTACACCTTGAACTATCTCTTCACGTGCGGAGCAGAGGGCGCCAAACCGAAGGGCCTGAGCGAAGCCGTGGCACTGCTTGTAAGCAGTTCGCACGACGGGACGCTCGGCCAAATCCTGGCCAGCGGCAGCGTGAAGATGGTCTATCCCTGGCTGGCGGCTCCCTTTGGCTGGTCCATGCTCGCCGGCGCCCTGGCGCTGGTCCTGGTCAGCCTGGTGACCCCGCCGGAAGACCCCGCACGCGTGGCCCACTTCTTCGACAACATGCTCCGTTCCACGGATGACGAAGGCCTTCCCGCGGGCGCTGCCAAGCCCCTGGCGGCCGATCGCGGGCAGGACCTGATCCTGCTGGATCTGCCCGGTTGGTTCACGGCCCAGCGTTGGCACGGTTTCTTCCGTCGCTACCGCGAGGACCTCGTGGGCTTCGTGCTCGCCTGGGGCGCCGTGGGCTTGCTGGTCCTGACCGGCTGGGCCGTGGTGCAGATCGGGCGATGAGCTTCGGGGGCAGTCTACCTCGCGCGCAGAGTCCTGTCGCGATCGATGTCATTGACCGGATTTGCGAGTGGTCCATGAGCTTGGCCACAACCATATGGGCATGACGAACCTCCGAGGCCGAGTGTTACGAGACAACTGGTTTGAGGGATGGACGCACGACGCGTTGTGTTTTCCCACAGTCCTGTTTTGCGGTTCCTGTGCGAGGGGCACGGTGGTGTTTGGACTGCCACGAAATGACAGCGACACACTGAGGAGCCTGACTGTGACCAGATCGGTCCTTTCCCGCCGTGACGTGCTCCGCAATGTAGGAAGAGGGCGGCAAGGGACCATCGGGCGGCTTTTCCCATGCCACCGGCCGCTCGGGTTTGAGCCGAACAAGGTTCCTCGGGGAGCCTGCCGAATGCCGGGAGTCAGCCGCCGCGAGGCCCAGAATCGCCTTGACGCCCGGCGGAGAATGTCTCACACTAGTCTGCATAAAGGGATACTGTCTATCCCTTTATGCAGACTGGAGGCGACCTATGGCGGCTGCGACGTTGGAAACGTGGATTGACGACTGCCAAGCACACGGCAAGTACTCCTTCCTCCGTGCCGACGCCGTGGCTGGCAGCGGGCTTTCTGCGGAAGGAGTGAAAAAGGCATTGCAGCGAATGGCAAGTCGCGGCCGGGTACTCAAGGTCAAAGACTACTTCTTTGTGATCGTGCCCCTGGAGTACCAGAGCGCCGGCGGCCCGCCCGTGACCTGGTTCATCCACGATCTCATGGCGGCGATGCAGTTGCCTTACTACGTCGGGCTTCTCACCGGAGCGGCTCAACACGGCGCCTCGCATCAACAGCCGCAGGAGTTTCAGGTCGTCACCGATAGATCAGTCCGCGCGTTGACGGCCGGCCGCATCAAGATCCGATTCTTCGCCAGCCAATACGTGGAGAGAGCCGCCGCCGCCAAGATCAAGACGCCCACCGGCGCCATGCGGGTATCGACCCCCGAAACCACCGCGGTGGACCTTGTCCGTTTCGCTAAAGCCGCTGGCTCCTTGGACAACGTGGCCACGGTGCTCTCGGAGCTGGCGATCGCGCTCGATTCCAAGAGACTGCTGACCGCCGTGCGGCTGGTCGACGACGTGCCCAACGCCAAGCGTCTCGGATACTTGTTGGACCGTGTCGGGGGGAGGGGACTCTGTGAATTGCTGCACGTCTGGATCCAACAGCAGTCGCCGCGCCCCGTGCCGTTGCGTCCGGGGCGGCCCATGACCGACGCACCGGAGGATCGTCGCTGGCATGTGCTGGTGAACCAGCCCATTGAGGTCGATGCATGATTCCCCAGGCGAACATCACCGCATGGCGGGCCAATGCGCCGTGGTCCGACGACGCCCAAGTCGAACAGGACCTGGTCCTGGCGCGTGCCCTCGTCCAGCTTTTCTCAGCGCCAGGATTGGCTGGGAAGATCGGGCTGCGGGGTGGAACGGCGCTGCACAAGCTCTTCCTTCATCCGGCGTGCCGCTACTCCGAGGACATCGACCTGGTGCAGACCGAGGCCGGCCCGATCGGCGTCCTCCTCGACGCGATCCGCTCGAATCTCGACCCTTGGCTGGGCAAGCCGACACGCTCTCGTGCCGAGGGTGGCGTATCGTTGGTCTATCGGTTCGAGTCGGAACTTCCGCCGGTCAGGCCGCTCCGCGTGAAGATCGAAATCAACACTCGCGAGCATTTCACGATACTGGGATTCGCCAGCCGCCGCACGACCATCGATAACCCCTGGTATTCCAGTTCGGCTGACGTTACGACGTTCGAGGTCGACGAGCTGCTCGGGACCAAGCTGCGCGCGCTCTATCAGCGCAGGAAGGGGCGAGACCTGTTCGACCTGTGGCTCAGCATCCGCCAGGGAATAGCCGATCCGCAACGCATCGTCGCATGCTTTGGGGAGTACATGCGCCGCGAAGGGTATTCCGTCTCGCGGGCCCAGTTCGAGCAGAACCTTCATGACAAGGAGTCCGACCCGGCTTTCCTTGGAGACATCAAGCCGCTGTTGCGCGCCGACGTCGACTACAACGCCACTGTGGCCATGGCTGAGGTGAAGCACTCGCTCATCGGGCGGTTGCCCGGCGCCCCGTGGCGTGGTCCCACCTGAGGACATCGCCATATCAAGACTCGCACCACTGATGTCAGAAAAGGAATGTCGTAGCTGTCGAGCCCGTTGCCCTGGAAAGCCGGCCTCCCGATGGTCGGCCTCACGTCATTACTTACCTGAGACGCAATAGATGAAACGGAACGCGTTCCGGAATCGGCCGGCCTTTCCTCCCGCGGCAACCCTACGCAACCAGGAGCCTCCCATGCCCAGGCAACTTTCTCTGGCCCTGCTCGCGACGTTGGTCTTGGTTGCGGTTGGTTCGGCAGCCGAAACGGCGTCCCTGCACGGTATCCCCTACAAACCCGATCCGCCGCCGGCCATCGACGGCCGCCTGGACGAGTGGGAAGGCGTGCCCAACGCCCTCATCGCCCGGACCCGTCAGCACTGCACCCACGCCCCTGCCAAATGGGCCTCGGCCGAGGATCTCTCGGCTCGAATCTGGCTGGCCTGGCGCGACGAGTATCTGTACCTGGCGGCCGACGTGACCGACGATCAACATCGCCAGCCGCTGCGCGACCGGGCCATGTATCGGGGCGACCACCTGGAGCTGTACCTGGACCTGCTGCCGGATGTCGAACCGCAGCGGTTGCTGTGGGGGCGCGGCCAGGTCTTGCTGGGCTTGAGTCCCGGCAGCCTGGAAAAGACGGGCGACAAGCTGACCGACCTGCCGCCGGAGGCCGTGGTCTTCCTGCCCGAGGGCCAGGCGGCCCAAGGGGTGCTGATCGCCGCGCAGAAGACCGAGCAAGGCTACGTCCTGGAGGCGGCCGTGCCCTGGAGCCTGCTGGGCAAGCTGATCGGCAAGGCGAAGCTCAAACCCAGCCAGGCCATGCCGCTAGGCCTGGAAGTCACGGTTTCCGACACGGATGGCAGCACGCCGGCCCAAGAGAAGATGCTCAGCCTGCGCACCGAGCCGTGGAAGCGCGCTCGGGATCGCCTGGTGGCCGCGGTGTTGGCCCCCTCCGACGGCAAGCCGCCGGCCGTCACGCTCAGCCGCGAGGTGCGCAAGGCCGCCGAGTTGCCCCCGGTCGGAAAGGAAGAATGGACGTTCGCGGGCCTGACGGCGCCGCCGGACAAGGAGGTCGTGCTCGCCCTGAAGGCCCGGCTGCACTCGCCCAAGCCCGCCGGCTACACGCGCGGCATGAAGCTCACGCTCAACGGCCAGGCGCTGGACGCCTCGCGGCTGGTGAACTGGGCCGCTGAGGAGCCGCGTGTCACGGGGGCCATGATGAAGCCGGCGGCGGGCGAGACGTTCAACGTGCCCTATGCGCCCGACTTCGACTCGCCCAACCAGAGCCCGGTCTACGCCCTGCGCACCGGCCCCAAGCTCTGCCGCTACGAGCTGCGTGTGACCGACCTGGTGAAAGCGTCGGAGAACAAGCTCCTGGTGGTCAATGCCTCCGCCCGGGAAATGGAGAAAACCCTCGTCCTGGGCGAGGTGCGATTGGAGATTCGCGAGCCGGCGGTGGCACGCGCCAAGCGGCCGGCCCCCACGGGTCCGTTGCCGACCTTCCAGCCAGCGGGCCGGCACAAGGTCGACTACCAGTTGACCCAGGGCCAGGAGGGGCGCCTGCAGATCCGCCTGGGCGACACGACCTTCCAGGTCGAGTCCGAGTTCTCGACGCCTCGGCCGGGCTGGGTCCAGGCGTCCAACGACTACTTCGACTTCCAGCGCCAGGTGGAATCGCACGACGAGTGGATCCTGGTTCGCGACACGTGGACCAACCGGACCCAGGACAAGCTGCCGCTGATGCACCGACATCGCGTGAAGCCCTCGGCGGCGCTGAAGAAGGTGTGGCTGGGCGGCCTGTCCCCTTCGGCCCTGAGTAGCAGCAAGTCCGAGCCGGCCAACCCCACGGCCTACGGGGCGACCGACACGCTGGGCATCGGCGTGATCGCCCTGGACGACGTGTTTCAGGTGCATGTCACCAGCCTCAGCGGCGAGGACCACGTGGGCCTGGCCGACAACCAACTGGTGCTGCGTCCGGGGGCCAGCTACACGGCCCAATGGGCCATTTTGCCCACGGCCACGCCCGACTATTTCGCCTTCCTGAACGCCTTTCGCCGGCTGCGCGGGGTGAATTTCACCCTGCCCGGCTCGTTTGCCTTCCTGCGCGTCAGCCCGCGCACGCCGCAGCACCAGTGGAGCGACGCTCAGTTGGCGGACTTCATCCGGTTGAAGAACGCGCATTTTGTCTCCAGCGGGCTGAGTTGGCCCTTGTACAAGGGGCACTACGCGCATGGCACGGGCTTCCAAACCCTTGACCTGAGCCTGGTGAGCCAGCATATCGCCCATCGCCGCACCCTGGCCCCGCAGTCCAAGTTCCTGCACTACTTCCACTGTTTCATCGACGTGCGCGACGAGTCGCCGGAACTGTATGCCGACGCGCGACTGCTGCGGAGCGACGGGGTCCAGACCGACTACGGCAAGCCGTTCTACCGCATCTATGTGCCGACCCACGAGAACCAGTTTGGCCGCGACGTGGCGAAGAACGTGGACCTGATCATGGGACCGGCGCCCCAGGGGCTGGGCTGCGACGGCGTGTACTGGGATGAATTCGAGTACAGCCGCTATCAGTACGCCTATGGCGATTTCGATGGCCAGGCGACAGGCCTGCCCTGGGATGGCTGCTCGGCCGACATCAACCCCAAGACCCTGCAAATCGCGCGGCTGAAGAGCGCCGTGGAGCTGATTTCCCAGCCCTTCCGGCTGGCCCTGGCCCAGAAGATCCTGGCCGCCGGCCCCCTGGTGGCCAACGGCCAACCGCACACGCAAACCATGGTCCGGCTTCACTTTCCCCGCTTTGTGGAGACAGGCAGCATCAGTCACTGCGCCAAGGCCCAGGCCTACTCGCCCATCGCCCTGGGCGATCATCTGACCGAACGCAGCGAGGTGGACGCCTATCGGGTCATGTTGCGCGCGTTGGATTTCGGCTGCCTGTACTACTGGTACAACGATCTGACCGTGGTGCCCACCCATCCGCATCTGACGGCCCACATGTTCCCCTTCACGCCCCTGGAACTGCACGAAGGCTACGTCATCGGCCAAGAGCGGATCGTGACCAACCGCAGCGGCCTGTTCGGCTGGGGCGACGCCGCGCGGCACGAGGTCCACGTCTTTGACGACCAGGGGCGGGAGGTGCCCGATTTCTCGGCTCCCGCCGTGGTTCGCGACGGCCAGACCTTCAGCGAACTGCGATTGCCCGAGGGTTTTAGCGCGGCCGTTGTTCGCCGGCCATGACGGCCGTGTGGTTCTGGACCCGATTCGAGCCGAAATTCCCCGCCACGGGATGGTGCGTTCGGTTTTTGCGGCCTGAGAGAAGGTTTGGCCTGGCCTGGCGCGCCGCCAGCGGCGGGGCAGAGGCTTGACGGGTGCCGCAGGCTGGTTGATGATAGAGGACTCCGCGCGCGTCGGTCGCCGGAGAAAGGCGGCTGATGGCAGCCCGGTACCGCCTGGGACTGCACGCCCCGCAGGTCTTCTCTACTCGCGAGGTGGGGTGAAATGGTGGAATTCTCTGGCAAAGTCCTGTTCGTTGGCTTCGGCTCGGTGGCGCAGTGCACGCTTCCGATCTTCGTCAAGCACTTCCGCGTGCCGCTGGCGAACATCACCGTGCTCGATTTTGAAGAGTGCGAGGGAATGCTTACGCCTTGGATCTCCCAAGGGCTGCACTGGGTCCGGGCACGGATTACGCCTGAGAATATGGGGGCCACCCTGAGCCAATACCTGGGTCAGGGCGATTTGCTGATCGACCTGGCCTGGAACATCGAATGCACGGATATCTTGCAGTGGTGCCATGACCACGGGGTGCTGTACATCAACACCTCGGTCGAGGTGTGGGATCCTTACGACCACGCCGAGCAACGGCCGCCCACCGAGCGGACGCTCTATTGGCGGCACTTGGAGCTGCGGCGGATGATTGCCGGCTGGAAGCAGCCCGGCCCCACCGCCATCCTGGAACATGGCGCCAACCCAGGGCTCGTCTCGCACTTCACCAAGCAGGCCCTGCTGGACATTGCCCAGCGCATGCTGGCCGACGGCAAGGCCACCGGGGCGGCGGCCGAGCGGCTCCAGGAGCTGTCTGCCCAGCAAGCTTTCAACCGCCTGGCCATGGAGTTGGGCGTGAAGGTCATCCACTGTTCGGAGCGCGATACGCAGATCTCCGACCGGCCCAAGCAGGTGGACGAATTTGTCAACACCTGGAGCGTGGAGGGCTTCCGCGAAGAGGGAACCACGACCGCCGAGATGGGCTGGGGCACGCACGAGAAAGAGCTTCCGCCCGCGGCCTGCGAACACGCCCACGGCCCGCGCAACCAGATCTGCCTGGCGCGGATGGGCATGAACACCTGGGTCCGCTCGTGGGTCCCTAACTATTGCATCCGGGGGATGGTCGTGCGCCACGGCGAGGCCTTCACGATTTCCGATCGGCTGACGGTTTGGGACGGCGATCGCGCCCTGTACCGCCCCACGGTGCACTATGCCTATTGCCCCTGCGATGCGGCCATCGCCTCGCTCAACGAGCTGCGCGGCTACGACTATCGGCTCCAGTCGCGACTGCGGATCATGAGCGACGAGATCACCGACGGCTCGGACCTCCTCGGGGCGTTGTTGATGGGGCACGCCTATAGCTGCTGGTGGACCGGCAGCGACCTGAGCATCCATCAGTCGCGGCGCCTGGTGCCGCATCAGAACGCGACGACGATGCAGGTGGCGATCTCGGTCGTGGCCGCCGCCACCTGGATGATCGAACACCCGCAACGCGGCGTGCTGGTGCCCGACGACCTGCCGCACGAGTACATCCTGAAGATCGCCAAACCGTACCTGGGCAAGTTCATCTCGACCCCCTCGGACTGGACGCCCCTGAAGCACTACCAGGACGCCTTCCCGGGCCACCACCGGGCCCTGGACTGGGACGACCCCTGGCAGTTCAAGAATTTCCTGGTCGCGGACCGGGATTGAAGATCGGCCGCTGGCCGGTAAGATTTATCCGTTAAGAACCGATTCCAGCCACCTCGCGCGGCCCAGCCAGACGGAGCTGCCGACGGTCCTGGACCGGCTCCCCATGTCTCTTTCAGGTTAGAAAAGAATTCCATGCCCAGTTTGAAGGTCTTGCAGAGTCTCGCGCGCGAGCACGGTACGCCCCTGTTTGTCATCGATCACGACGTGCTCCGCAAGAATTACGCGGAGTTCAAGAAGCGCCTGCCGCGCGTCCAGGCCTACTACGCCGTTAAGGCCAATTCCAACCCGGCCATCGTCCGCACCCTGTACGAGGCGGGCGCCAGCTTCGACGTGGCCTCGATCGCCGAGTTCAACCTGGTGCACGATCTCATCAAGGACCTGCCCAGCCAAGAGCGGCAACACTACATCTGGGATAAGATCATCTACGCCAATCCGATCAAGGACCACCGGACCTTGACCGAACTGGATCCCTACAAGCCCCTGGTCACCTACGACAACCCGGAAGAAATCCGCAAGGTCCGCCAGTACGCCCCGCACGCCGGCCTGGTGCTGCGGATCCGCGTCCCCAACACGGGCGCGATGGTCGAGCTGTCGTCGAAGTTCGGGGCCTCCTCGGGCGAGGCCGTGGACCTGATCGCGGCCGCCTTCGACGCGGGCCTCGTCGTGGAAGGGCTGAGCTTCCACGTGGGCAGCCAGTGCACCAATTTCGCCAACTACGTGCAGGCCCTGAACCTCGCCGCCGGCATCTTCCACGAGGCCTGGGACCGCGGCTACCACCAGGTCAAGATCCTGGACATCGGCGGCGGCTTCCCCGCCCCCTACGACGGAGACCGCGGGGCCTTTGCCACCCTGGCCAAGCTGCTCAACGCCGAATTCAAACGCCTCTTCCCCGCCGATATGGAAATCCTGGCCGAGCCGGGCCGTTTCCTGGTGGCCACCTCCGCCACGCTCGTGGCCAGCGTCATCGGCAAGGCCGTGCGCGACAACAAACGCTGCTTCTACATCAACGACGGCGTGTATCACACCTTCTCGGGCATCATCTTCGATCACTGCCAGTATCACGTGAAGGCCTTCAAGCGCGGGGCCAAGCAGATTGCCGCGGTCTTTGGCCCCACCTGCGATGCCCTGGACACCGTCTCCCTGGCCGAGGAACTGCCCGACTTGGACCTGGGCGATCTGGTCTACAGCGAGAACATGGGCGCCTACAGCCACGCCTCGTCGACCTACTTCAACGGCTTCCCGCCGGCCAAGGTCGTGCACCTGAACCAATAGGCCGCCGCCGCGCCCGAAGGGGGCGCCAGCGTGCCTGGCGGGTGGCACCGGTTCTGGAACCGGTGGGGCGCAGCCCAAGGAGGTGGTGCTCGTCGGTTCGCCTGTTGCGCCTCAGGCAGGTCATGGCGCGTAGCACCGGTCCTGGAACCGGCGCCACCCGAAGACCTCGCGCGCCCTTTGTCCCCTTCTTTTCTTCGTGCCCTTCGCGGTCTTCGTGGTTGAGCCTGTTCGGTTGCGGCCAAGGGCCGCGCCAGGTTCATCCGTGTCGCTCTGCGGCTCCGCGCGCGATCGGGGGAACCGCAGATGCACGCTGATCCACGCAGATACGGCAATACACCTTGCGACCCGCGGCGACTACGGATGCCCAGCGCGGCTGAGAACTGACGTAGGGAACCACGAAGGGCGAGAAGAGCACGAAGGCAGATCCAAGGGCCGCCGGTGATCCGCGTGATCTCGTTGACCGCGTTGTGCGTCCGGGCCTGGGCCAGGTCCAGCGTGCCGCCGCTGGCGGCGTCACTTTCACCTGTCGGTGGTGCTGGTCGATACCGAGGCATAGCGCCTGATCCTTCATTCCCATTGGGCAAAGGCATCCTCCCCGTATCATTCCTTCATTGACCAACCTTGGTCACGGCTCCTCTCCCTGTTTTGGTCGCGTTCTCTCTTGATGCCTTCCCTGCTCCTGGCCCTCGTGGTGTGCTTTCGTTCTCATCTGTGATCGGATGGCCCAGAG
>CALARR010000194.1 GCA_937889015.1 uncultured Planctomycetales bacterium | reverse complement strand
TCGTGCCGTTGGCCAGGGTCACCAGGCCCACGGTGTCGGAGAAGCCGTTCAGATCCAGCGTGCCCACGCCCGTGGCGTTGCCGATGGTGATCGCTGAAGTGCCGATCGCATCGTCGGCCAGGTACTGCAGCGTGCCGCCGACGTTGATATTGACGGCTCCGCCGCCGCTGATCGCGTCGGCCGCGGCCAGTTGCAGCACACCGGCCCGGACGGTCGTCGTGCCGGTGTAAGTGTTGGCGTTGCTGAACTTCCAGGTCACCGCGTTGTCGGCCATGATGCTGAGGGTGCCGCCCAGCACTCCGTCGGAGATCACCCCGGCGATCTCATTGATCACGCTGGTGTTGTTGCCCCGCAGCCACACGTTGGCCCCGGCATTGGCTGTGCCGAGCGTTACACCGCCGCGCAGCACCAAGGCTCCGGTGCCGTTGCTGCTGAGGACCGTTCCCTGTCCGGATCCGGTGTTCATGATCCGGATAGAACGATTGGTGTCCACGCCCGCGGGATCGGTGCCCACGTAAGTGATGAAGGCATTCGAGCCGCTGCCGGCGCGAATCGTGCCCAACTCGGGGTCGGTCGGAGCGCCCAGCGAACTGACCTCCCCCAGATTCCCCAGGGTAGTAAACGACAGGTACCCGCCGCCGAGCACTTCAGTATAGCCGGTGTAGGTGTTTTCGCCGGACAAGAGCCAACCGTTGGTGACCACGCGCACATTGACCTGGCTTCCGGCCACGCCGTCGGAGATCACGCCGCTGATTTCGTTCAAGGCCGCACTGCTCGTGCTGGCGTACAGTTGCAGGTGCTTCGGACCGATCGTAGAGCTGGTGATACTGCCGGCCCAGGTCAGCAGGTTGGTGGTCCCGCTGTTGGTGTTGTTCAGGTTCACATTGCCCGCATACAGGTCCAGAACGCGGTTTGTGCTGGCCGGGGCCGCCCCGGTGTAGGCCAGAGCTACCGTACCGATGCTTCCTGCGACGATCGTGCCGTTCTCCAACGTGGTCGGCGCGCCCAGCGAACTGGCCACGCCCAGGTCTTGCAGCGAGTTGATGTAGGTCGTGCCTTCGTACAGGAAGGTCTTGCCCGTATAGGTGTTGTTGGCGTTCAACCGCAGGTTGCCCAAACCGGACTTGATCACGTTGGTGGCGGTCGTGCCGTTGTCCACAACCGTCGCGTTCACGTACAGGTTGCGGTTGGAATACACGTTCGCGAACAACTCGCCGTAGGCATTGTCGGGCCGGAGATATCCGTTGTTGATCTGCTTGTCGGCAATTCCCGCGCCGCCCGTGTTGGACATCAGCATACCGCCGCTGGTCAGGGTCAGGGTGTACCCGCCCAGGTCGACGATTCCGTTGGTTCCGCTGGTGGCCGCATTGACGTTGAATCGCAACGAGTTGATGGCCAGATCGGCGGCGAGGCTGCCATAGAACCCGTCTGTGGCCTCCTCCACGTTGATTCCGCTCGTCCAGGCGCTCACATCGTCGGCGGCCGTCATGACCGAGGTAGTCATGTTCCCGGCCGAGATCACGTCGCGGTTGGCCAACAGGGCCGCCCAATGCGTGTTGTTGCCGTTGGTCGCACCATAAACCGCCCAGCCCCCCAGCAAATGCTCGGTGGCGTCCCCGTCGTTCAGCCGGACGCGCACGCGTCCGGCCACGTTGCCGGTGAAGGAGAACAGGTTGGTGGCATAGGCCTCGCGCACCATCTTGCCGGAGCCGAAGGTGGTATTGAAGTTCTGCGTCGCGGTGGCGCTGCTGTTGCCGCTGAACACGAGTCGCGACCCGCCGGCCTGGAAGGTGATGCCCTTGGTGTTCTGCGTCATTCCGTTGGGCAAGGCGGCGTTCAATTGCAGAATGCCGCCCGCCATAATCACCTCGTTGCCGCCCCAGATCTTGTTGTTGTTGAAGTACTGGTAGTTCAACAACAGGGTTCCGCCCTGGACCGTGGTCGTGCCGGTGAAGGCGTTCGAGCCGTTGAGGGTCAGCGTGCCGCCACCCGCCTTGACCAGCGAGAAGTTGTTCTCATCCACGCGGTAGCCGGTCGTGGTGTTGCCCAACTGGCCGCCGAAGGCGTAGTTCAAGCCGGTCGGGTTGGCGATCGTCAACACGGCGTGCGTGCTGCTGTCATTGACCAACTTGTTGTCCAGGCCGTTCAGCGCGCCGCTGCCCAATTGCAGGCCGGCCAATTGCTGGCTGTTGCCCTTCAGCCGCACGACCACCGCGCTGTCCGCGTCGCCCATGTTCAGGACCGTCGTGATCGGCAGGCGGTTGTCGCCGCCGGCCAGGTGCAGTTCGCCATTGGTGACGTAGGTCGCTCCGCCGTAAGTGCTTGCTCCGGACAGCACCAGGGTTCCCACCCCGTGCTTGCCCAGGCTGGCCCACGTTTCGCCGTTGTTGACGATCGGCGACTCGATGATCAGCCGGCCGTCCAGGTTGTTCTGCAGGACGGTCAACTCATAGCCGTCGTAGGCCGTCAGGCCGCCCGGCGTGAGGCTTCCGCCGGTGATCGTGATGTCGTACGGGCCGACGCTGGGCGTGACCATGATCCCGCCGCTGGAAAGCACGTTCACGACCGACGGCAGGGTCACTGTCGTGTCGCTCGGCGTGCCCATGGTGCCGTTGAACCGCAGCGAATGGCTGAGGAACGTGGCCAAGCTCAGGTCGTGATCGCCGTAGCTCACGTCGGTGTTGTCGCCGGCGTTGAAGCTGTCGAGGCTGTACGCGGTGAAGGCCCGGATGGCTCCGTCGGCCGTTCCTTCTGTGCCGCCGCCCGCATTGTAGGCCCAGTTGTAACCCAGGCTATCCACGACGGTGATCCCGCCGCTGAGAATGCCATGGTAGTTGAGATTGTCGGTCGTGACCGTCCCCACGCCGCCGCCCGCGTTGTCATAGGTGATCCGCAAGGCGCCGCCCGGCGTCCGGCTGATGCTGTTCAGATTGAAGGTCAGGTCCGTGCCGGCCGTGACCATCTGGATTTCGCTCCGCCCCGTGACGTTGGCCGATCCGACGTCCTCGGTGACCGCCTCGGTGGCGTTGCCCTGCAACCGCACCGTGGCCCCGCCGATCCGCAGTTCCGCGGCGTCGGCCAGCTTGCTGCCCGTGTTCTCGCTGTAGTCCAGCACCAAGGTCCCGGCGTTTGCCTGGGTGGCCCCGGTGTAGGTGTTCATGCCCTTGAGCACCAGGGTGCCCGGGCCGGTCTTCTGCAGATTGGCCACCACGCCGGCCGTGGCCGAGTCGGCGATACTGGCCGCGATGTTCACCGTCGAAGCCGTGGCTCCCGTGCCGTTGGTGAAGAAGGTCCGCGTGACGTTGGCCGTCTCCGCCAGGTAGATCGTGATGTTGTCGCCGATGAAGTTCTCGCCGGAATTGGGCTCGGCCGTCATCGTGCCGGTGAGGGTCAGCGTCCCCTGCTGGGTCGCGTTGTTGTTCACCAGCCACATGCCGCCGGCCCCGGCGTTGACTCCATAGTACAGCGAAGTCGCGCGCCAGTTGTGGCCGTTGAGATCCATCACCGAGGTGCCGCGGAAGTTCAAGGCGCCGGCGTAGTTGTTGGTGTCGGCGTCGTAGAAGCCGTCATCCGCATTGAGGACCACGTTGCCGCCCAGGTAGATATTGAAGGCATCGCCGCCGAAGGCCCCGGCCGCATTGATGGCCAGATTGCCGTAGATGAACAGGTCGTCGGACACCGTGCCCAAGGCCCCGCGCGAGTTGGCGATTACGGTCGCATTGGCGTTGACCGACACGTCGCCGCCGACGATGTTGTTGTTCGCGTTCAAAGTGAAGACCGACGGGTTGAGCGGATCTCCCGACCCCCAGAAGACGATGGAGTTGGCGCCGAAGGGCGTCATCACCCCATTGATCACCACATTGCCGGTGCCGCCGAAGGTCACATTGCCCGACGAGCTGCCGATCGCCCCATTCAGCGTCAACGTGGTCCCGAGAGCATTGTTGGACTCGAAGCGGCCGGAAGAGGAAGTGAAGGTGATGTCGCGATTGCTGCTGGCGTCGCCGCCCACGTAGCGCCACGTGCCGGTGCTGAGGGTCGGGTTGCTGGTGCCCACGGCACTAGCCAGCCCGGCGTCGGTCAGGCTGGTGAACTCCATCACGCCCGCCGAAACGATGGGCGAAGTGTTGAAGGCGTTGGAATCGTTGCTCAAGCGCAGCACGCCGGCGCCGGTCTTGTTCAGCGAAATGCCCGAGGCGATCGAGACCAGCGAGCTGATCTCCAGGTCGACCGGGGCATTGGTGCTGTCGGCCACGTCGATGTTCTTCTGCGTGGCGCCCAGCGACAGCGTGCCGCCGCTGATCAGGCCGCCCAAGCCGTTGTTGTCGCTGATGTAGCTCAGGTTCGTGCCGACCAGGGTCAGCGTGTTGCTGGCCCCGATGGTCACCTTGCCCTGCTTGTCCGCCAGGCCGCCCAGCGTCAGGTTGCCCACGTTGGTGCTGACCGTGCCGTAGTCCAGGGTGCCGTCCCCCACGTAGACCGTGTTGGTCGTGGGGATCGCCCCGGCCACGCCCACGCGCAGGGTGCCGCCGGCGACAATCGTGGTCCCGGTGTACGAATTGACCTGGTTCAGGATCCACGTGCCCGGATCGCGCTTCAAGATGCTCAACACGCCCGCGCCGCCGGAACTGTCGCTCAGGGCCACGTTGACGATGTTGTCGCCCGTGTTCAACCCGGAGAGCACGAAGGTCGAGGCCGCACTCTTGGTGAAGCTCACCGAGGATATCGTCACGTTGCCCGTGCCACTGGAGCCGATGCCGCCGCCCAACCCGGCCAGGGCAAAGGCCTGCGTGAAGCTGTGGTCGCTGCTGCCCACGTACTCCAGGGTGCCCAGGGTGGTGGCGGTTCCCACGGTGATCGACGCGCCGGCCAGCGAAGCCGGATCGAGGAAGCTTAAGGCGCCGTCCTCGATGCTGATCGTGCCGGTGAAGCTGTTGCTGGTGTTGTCCAGCACCCAGCGGCCGCTGCCCATCTTGCGGATGCTCAGCGCGTTGCCGCCTGTATCCGCCAGCAGGCTCGTGAGCGTGTTCAGGCCGCTGCCGGTGCCATCCAGCACGAGGTTTGTCGCCGCGCCGACGCTGTTGACGATCGTGCCGCTGTAGGTGAGGTTGCCGGTGCCGCTGGCCGACAGACCGCTGTTGGAGGTCAGCATCTCGACGGTGCGGTTGAAATCCACGTCCGTGGTGCCCACGTAGCCCATCAGGCCGGCCGTGCCGCTGGTGACGTTGCCCAACAGGATGTTGGCCGTGGTGTTGCTGCCGAAGCTGTAGTTGCCGCTGTTGGTCAGCACGCCGGCGTTGAGGGTGCCTTCCTCGATGAAGGTCTGGCCGCTGTAGGTGTTGATGGCCAGCAGGCTGGCCGTGCCGGAGGTGGTCTTCCACAGGTTGCGCACCTCAGCCGCCGGACCATCGGCCAGGACGGCCGAGATGTTGCCCGACTGCACCACCCAGTCCGAGGTGCTGGTCAGGGTGCCCGTGCCGGCCAGGGTGCCGCCGTTGAGGGTCAGGGTGCCCAGATTGAGGTTGTTGGACCCGATGTCCAGGGTGCCCTCCGAAACGGTGACGTTGGTCCCGTCGTCGATAACGCCCGCTCCTAAGATCCATTTGCCTGCCCCCACCTTGTTCAAGGCCAGTTGGAATCCGGCCGGGTCGGGCAGGGCGCTGGAGAGCAAGTTATCACCCGTGTTGCTGCCGCCCAGGGTGAAGGTCACGTCTCCGCCGGCGCTGCTGCTGACCGTGCCGCTGTAGGTCAGGGTGTGCAGCGGATCGAGGCTCGACGAGGACAATCCGCCGGAGCCCGCCAGGTCAATCGCCCGGCTGAGCGTGGCGGCCTCGATGCCGGCATAGTCCAGCAGGCCGGCCGTGGCGCCGCTGCCCGCAAAGACGATCGCCGAGTCATTGCCCAGGGCCCAGGGGCCGGAATTCACAATCGCGTCCACGCGCAGGGTGCCGGCCTCGATCGTGGTCTGGCCGGTGTAGTAGTTGGCGCCGCTCAGGCTCAGCATTTCCGCGCCGATCTTGCGCAGGCCGAAGTTATTGTCGTTGCCTGCCGTCGCGCTGCCCAGGGTCCCCGTGAAGGTCGTGGCGGCGGTCGAGTTCACCGTCAACGTGGCTGCCGTAGCGCTGCCGTTGACGATCGAACCGCCAGGGCCGGCCGTGGCCAGCCCGGCGACTTCCTGGTTGTGCCCGTCCAGGATCAGGGTCCCGCTGGTCGACGCGGTGACGTTGCCGAGGGTCAACAGTCCGCTGGGCAGGGCGTTCTCTGCGCCCAGTTGCAGCGTACCGGCGTTGATCGTCGAGGCGCCGGTGCTGACCGCGGTCTGCGCCAGAGTCATGGTCCCGGCGCCGATTTTGCGCAGGCTCACTGTGTTCCGTTGGCTCGAGTCCAGCACGTTCCCCATCACCCCGCTGAAGGTGAAATCGTGGTCGTCACCGAGCGTGAGTGTGCTGTCGCCGACCACATAGCCTGCACCGGTCAAATGCCGCAGGATCACGGCATTCTCCACGTCAAACCGCGCGCTGCTTTCCAGCGACATGTCGACGTTGGCGGTGTTCGACCACGCGGCCGCGGCGTAAAGCTCTGCCCCGCTCACCACGTGGATTGCACCGCCAAAGGTGTAGTCGCCCACCGGGTTGTCCAGGCTCACGCGTCCCAGCTTCTCAAATCCGTTCAGCGAACCGTTGTAGCCGATGTACAGCGTCCCGCCGTTGAGTTGCACGTCCTCGTTGTCGATAAACAGGTTCGTGCCCGTGGTTGCGGCGATCGTGCCGCCGTTGGTCCCGTCAATCGCGATCCAACCCATGTCGTTGGTCACTTTTGCCACAGGATCCCAGGCCTGCAGCCAGGTGCGGTCGTTGTAGTCGTTGGTCAGCACGCCCTTGTCGCGCGTCACGGAGTTGAGCAACAAGACAGCCCCTTCGTTATTCAGGGGGGCCACCGGGTATTGGTTGGCCACCATCTCGAAGATGGGATTGCCGTTGAAGATCAGCCCGTCGCCCAGCGGTCGCGCGTCGACGCTGCCGATATTCGTCATCAGCCGCACGATCGTGTCGTTGCGGCCGAGGCTTGCCAGGGCCTGGCTGCCCGTGAAGCCCATGGCATTGGTGATCTGGATGATCGATCCCTCGCGGAAGGTGATCTGCCCCGTGCCGGTCAGGCCCAACCCCGAGTTGGCCACCAGTCGTCCATCTGGACGCACCAGCACGTCGCCGTTCGCGCCGGTGGTGTTGCTGATATTCAGCGTGCCGCCGGCCCCGACCGTGACGTTGGCCACCTGGCCGTTGGTGCTATTACCCAAGGCCGTGGCGGTGGACAAGGTCAGGTAGCCGCCCGAATTGATCATGTACTGGACATACCTGCCGTTGGCCGGATCACCCAGATTCATGGACGAGTGGTTGGCCGACACGGACCCCAGGATATTGACGTAGGCCGTGCCCGGATTCTGCATGGTGATGTTCGGTCCGACCGCGTCCTGATAGCGCCCCAGGACCAGGGTCACATTGGTGCCGCCGCTGGGATACGTTGTGGGGATAGCCAGGCCGCGCAGGTACACATCGATCTCGCCGTTGTCGTTGATGATGTTGATCGTGCCCGCACGCCAGCGAATACTGGTGCGATTCGTGCTCAATCCCATCCACGGCGTCTGGTCGCCGATGTTCAACACGGCCGTGGCCGTGTTCTGCTCCACGCCCAACCCATAGTAGTACTTGGGTTCCTGCTGGAGGTTCTGGATAGAATAGGTGTCGGAACTGGCGCCGGCACTGGACAGGGTGCTCATGTGGGCGATAATCGCCCCATCCTCCAGTGCCACCAGCCCCTTGCCATCGACCGGGTTGGACATGGAGGTCAGCGTCGCCAAATTGGCGGCCGTACCCTGGATGACCGAATTGGAATCGATGTAGAAGGTGTTGTCGTTGCTGGACTGCGCCCGGTTGATGTGGATCTGGCCTCCATTGATCGCACTGTAGTCATACCCAGACGTGTTGGCGGTGGCGATGTTGGCGCTGAGGATTAAAAGGGCGTCGTTCACGTACACGTGGCCCGAGCCGAAATAGTAGCGGCTATCCGCGGCCGTCATCGAGGCCACGCCTCCCAGGATGTAGGTGTCGCCCGTGTAGGTGTTGCTGGCCGTCTGGTTGAAGTTCAGCGTGCCCGGCCCGAGTTTGACGATGTTGACCGGGGTGGTTGTTTCCCCATCCGAGTAATCGGCGATGGCGCTCGTCAGCAGCAGGGTGCGGTTGGTGTAGGTGAAAAAGTCCAGGCTGCCGCTGGTCGAGGTCAACGTTCCGCTCGAGATCCGGTAGGTCTGCGCGGCCGTAGCGCTGGCTCCGCCGACGATGATTCCGCCGCTGGCCACATTGAGTGTATTCGCGGCGCCGATGGTCAGATTTTGCTGAGCCGTGTTTGCAGCGCCGGCCGGACCCTGCATGTTCAGCGAATTGACCTGATAGTCGCTGGCCGGCAGCACGATGTCGAGATTGCCGCTGGCCTGCTGCAGCTTCACGTTGTTGCCGGCCGTGAAATAGGTCTCCGCGCCGGTGGCCGAGGTCACGGTCGCGTAGTCGCTGTCGTTCAGCGGTTGCACGCCATCGGTGCTGTCGTACTTCACGAAGTCCTGTCGCGCGGTGCTGGGAGCGGCAAAGTAGTTGCCTCCCATGAAGCCGTCAGGCATGCCGCCGATGAAGATCTTGGACTGCCCGCCCAACGTGCCGTTGCCCAGGAAGAATGCCGCCGTTCCCGCCTGGGAAGTCAGACTGCCCAGATTCAGGTTGGCGTAGCCCGTGGAACGGTAGTGTGAACTGGTGATCACCGAGACCCCTTCCACGAGCGTGACAGCGCCCACGGTCTCCTGGCTGGCCGTTCCGTACGCCCCCTGGTAATAGAGCGAGCCACCTGTCAGGTAGATCGCCGCCGAGTCGTTGAGGAAGTCGACCTCCGGGGCGATCCGGGCGTTGCTGATGAGCAACTCGCTGCCGGGGTTGATGGTGACGGACTTGACGCCCTCCAACCGGCCGGTCGGTTGCGTGGTCTGCGTGGTGGCGTACAGGCGCAGTCGGGCATAGTCGTTGCCCGCGCCCAACGCACCGTAACCAAGGACCAGGTCTCCTGTGAAATTGGCCGTGCTGGTCAGGAGCACCAGGTCGCCGTCGCCCGATTTGATCAACGTTCCCGCACCGGTCAAATTGCCGGTGAGCGACGAAGTCAGCCCCGTCCCGACGTCGATGGTCCCAATCCCATCGACGTTGTAGCGCCCGGAGAAGTTCGTGGTGCCTACCATCAGCTTGCCCCCTTCCACGTCATCGTAGAAGGTAATGGCCCCTGACCCGAGGGACCGGCTGCTGTCGGTTCGCACGGTGCCGCCGCCGCCGATGAACAGGCCTCCGGAAAAGGTATTGACGCCATACAGACCGGTCACGCCGCGGCCGGTTACGTTCAGGCTCAGCACTCCCGTGCCATCGGTGATGTTGCCGTAGAACCGGCTGCCGCCGTTGCCGGTGCCGACCGTCAACGAAGCGGGGGATGCGCCGTTGTTCAAGACCGTGCCGGCTTGGGTCTGGTCGCTGGGGTTGCCAAACAGACCGTTGACCGACACATCATAGCCGTTGAGGTCCAGAACGGCCGTGGTGCTGCTCAGGTGCAGGCCGTTGCTTCCCAACACGTTGCTGCTGCCCAGTTGCACGGTGCCGTCGTTGATGTAGGTGCCGCCCGAGTAATCATTCGTGCCCGACAAAGTCAAGGTGCCGGTCCCATTCTTGATCAACGCACCGGTGTCCAACGAAATGCCACCCGAAATCGCCGTATTGCCCGCGCCAGCGATGGTCAGGTCGTGGGCTTCGCCCGAGGCCATGACGCTTCCCGTCACCTGCAGCAGCGATGCGGCCGAGTGGTTGGTCCAGGTCTGGCTGGTCGCCAAGAGCACGTCCGCCGCGATCAAGTGTCGAGTCGCAGACGAGGCCGCGTCGATGGAGATGCTATTGAGCGTCAGAGACCCGTTGGACAGGGTGACGTTGCTGGCCGCGTCGGCGTTGAAAGTCAAGGTCCCGAGGGTCCTCGCTCCCCCTACGTCTACGGTCTGCTCGCCCGCCAGGCCGGTCGCCACGAAGGCGACGTCATCGCCCTCCTGGAAACCGTTGATGTCATCGCTCCAGTTCGTAGCGGTGCCCCACAAGCCATCTCCTCCCCCTGCATCCCAAGTGACCAGTGCCCCCTGCATGCGGCTAGCCGCCAGAAGAAGCACGCCGATTAGCAGCGTCCGGAGGGAGACCATCGGTGGACCCTTTCAAGAAAGCGGCGCACCCCGAACAAAGTCCTTCGATCGGGACGCAGACCCGCAAGGAACCGCGAACGATAAGCAAACGCATCCGGGCGCCAAAGCTGACCCGGTGCGATGGAAGTTGCAGCGAGTTGATTTGAACAGGATCGTTCAGGAATCGCCGTCGTCCCTGCGGGCAAGAAAGAGATACTCGACCATTGCCCCCCGGCCCCGGGAATCGCGGCGCCGCCCACGATACGCAAGAGGCATGCCAAAATCCTACGCAATCTCCTCAGCCCATTTCTCCCGAATCTCCCGTGCAATCGACAGGTCAGCCCACAACCCACAAGTCGGGCGGAGTGCGACACGCTGTCGCACGACACGTCAATATGGCATGTCAAGATGTCGCGACGGTCCCGACGACTTGTGACTCTGTGTGCGTCAAAACTGATCGCCTGGTTCTCCGGTTTGTGCCTTCCGGCGACCGCCCAACTCGTGCCGAAAGCCGCGCTTCCACGAACAACGTCCCCAATTACGGGCATGGTCGCTAATCAACGTCGAGCGGCTCGCAAAGCAGCCCCTGCGGGCCGCGAAACGCCTGTGGACCCTGAGGGCCGGCAGTGCAGCCAGGGAGACCAACGCGAGCCCGGTTTCCTGTGGCAAACCCTGGCATCCCGTTGCCACGTGGCCCTGAACATCAATAAGATTCGCAGTGAGCCATTGGGACCTGTATCGCGAACGAACCGAGGGCCGGGCACTGACCGCAGATTGATCGCGGGAGCTTGTTTTCCCGGCCTGCCGTTGGTCGGCCGGGGCCATTGACCATGCGGAGATCAAGAACCTCATTGGCGGCATCCGTATCAACAGGACCGATCCCCTGCATGGCTAACCCTGGAGGACCACTTAGCCCAGCCACGGCACACTTCTTGCATTCCCACCTCGGTGTCCTGACTGACTGGGTGTCCGTAGCGCGCTGCGGGTCACAAGACTGCTTGAATTTGACGCCAAGAACCGCTCCCCGAACCACCACCGCCAGTTCCTGCCCAGCGAGATTGAAATCCCGGACGGCCCTTGAACCGGTCCCAAAAGCGATCTCCGAACCACCACCACACGTCGCGTTGTCGATCCGCACAGCAATAGGACTTAGCCATGTCCGAGAGTTCGACAATCCTGGTCGTGGAAGAGGACGACGCAGAACGCAACGCCCTGGCGCTCACGCTCCGCCTGCAGAGTTATGACGTGCTGACTGCCGCCAGTCCTCTGCGGGCGCTGGAATACATCGACCAGCCGGTGGACTTGATCCTGTGTGGCCTTGGGATGGGCGCCGGCAGTGGTCTGGACGTGCTGCGCTACTGGGAGGATCAACGTCCCAACACGCCCTTCGTGATGATCACCGCCCGTGCCGATGTCGAGTCCGCAGTGGCTGCCATGAAGCTGGGGGCCAACGAATGTCTCACCAGGCCCGTCGACCCTGAACGACTCCTGACGCTGATCCGCAAGTGCTTGGAGCAGCGGCGAACCGCGACCCCGCCAGCGCAGGGTCTCCCAACCGCAGTCCTCCCGCACGGCAGTATGCCGCGGATCGTCGGCTGCTCGCCCGCCATGCGCAACGTCTGCGACCAGATCCGCCGCGCCGCGATCACCGAAAGCCCGGTCCTGATTCTGGGCGAATCGGGCACCGAAGCGGATCTCATCGCCGAGTCCATCCACGTAAACAGCCCGCGCCGGAACAATGCCTTCGTGCCGGTGAACGTGGCCGCCATCCCCGGAACACAGGTGGAAAGCGACCTCTTTGGCCACGTCCGCGACGGCTTTGCCGGCGACGCGGAGGGCCTAGGTCGCTTCGCGGCGGCCCATGCCGGCACGATCTTCATCGATGAAGTCGGCGATCTTCCCGGCCCCGCCCAGGCCAAGCTCCTCTGGGCCCTGGAAAATCACACCATCGCCCCGCTGGGGTGCAGCGCGGACAGGGCCATCGATGTCCGCGTGGTTGCCGCCACCAGCCGCGACCTGCGGCAACGGGTGGCCAGTGGCCAATTCCGGGAAGATCTGTTCTACCGCCTGAGCGTGGTCCTGATCCGCCTTCCTCCACTCCGTGACCGCCGGGAAGATATTCCCTTGCTGGTGGATTCCATTCTCAAACAACTCCGCCACGCACACCGCATCCCCATTCTGGTGGTTAATCCGGAACTGATGCGCTACTTCCAACAATACTCCTGGCCGGGCAACGTTCGTCAATTGCGCAATTGTCTGCAGAGAATGGCGGTCATGGCCCGCGGACCGTTGCTCTCGCTCGTCGACCTGCCACAAGGCTTCACGGACCACGCCGCCGCTCCTGCCCAGAAAAGGCGCATCGAGCGCGTTTTCTCCAGGGCGCATCGCCTCAAGGACTTGCAGCGCGATGTGATCCTGCAAACCCTGGAACAGCACGCCGGCAATCGCACGCGCGCCGCCGAGGCCCTGGGGATCTCTCTCCGCACCCTCCAACGCCGGCTGAAGCAGTGGAACCTCCTGGACCACCATACCGAAGTCCCCTGAACGCGCCGCTCTTCGCGCCAAGCCGCTACCCGGCAACCTGCGTCACGGGCCTTTGCGTAGAACCTATCCTGGAACCATCCCAGCCACGCCGGGCGGCCCGGCAAGACTGAAACGCCGACAGGTTCTAGGACCGGCTCTCAAGACGCCTGGTCCGGCTGCGGCGTTTCCGGCAGGTGAACCAGGGACGCCAGAGGCAGTGGGGCCTTGGCGATCCAGCGACCGAGCGGGCCTGCCAGCAACGCCGGCAGGAAGAGCAGGTTGCCGACCAGCCCGGCCGTCAGCAGCAGCAACATCAGCAGGCCGAAGCGGAAGGTGGGAACAAAGCTGCTGAAGGCAAAGGCCGACAAGCCGATGCCGATGATTCCCCAGCTTTGGATCATGGCGCGCCCGCAAGTCCGGTAGGCGAGCTGGGCGGCCTGCGGCGAGGACATTCCCTGCTGGACGCCGCGCCGGTGGCAGAGCAGGAAATGGATCACGTCGTCGACCGTCACGCCCACAGCCACGAAGGGCGTCATCACCGAGCCGATATCGACCACGATTCCCCACAGCCCCATGGCGCCAAAGACGAGCACGGTGGGGAACACGCTCAGGACGAACATCGCACCGCCTGTCAGCCAACTGCGCGTGGTCAAGAGCACCGCCACGACGATCAGCACGACATCGGTCCCCAGCCCAAATAGCATCCCGTCCAGCAACGAACGCCGAGCCCGGAACACGATCGGCGCCGTGCCGGTGACGATCAACTCGGCGTCGGGCTGGCCAGGGCCTCGCCGGGCGTGCAGCAGAGGATCGATCTGCCGGCGAAGCGTGTCGCTGAAGGCGGCATAGTCGACATCGTCGATGCCCCGGACGCGGAGGCTGATCCGCCAGATCTCCTGGTCGCCGTCGGTGGCCACGAAGCCGTGTTGCCGCAGCAGGTCGTACTTCCGCTCCAGCTTGGCGCGGATCACCGCCCCACGGAGGGTGCCTGCCGCCGGGCCTCGCGCCTCCAGCGGAGCAAATGTGGCGGCGGAAAGGGCGCCGCTGACATGCGGCAGACGCCGCAGTTGGGCGTCGATCTCGGCCACCAACCGCATCCGGTCCAACAGCGCGCTGTCGCGGTGTGCGCCGAAGCGGAGAAGCACTTCCAAGGGAACCGTAGCGCCGAGTTTCTCCTCCAGCCAGCGCGTCATGGGAATCACCGGAGCGCGCGACGAGAACAGGCGCATCATCTGGATCGAGGTGCGGATCTGCGGCAAACCGGCGGCCGTGATCAGCATCAGGGCCAGGCAGGCCAGGGCCACGTAGTTGGGGTGCCCGGCAACCCATTCCCCCCATCGGGGAAATAACGCCAATCGGGACGCCTCGCCGACCTTGCCCTGGGGCGAAGCGCCGCGCGGCGGCGCCAAGGGCGTCAATACGGCCAGCGCCGCCGGCAGCAGCGCAAATTGGGCCAGCGACCCGATGATCACCCCGATCGCCGAGAACAGGCCGAACTGGCGGATCGGATTCAATTCGCTGTAGCACAACGAGAGCAGGCCGAACGCCGTGGTGATGGCGGCCAAGACCAGGGGCACCGCCGCATGGGCCACGGCCTTGCCCGGCGCTTCCGCCGGGCTGCTGTGCCCGAGGGCTTCAAGGTAGTAGTTCGACAGATGGATGGCCCCCGAGATGCCGGTCACATACACCAGCGGGACCATGGTGATGAGGATCGCGTTCAGCGGCACGCCGCACAGCGGCACCACCGCCAGGCTCGCCGCCGCACTGTACACGCCCAACAACAGGACGAGGGTCGTCAACCGCAGGTCGCGGAAGCAAAGCCAGGCGATGAAAGTGCCCAGAAGCGCGGACAGACCGGCCAATCGGACCAGCGACGCCGTGCTTTCGCGATTGAGCGCGGCATTGATGACGGGAATGCCCCCCACGCGCAGCTCCCCCTCGGGCACACCCGCGCCGGCGGCCGCCTGCCGGATCAGATCGAGGGTCGGTTCGAGCCGGTTGGCCGCCGCCCCGGAAAGGGTCAGCACCGCGCAGGTCTGCTGACCGTCGGGGCCCACGACCGAGCCTCGCAGCCGAGCGGCCGCAAAGTCCCGGTCCAGTTCCAAAGGCGGCTGGCCGAGTCGATCGACGAGCGAGCGTCCCGTGAGGATCTGGGAAAACGGCTGGAACGCCGGATCGCGACGCGCGAGTTCCTCCAACTGGCGCGCGAATGCGTCCAGCCGGGAATCGGCGAGCGTGCAGCCGGGCCAACTGGCGACAATGAAGTCCTGGACCCCGAACAGCTCGGTGAACCAGCGGTACTGCTGCGTCTCGACGTACTCGACGGGCAGCCAGTCGCGCACGTCGTTGGAATTGCTGCGAATCGCCCGCTGAACCCCCCACGCGATGAGCGGCACGAAGAGCACCGCTACCGTCAGAATCGCCGCGCCACGGCGCCGATAGAACGATTCGTGGGCCATGCGCGGCTTTCCGTCACCGTGGCTTTCGCGGTGCGCCGGCCCGATCCGACGTCATGTCCTCGAGGAAGGCATCCAGCCGCCGCGCGAACAGCTCTGGCTGCTCGATGGGAGGCGCGTGTCCGCAGCGATCGATGAAAGTCAGCTCGGCGTTCCGGATGTGGCTGCGGAACTGTTCGGCGACGAACGGCGGGGTGATCGAGTCGTCGCTGCCCCACACGATGAGCGTCGGGACCTGGATCTGCGGCAGCTCCTCCAGCATGTAACGATCGCGAGTGGCTTTGGCCACCCGGAGCAGGAAGCGGCGGTAGTCGCGATCGCTCAACATGGTGTACACGTCCTCCACCAAATCATCGCTGACGTGTACGCTGTCGTAGAAGATCTTGCAGGCCTGCTCGCGGACGAAATCGCGGCGAACCCGGGGGATACGTCCGCTCAAGTTGCGTTCGAACAACCCGGCGCTGCCGCTGAGAACGAGTCGTTCCACGCGCTCGCGGTGGCGCAGGCAGAAGTCGAGCGACACCTGGCCGCCCAGTGAATTGCCGCACAATACCGCCCGGTCAAGTCCCAGTTCGTCAAAGAAAGCCACGACGTGGTCCGTCAGTTGGCTCAGCGACTCGAACGTCTCGTGCCGGCGATCCGGGCCTGGTTCGATGGGAAGCTGCAAGGCCAGGAACCGGTAGCGATCGGCGAGACTGCTCATGATCGGCTGCCAGTTGGAGGGGCTGCCGAACAGTCCGTGGAGCAACACGATCGGCGGCCCCATGCCGACGTCATGGAAACGAAGCGAAGTACCCTTGACCGTGGTACGCTGTTCGCATCCAGTGGAATAAGATATGGACATGTTGTCTCCGGTGTGAGATCGCTCGACGCGAAATGGCGGGTCGCCTGCGGCGGAACCGGCCCGGTTCGCCTCGGGCGGACGGGATCCAGACGGCACGTCCTCCGCAACGTGGTGCACCTGGCCGGCCTGCAAACCGCCGTCACGCGGCTGTCTTCACGTCAGCAAGATTGCGGACACAGGGCGACAAATCGCCAGCGTACCCCCCGATCGCGGTACCGCTTTGGCGATAAGGCAACACTCTCAGTATAGTCGGGTGGTGACCGAAAATGACGCGAATTCTTCCGGAAAAGGCCTTACTGGGGCACAGGAGGCCTCCTAACCGGTAAGGACACCCTCGCCACCTGTCGCGTCGGGCCCTGTTACGGCCCGCCTAGATCCCGCCCGCTGGGGTGGGTGGCGACGATTCAACGTCGCTGGCTGGGCGGTGCGGATTCGAGATTCTCGGCCCGTTGGGCCAGCGGGTCCCGCGGGATGCTGCGCCGCTGCTCGGCGGAGATGAAGTACCCGGCGGTCAGGAAGCGGAGCGTGAGCTCGAAGACCCGCGCGTCGTTGGCAATCAGTTCGTGCAACGCCGGCACCACCACGAAGTCGGTGGCTCCGGCCAGACGCGTGGTCTCCACACTGATCCGACCATCGTCGTCCCCGGACATGAACAGATCGAAGCCGTGTTGGTTGCTGAATCCACCGGCGATGATGCCGAACTCGACGTCCGGAGTAGCCAGGCGGCGTTCCAGATCGGCCCAATCGACTCCCAGTTGCCGGCCCGACTTGCCGAACACCGCCTTGAACAGAGAATTGTCGGACAGATACGTGGCGGTGCTCGATCCGTGGTTGGGCGGGGCGATCATCACGATCCTCCCGATGCGGCAGTCCGGCTGCCACGCGCGAGGCGGCGTCGTGTCGCCGGCCAGGTAACGCCGGATGACGATATTGCCCAGGCTATGGCCCACCAGGTTGATTTCCTCGATGCCCTCCAGGCTCTGGATCACATTCGCAAGACTCCAGGCGTGGTCGTCGACGCTCGTGCGCGTGCTGGCGTAGTCGACGGCAAACGCTTCGTAGCCCGCGTGCTTCTGCAAATGGCGGCCCAGCAGCGACATCGACCAGCAGGGCGCCCCAAGACCGTGCAGCAACACGACTGCCTTGCCGCGCATCGGCGCCAGCTTCTGATCGCGCTTGATCCCTTCGAGCTTGGCGCGACACTCTTCAAATGTGCCCAAGGCGTGACGCTTTCCGTTTCCATCCAGCAAGCGGCACTGCTCGGTCTTGACGTGCCGTTGGATCCTCCACTGGTGGAAGAAGTACCGATCGCTCCACGAAAGCGCACCGTCAAACAACGGGCTCGTCTGGGACGCCGCGCTGCCTTGGCCAACGCCGCTGGCGGCTGCAGGGGAGGGTGAACCCCCTTCCTCGGCCCAGGACCACGCAGCACCGCTGAGCACGAGAACCAAGCCGATCCATGTCCAACGAATTGCGTCCGTTCGGCCGTTCATGGGCGATCCATTCCAGGATTGAGGTCCGCATTGCCAATGACCGTTCCGCCGCCGCCCGGGATTCCACCGGTACGGCTGGAATCCGGACGCAGTGGCGATCATTGGCTCCGCCAGCATCGAAAAGGTGAGCCAAGCAGCCCTGTGGGCTCATCATGATACATGGCCACGCCTCGGCAGGGCAAGATCGGCTGCGTCGAGCCCACCGGGGGGGGGCGGCCCGAATGGTTGAGTCAATACGACCCTCCGCGACGAGCGGCTCCATCGTCCGCAAACCTCCTCCGGCCCCGGCCCCCATTCCCGGCCCGTCTCGGCGGCTGCCCCCGACTGCAACGCGACCGTCTTGATGTTTTCTTGACCTCCCGGCCATCCGTTTTGACAGCATCTTTACGCCTCACCTGCCTATACTTCGTCGAGGCTTGTTGAGGCGGAGGAAAGGGTGCAATGGAAGTTCTCTATTTGTGCGCTGTAACCGTGTTCTTCGGGCTGTCCCTTGGCCTGGTTCGTCTGTTGGAGCGGCTTCACTAAGAACCGATCCCAGAA
>CALARR010000193.1 GCA_937889015.1 uncultured Planctomycetales bacterium | reverse complement strand
TAACAAGGTAGCCGTAGGGGAACCTGCGGCTGGATCACCTCCTTTCTAAGGAAGATTCAGACGTCCCAGATCTCACGTCTGGGATGCAACCAAGAGTGTGGAGCCGGTCTGCTCGCGGCCTTTAGGCTCGAGCGTCACTACCAATTGCATAACGCGGCCCGATCAGGCTTGATGCCTGGTCGGGCCGTTTTTTTGTTCGTGGGCAGCGTGGCCGCACGGCCGGCACTGCGCGTAGGTCCGAAACACGGCAGGTTGCGTTGGGGCCGACTTGCGATACAGGTGGCGCACTCGAATCCGGGTTGTGGAACCGCTAGTGGCCCTCTACAATAGGACCTCGCGCGGAAGTCGTGACGTAGGTACAAGTTGCGTTTTCTTCGGCGGTTCGGGCCATCGCATGTGCGAGCGAGCAAGGAATGTGGCCGTCTTGGGCTCCACCGGGAGTATCGGCCGGAGCACCTTGGAGGTGATTGCCGGATCAGGCGGTCGGCTTCGGGCTGTGGGCCTCACGGCGCACGCCAACACCGCGCTGCTCAAAGAGCAGGTGCGGCAGCATCGGCCCGACAGGATCGTGGTGACCGACGCGGCTGCCGCTCAGCGGACTGATTGGTCCGATTTGCCCAGGGGAGTGGAACTGCTGGTTGGGCCGGAGGCGGTGGCTGCCATCGCAACCGCGGAGGAGACCGACGTGGTTCTGGCGGCCATCGTCGGAAGTGCCGGATTGCACGGCACTTGGGCCGCATTGGAGGCCGGGAAGACGGTCGCCTTGGCGAACAAGGAGGCCCTGGTGGTTGCCGGCCCTCTGGTCATGCGATTGGCCAAGCAGCGCGCTGCCAAGATCTTGCCCGTCGACAGCGAGCATAGCGCTGTGTATCAGGCGCTGCAGGCGGGCCGGGCCGAGGAGGTGCGGCGCGTGGTGTTGACCGCCAGCGGCGGTCCCTTCCGGACGATGAGTCTGGAGCAGTTGTCGCAGGTCACGGTGCGCGAGGCCTTGTCGCACCCCACCTGGAACATGGGACCGAAGATCACCATCGATTCGGCCACTTTGATGAACAAGGCCCTGGAGATGATCGAGGCCCGTTGGCTCTTCGACCTGCGGCCGGAGCAGATCGGAGTGGTCATCCACCCTCAATCGGTCGTGCATTCCCTGGTAGAATACGTGGATGGCTCGGTGGTTGCCCAGCTTAGCCCACCGGACATGAAATTGCCGATTCACTACGCGCTGCACTGGCCGCAGCGCACGGTCAGCGTGGCGGCGAAGATGGACTGGACGCGGAGCATGCGTCTGGACTTCGAACCGCCCGATTTCGAACGCTTTGGCGCCCTGGAACTGGGGCTGGAGGTAGCGCGCGCCGGCGGCACGGCCGGAGCGGTGCTCAACGGGGCCAACGAGGCTGCGGTGGCAGCCTTTTTGGCCGGCGAGTTGGGCTTCCACGAGATCGTGCCCACCTGCCGCAGCGTCCTTGGTCATCACAACTTTGATCCCAATCCGACCCTGGAGCAGGTGCTCCAGCAGGATCGTTGGGCACGTCAGGAGGTTTCCCGTTGGGTCTGCACCTAATCGCGTCCGCTAGCGGACTATGGTCCTATCTCGATCAAGGCTGGTATTTGCTGCTGGCGATCCTGGCCCTGGGGGTCGTGATCTTCGTCCACGAGTTGGGCCATTTCCTGGTGGCCAAGGCCTGCGGGGTGAAATGCGAGAAGTTCTACCTGGGCTTCGACATCGGCGGTCTGAAACTGGCCCGCTTTCGGTGGGGCGAGACCGAGTACGGGGTCGGCATTCTGCCCTTGGGCGGCTACGTGAAGATGCTGGGGCAGGAAGACAATCCGGCCAAGCTCCGCGAGGAACTGGAACGGGCCAAGGCCGAGACCGTTGGCGGCGAAACGCCCACCGATTCCGGCCAGCCCTCTGCGCAGCAATCGCCGGAAAGCGATCCCGAGCACGCCCAGGAGGCGCTCTACAATCCGCGGAGCTATCTGGCTAAGAGCGTTCCGGCGCGGATGGCCATCATCTCGGCCGGTGTGGCCATGAATCTGGTCTTTGCCTTGATCGCGGCGGTGGCGGCCTATTGGCTGGGAGTCGAGCAGATTCCCGCCCGGATCGGCGAGATCGTGCCCGGCAGCGGCGCCTGGCGCTGCCATCTCCGCAACGGAGATGAGATCCTGGCCATCGAGGGCCGTCCGATCGAACTGTTTCGCGAGTTGCGCACGGGTATTTCGCTGGGGGACAACCTGGCCAACGGGGTGACGTTGTCCGTGCGGCGGCCGGGCGTGTCCGAGCCGTTCCAGGTTACGGTCGTGCCCGATGTGACAGGCAACATGCCGACCATCGGCGTCCGCTATCCGGAAACGACCCGTTTGCACGAGGAGTTGGCCTGGTATCCCAACTCACCGGCAGTGAACGCCCAGCCGCCGCTGCAACCGGGCGACCGGATCGAGGCGGTCAACGGTCGGGCGGTGAACACGGCCGGCGAGTTTCGGGCCGCCCAAGCCCTCGCCCCGGCCGAGCCTTTGCGGCTCACGGTGCGGCGGCCTGCCAAGTCGGCCAAGGGCAAGGAGCCGGCCGTTGCGGCCGAGGAGTTGGCCGTCACCGTCGCGCCGCGTCCCATGATGGATCTGGGAGTCGTCATGGAAATGGGCGATATTGCCGCCGTGCAATCTGGTTCTCCCGCCGAGAAGGCGGGCCTGATGCCCGGCGACATGATCCACCGCATCGATGGCGAAATGCCGGGCGACCCGCTGAGCATCCCGGCGCGGCTCCCTCCGGCCGGCGATACGGTCACGATCGCCGTTTCGCGAAGGGGCGTAAAAGACCCGATCGAGATTCCCGTCGTTCTTCGCAAGGTTGACTGGATTGAGGCCCCGTCCGCGCCCGGCGCGCCGGTATCGGTGCCCAGTCTGGGCATCGCCTATCGCGTTCTGAACCGCGTCAACTCCGTGGAGCCGGACAGCCCTGGCGCGAAGGCCGGGCTGCGCAAAGGGGACGTTGTCGTGCAGGCCACGATCATCCCGCCCGACCGCTCGGCGGAATCCAAGATGCCCGCCGAGATGTTCGAGAAGGTACGGATCCCCATTAGCGAAAAGACCCGCAATTGGCCCTACTTCTTCCACATCCTGCAAAACGCCATTCCCGGCAGCCAGATCGAGCTGGAATTGGAGGGCAAGCGCGCGGTGCAGTTGCAGGCTCAGCCGGTGCCCACTTGGTACAATCCCGACCGCGGTTTCTTTCTCCAGCCGGACACGTTCATTCAGAAGGCGCACGGAATGCGCGAGGCCCTGCGTCTGGGGTTCCGCGAAACGGCCGACGCCACGACCCTCGTCTACGACGTCCTGCGTAAAGTCGGTTCGCGGCAGATATCGCCGCGGGAGTTCAGCGGGCCGCTCGGCATCCTGCGCGAGGCCAGTTACTCGGCACGGGCCGGACTGCCGCGTCTGCTGCTGTTCCTGACGTTGATCAGCGCCAATTTGGCCGTGATCAATTTTCTGCCGATCCCCATTCTCGACGGCGGGCACATGGTCTTTTTGGCCTACGAAGGCATCCGCGGCAAACCGGCCAACGAGAACCTGCAATTGATTCTCAGCTACCTGGGATTGTTCTTGATCCTGGCGCTGATGGTCTGGGTCGTGGGATTGGACCTGGGGCTGATTGCCCGGTCCGGCTGATCCGCGTGCATCGCCGCGTTGGCGGCCGTTGGACATGCTCGAAGAGCGGCGATTCCGGGGCGGGATTGGACCCTGTTCCGGAGAATGCGGCGACCCGTTCGGGCGGCTACTGGGGCTTCTGGAGAATTCCGTCGCGCAGGATTGCCTCGGCGATCTGTTCGGCCGCCAGGGCGTGGATCTTCTCGTTGGGATGGTAGTCCGTGGGGTGGACCCACGTGTCACGCGGATCCCATTGGGCCAACAACGGCAGGAGATCGATGACCGTTCCCTGTTTGGCGGCCGCCGCCTTCAGCACCGCGCGCTCCGCCTGCAGGGGATAGTGCGCATAGTTGGACGGCGGCAGTGGAAACAGCAAGACGTAGAGTGGCACCTCGCGGTCGCGGCAGTGCTGGCCGATGGATTCCAGGGCAGCCAATCCCTTCTGCCAGTCTTCGGTGTGGGGGAGGTTTCGGTAGTAGTCCAGGAAGGCCCGATTCCGCCGCCAGGTGTTGATGGCCTTCCATACCAATTGGACGGTGTGCAGATGCTGGATCCCGCCCTCCGGCGGCTCCTCGATAAACGCGCTGCCTTCGTACTGGAACCAGCGCGGGGACTGTTTGAAATGCACTTTGTCGCCGTCTTGCTCGTACACGAACAGCGGCGGTTCCATGTCGCTGATGTCCAGTTTCAGGATGACGCAGTCGCAGCCTCTGTAGGCGACGTACTGCCTCAGCACGAGTTCGCAGTTGCCCACGTTGTAACCGCCCACGCCGAGGTTGTAGCACTCAACGTGCCGCGCGCTCGCCGTTTCCTTGGCGTTCAGGATCTCTTGCGTCTTTTGCGCGTACGTGTCGGCGTCGTGAACGCCTTCCCCGAAGGTAAACGAATCGCCCAGGAACACGATGCGGAAGTCGCCCGCCCGCTTGGGCAATGAAGTCAGCAACTGGCCGCGGAAGCCCCGTGAATTCGTGGTGTGCTCGACCGAGCAGTCCGGTCCGAAATAGCCCCGCGGGTCGCTGTCGTAGGTGAAGCGAAAACTCTCGTCGCGCAGGTTGGTGTACGTCAGATAGCGCCGGTTCATCTGGACGAAAGTGAACTGATCTGGCCGCGTCGGCGGCCGATGGATTTCGGGCAATCCCAAGATCCGCAAGGCCATCTCGGCCAAGGCCATTCCGGCCAGGACACCGAGCGTCAGCAGCAGGAGTCGCAGCGCAATCTTCCGCAAGCGTTGCTTCTTCATGGCGGCCATCAGAACAGGGTGTAAATGAAGGGAGCGGCGGCCGATCCCGAGAACAACAGCAGCGCGCCCATCGCCAGCAAGACCAGGATGATCGGCAGCAACCACCATTTCTTGTTGTCACGCAGGAACATCCAGAACTCGCGCAGCAAGCCCACTTCGGGCTCGGCGGCCGCCAACTCTTCGAACGTCCGTTCGTTTCCACTCTCCAATTGCTCGGTCATAAAGAGCCTCGCTTGTCCAGTGGCGATTCGCAATCGTATCCGCTTGTTGTGAGTCTGCCACGGAGCATCCCAGGATCTCGGATCGGCGGATTCTCGGCTTCGCTCACGATGGCAGGCTTCCAATCGCCTTTCCGCACTCAAAATGGCCGCAGGTACCGTTTGCGGTCTGTCGGCAATGTCTTCGGTTGCCAATAACTGGTTGTCTTGTTGCGTTGTTGTCTCAGCAGCAGCGTGTCGCGTCCCAGGCACCGCTGCAGCCATCCCAGCGGCAGGAAGAGCCCCACAAATATCCCCGCCAGCAGAATCATGGACACGGTCCACCCAATCGGAAACGCCAGGACCAGGGCGCTGACGAACACCGGCTGCATCGCCAGGGGACGCCACAGGCCCAGCAGGCCCACGACCAACGCCGCGACCAGCAGCGCCCCGCCCCAGATGGCCTCTCCCAGTGCCCACGCACGCCATATTCCCAACGCAGCCAATCCGACCACACAGAGGCCGGCGAACTGCCGCAACTTCCGCGGCGACGGCTGAAAGTCGATCTCGGACCAACGCATTGCCCGCTCCTAGTCCAATTGAAACTGCGCTAAGTGCCGTTCCCTGGCCGTGATGTCCAGGACCTGTCTGCCGCCCCCCTTGGTCAGCACGCAGTCCTCCAGGACCAGCGCGTCCATCTCGGTGGCCCGAAAGCAGCGGTAGGCGTCCTCCGGGCTGCAGACCATCGGCTCGCCGCGCACGTTGAAACTCGTGTTCACCAGCAGCGGACAGCCGGTCGCCTCGTGGAAGTGCGTCAAGAGCCGATGAAAACGCGGGTTGCGCTCCGGGTCGACCGTGTGCAGGCGCGCGCTGCAGTCCACGTGCGTCACGGCCGGAATCCGCGATCGCGCCACGCTGACGCGTTTTCGCAGGTCGGGGTCGCCGCGCAGCGTCTGCTCCTGTTCGGGCGGGATTGGCAGGCGGTGGCGCGCCTGCACCGGCGCGACCATCAGCATGTAGGGGCTCTCCTGGTCGGCGCGGATTTCGAACCAGTTCGCCGCCTCTTCGCGCAACACGCTCGGGGCAAAGGGGCGGAAACTCTCGCGGAACTTGATCTTCAAGTTCAGGTTGGCCTGCATGCTCGGCGAGCGCGCATCGGCCAGGATGCTTCGAGCGCCCAAGGCACGGGGTCCGAACTCCATCCGCCCCTGGAACCAGCCCACCACTTTGCCCGCCTCCAACAGCCGGCAAACGCGTCTGAGCAACTCCGCCTCTTCGGGCAGGTGTTCGAAGGCCGCGCCGGCGCTCTCCAAGAACGTGGCGATCTGGGCGGTCGAATACTGTGGTCCGAGAAAACTCCCCTGTTGTCGGTCTTGCCCCGTGACCGACCGCGGCCGCTCCAGCAATTGGTGCCATACGAACAGCGCGGCGCCCAGGGCGCCGCCTGCGTCGCCCGCCGCCGGCTGAACCCAAATTCCGGCGAACGGTCCTTCGCGCAAGACTCGTCCATTGGCCACGCAATTCAAGGCCACGCCGCCCGCCAACACCAGGTGTCTCTGGCCCGTTTCGGCGTGCACGTGACGGGCCATCCCCAGCACTGCGTCTTCGGTCACAGCCTGAATACTGGCCGCCAGGTCCATGTGCCGTTGCAGGAGCGGCGACTCTGGTTGGCGAGGAGGACCGCCAAACAGGCGGTGAAATCGCTCGCTGGTCATTGTCAGTCCCTGGCAGTAGTTGAAGTAATCCATGTTCAGCCACAGACTGCCATCCGGACGGAGGTCCACCAACTCGTCGAGGATACGGTCGCGATAGATCGGTTGGCCATAAGGGGCCAGTCCCATCAACTTGTACTCGCCACTGTTGACCTTGAAACCGCAGTAGAAGGTGAACGCCGAATACAGCAGGCCCAGCGAATGGGGAAAGGGCAGGTGCCGCAAGAGTTCAATTCGGTTGTCGCGGCCGCAGCCGTAAGCGGCGGTGCTCCACTCGCCCACGCCATCGATCGTGAGGATCGCGGCCTCCGCAAAGGGACTGGGAAAGAACGCGCTCGCCGCGTGGCTTTCGTGGTGATCCGTGAACAGCAGCCGCCAGTTGCCGGGAATTGCCTGGCGAAACAACCGCCGCAGGTGCAGTTTGTCCTTCACCCAGGCCGGAATCGCCGCACGAAAACTGGAGAATCCCCGCGGGGCAAAGGCCAAATAGGTCTCCAGCAACCGTTCGAACTTCACCAAGGGCTTCTCATAGAACACCACGTACTGCAGATCTTGCGCCTGCATCTTGGCCGCGGCCAGGCAATAGGCCACCGCGTTGGCGGGAAACGATGCGTCGTGCTTGCGACGCGTGAAGCGTTCTTCCTGGGCCGCCGCCACGATCCGACCATCCACGACCAGCGCTGCGGCACTGTCGTGATAGAAGGCCGAAATCCCCAGAATGGCGGTCATCTCGAAGACCTTCGGTCGTGATCCATGCCTGCGGCGATCGACCGGTCAGAGGTGGATTTGTTGATGAGGAAGTTCGTCGCGCAGGCTCCTTGCTGCGGAAAGGCTCCAGGTGCTTCGGTTAAGGTCTGTGTCGTCAAAGCCTGGCCCGCGACCCCAACAGCCTGGATTCTTGACTCCCAGGCAGCATCCCATCCGCATCCCGTCCGCGAGAAACGTTGACTGTCGCGTAAGGTTACCCTCATCTTAATCACCCACTCCGTGCGGTGCTACGGCGTTAGGCAGGCGAGGGTGCGTCGCAGGCGTGATATCCAGCGCGCGTTGTTCTGGGTGCGACAAGATGTCGTAGTAGGGGGGCGTGCCGAACGCCGCGAAGAAGGCTGGCGCGTGCCGCACAGCGGATCTGCGCTCCCTTGTACGGCAGGACCTTGCGTATCGCGAGTGAGCCTGGGCATCACGCGCTGCGTTGGTCAGCCCACAGGGGGTTCCGTAAGAGAAACTCGTCAGTGTTGCTTCGCCAATTCGGCCTGGCGATACGCCTGCGGCGTGAGGCCTGTCAGACGGCGGAACACCTGACGCATTTGTTCCGGCCCGGAGAAACCGCAGTTCTTGGCGACTGCCTGAAGTTTGATCCGTTGGGGGTTAGACAGCAGTTGCTGGGCACGTTGGGTTCGCTGGCGGCAGATGTAGTCGTAGAGCGTGCAGCCCAGCACACGGCGGAACCGGACCTCCAATTGCCGCCGCGAGATGGCCGTGGCGCGCACCACGCGCTGCACGTCGAACGGTTCTGCGGAGTGATCGTGGACGAAATGCACGGCCGCGGCTACGTGTCGATCCTCGACGGCCACGGTGTCGGTCGATTGTCGGGCCGCAACTCCGTCGGGGGTGACGAGGAGGTCCTGTTGAGGCGGCGACTGACCATTCATCAGTCGATCCAGGAGTGCGGCCGTTTCATAGCCCAACTGCCAGGAGCCGCGCGAAACGCTGCTCAGCGTCGGCCGGCTGAACTCACAGATCGTCGGGTCGTCGTCCATGCCGATCACGGCCACATCGTGCGGGATTTCCAGGCCGATGCGCCGGCATTCATCCATCACCGCGCGTGCGCGATAGTCTTGCACCGCCGCCAGGCCCAGCGGCGGACAGAGTCCCTGCAACCACTGCGTGAGGCGGCCGGTGCGTTGCGGCCAAGTCTCATGCGGGTTCGCACTCATCGGCACTTCCAGCGCGGCGCAGGGCACGTCGGCCTGCTGTGCCCGACGCCTGAAACCCTCGCAGCGTTGCTGCGAGAACCACAACCCCTCGATTCCATAGAAGGCCAGACGCCGCAGCCCTCGTTCCAGGAGGTGCTCGGCTGCCAGCCGGCCCATGCGTTGGTGGTCGGGCATGACTCGCGGAAATCCCGACTCGCGCTGGGAGGCCGCCATGTTGACCAGGGGCTTGCCCAGCCGTTTGGCCGCGCGGGCCTCTTCGCGCGAAGCGATGGCGGCGATCACGCCATCGCCGGTCCAGCCACGAAGATTCTCCAGGGTCAAGGCCTGTTCGCCGGCCCAACTCAGCGAGGGCGGACTGGTGACCAGCGACCAGCCCCCCTGGCGTTCGGCGTAGTCGTTCACCCCGCGCACGAACATGGCCATCCAGGGCACCGCCACCGGATAGGCCAGGGCCACGTGTCGTACAGGCGGTTTGGATCGCATCCGGCCCTCGGTCGGGAATGGTCTTCTGCCGGTTCCTCTGGTGGGGCGCAAATCACCCCATCATTGCGCAAAACACCCTTGGATTCGCGCCCCGCTCCGGTCATATTAGCACGCACATCCGGCCTCGGTAAACCCAATCGCGCTTGTTTTCCCGGGAGAAGAACGATGGTCATCAGTCGGCGACAATTCGTGAGCCGTGCGGCGGCTGTCAGCGTGGGCGTGCCCATGCTTGCCTCGCGGCGTGTGCTGGGGGCCAACGACGAGATCCGGTTCGCCGTGGTCGGCTGTGGAGTTCGCGGCGCGGTGCACATCGGCAAGTTCGGCAGCCAGCCGGGATGCCGTATCGCCGTGGTCTGCGATCCCGATCGCGAGCGCGTGGAGAAGACGGCCGCCGGCATCGAGAAGAAGTTCGGCACACGGCCGGAAACCGTTGTCGATGTGCGCCGCCTCATGGATCGCAAGGACTTTGACGTGGTCTCGGTGGCCACGATGCAGTACTGGCACTCGCTGCCGACGATCTGGGCCTGTCAGACAGGCCGCAACGTCTATGTGGAGAAACCGCTGGCCCATTTCATTTGGGAAGGGCGGCAGATGGTCAACGCCGCGCGCAAATACGATCGGTTGGTGCAAGTCGGCATGCAGGCCCGCTCGCGCGAGACCGATCAACAGATGATCCCCTTCCTGCGCTCGGGCCAATTGGGCAAGATCCAATACATCGTCTGCTTTGCCAACAAGGCGCGGACCTCGATTGGCAAGCGGACCGAACCCCTCCCGATTCCTGAAACCCTGGACTATGACCTGTGGTGCGGCCCGGCGCGCAAGGAACCCATCTACCGCGACCGCCTTCAGTACGATTGCAGCTTCACCTGGAACATGGGCGATGGCGAATCCTGCAACCAGGGCGTGCACGAAGTGGATGTAGCGCGCTGGCTGCTGGGTGAGACAAGCCTGCCGCGACGCGTGATGAGCCTGGGCGGCCGGTTCGTGTTCAACGATGCGGGCGAGGTGCCCAACACGCAGTTGATCTACTACGACTTCCCCTCAGCCCCCATCCTGTACGAAGTGCACAATCTTCGGGCCGCCAAGGAGAGCAAGGAATCGCCCCACTTCCGCGGTGCGCGCACCGACACCTGCGTGCAGTGCGAGGGCGGCTATGCCATGATGCACGCCGGCCGCGTCTTCGACAACGAGGGGAAGGAAATCAAGAGGTTCGCCGGCAAGGAAGAGCACTTCGAAAACTTTGTCCGCGCGCTGCGCAGCGGCAAGCGCGAAGACCTCAACGCCGACGTGCTCGAAGGGCATCTCTCCACCAACATCTGCCACGCCGGCAACATCTCCTACCGCCTTGGCCAACGCGCTTCGCTGGCCGAGGTCCGCAACCAGATCGGCAACCTGGCCCCCTTCCAGGAAATGGTCGACCGCTATCAAGAGCATCTCAAGGCCCACGAAATCGATCCGGGCGAGACGATCCTGGGGCCTTGGCTGCAATGCGATCCCCAAAACGAGTGTTTCAAGGACCACGCCGAAGCCAACAAGCTCGTCAAAGGCTTCTACCGCGAGCCGTTCACCGTGCCTGAAATCAAGATCTGAGTGGCCAGGAGACTCGGCCCGTGGGACAAGTACGACTCTGCGACCTCCGCGACCGGGAGGCCTTCGCTGGGCTGCGCGAGTTGTTCGAACTCGACAATCCGGGACTCAAGCTGAGCCTGGTCGACGTCGATTCCGAGACGTTGCTGCGTAGCACGCACGGCGGCATGCGGGTCTTCTGGATCTACGAAGGTGAGGGGCAGGTGTTCCTGCCTCGCGGCTATCGCACGCAGGAAGGCGATGGCCACCCGCTGCCCAGCGACTATCGGCCCGATCCGCTCGATCCGGTGTTTGCCGACTTGCTTGAGAGGGTGCGATTGGGCTGCGCTTCGTTAACGCCGGCGGCTCTATTGCCCGTCCGGGCCATTCTCAGCCGCTGGCAACGCGGGGTCTTCGTGGGCGACTATGCCGGCGAGCTGTGGCGTCTGGACCACGTGGTCCGTCCCTGGTCTGGCGACGACCAAGTCCTTGGATCGCTGAACGAACTGTTCACCGCCTGCCGGCATCAGGGCCATTCGACCAAGCAGGTCGATTCGTTCGAACCGCTGATCGCGGGCGATCAAATCGTGGCTTGCGCCGACCAGCAGGTCCGGGTTTGCGGCCAGTTTCGTTGCCTGGCCATGGAGAACGTCCATCGTCGGAGCAACCACGTCTCCATCGCGCGGCGTCTGCGTTATCTGGCCGACACAGCGGGCGGGTGCAATCCCGATTTCGACCCCTTCCGGCGTCTGCCCTTGACCTGGTTCTACCCAGTCGCCGAAGAGTCCCTGGATGGGCTGAATTGGGTCAACAGTCATGTGGTCAACATCCCCAAGGAGACCTCGCCCACCCATTTTCACCCGCCCCAGGGAGTCGGCGCCAGCGGCGGTATTCCCCAACGGGAGATGTATCTGGTGCTTGATCCGCAGGCCTACCAGCTCAACACATGGGGCCGCGAGGCCTCCCTGACGGTCTTTCCCGATCTGCCGGATTTGCACCGCTATGATCGTCATGCGCTGCATCCGGGCATGTTTGTCTACATTCCGCCGGGCACCGGCCATCGAGGACTGGACGTTCTTGTCAATGTGTTGACCATCCCCGGTTTCAAACCGCACAACGAGTACTACCTCGACCGTGACATTCACGACCAGGCCGGCGGTCATTTGCCCTACAACGAAAACCTGTTGAACAACAAGAATTACGAGCGGCTGGCAGATTTCTTCCGCTAGAATAGGGGCATGAGCCAGTTGCGACCCAAGCTGCGCCGGGTGGAGATGCTTCCGGCCGACGCGGCGAACGAAGGGCTGTATGTACTGCGCGACCCGGAGGGGCTTGGGCAGTCGATGACGCTGCCTGACGGCGCTGCCTTGCTGGTGCTGCTCATGGATGGCCGGCGAACGGTGCCGGAGCTGCAGGCGGCCTTCCGCGAGGAAGTCGGGGTTCGCGTCCAATTGGAGGAGATTCAGGCACTGATCGAGAAGCTCGATGCGGCCTGTCTCTTGCACGGCCCTCGTTTCCAGCAGTGTCGCCGGCGGATTCTCGATGCCTACTTGCAGTCTCCAGTTCGGCCGGCCCTGTACGCCGGCTCTTCCTATGCCGAGGATCCGGTCGAACTGGCTGAGCAACTGGCCGCGATGTTTGCATCGCGCGCTGCTGACGCCACGCCCGATCCGTCGCAACCACGGGACCAGGTCCGGAATCCGCCGGGCCGGCTGGTGGGGGCCCTCTGTCCCCACATCGACCTCTACCGTGGCGAAGCCGTGTATGCAGACATCTACCGGCGGATCGCCGCTCAAAGCGATGCCGATCTGTATGTCATCTTCGGCACCGCCCATCGGCCCATGCGGCAGTGGTTCTCGGTCTCACGCAAACATTTTGCGACTCCCCTGGGGCAGGTAGAAACCGACCAACGCTACATCGAAATCCTGGCCCGGCACGTGCAGAGCAGTCTGGCAGGCCGGATGGTCGATCTGTTTGACGACGAGCTGGTGCAACGTGTCGAGCACTCGATCGAGTTCCAGGCCTTGTTGCTGCGGCACGTGCTGGGACCGCAGCGCGAGTTCCGCATGGTGCCGATTCTGGTCAATTCCTTGCGGGAGTTCATGGATCAGGCGACTATGCCGGACGACTCGCCGGAGATCCAGGCCTTTCTGACCGCCCTGCGCGACACGGCTGCCGAGTATCCCGGCCGGATCTGTTACTTGGGCGCCGCCGATCTGGCGCACGTCGGGCAGGAGTTCGGAGATGACGACCTGCTCGACCCCGCAGGCCTGGACAAGTTGGCCCGGGACGATCACCGCCTCTTGTCGCACGCTGCTCATTGCGACGCCAATGCCTTCTATCAGCAGGTGGCCCTGCAAGGCGACTGCAATCGGATCTGCGGCCTGGCGCCGGGCTACCTGTTGCTGCAGGCCGTCGCGCCGGCCCAGGGGCATTTGGTGCGCTACGGTCAGGCTACGGAACCCGACGGCACCGCCTGCGTCAGCTTCGCCGGGATGGCGTTCTACGGGGGTTGAGGGGGCCGGGACCGGCTCGATCATTCACCACGGGACGTAACCCCAGTTGCCGCGCAGGGGCGGTGGGCCTTACAATCGACGCGTGATGGGCCTTCCCTCGCGATTGCTCGTCATGGACTTCAGTCACGCTTGGCCCTTGACCTCCCGGAGGCTGCAACCTTGGCCGACACCCCCAAAGTACACGTTATCGGAATCGGCGAAGATGGTCCCAGCGGTCTGACCAGTCTGGCGCGTTCCCTGCTGGAGCATGCCGAGTTGCTGATTGGCGAAGAGCAAGCCCTGGCGCTGGTTCCGCAGCACGGCGAACAACGGCTCGCGGTCAGTCGGCAGTTGGACGAAGCCCTGCGACGCATCGACCAGTCGCCCCAACAGCGGATCGTGGTGTTGGCTTCGGGCGATCCCCTGTTCTATGGGGTGGCGCGTTATTTGTGTGCTCACCTGGGCAAGGACCGGTTCGAGGTCATTCCCCACGTCAGCAGCATGCAGTTGGCCTTCGCTCGTGTGAAGGAGAGTTGGGAAGAGGCCTTTCTGACGAATCTGGCGCACCACGGGCTGGATCGGGTCGTGGAGCAAATCCGAGGGGCGGAGAAGGTGGGGTTGTTCACCAGCGAGACCTACACGCCGTCGGTCGTCGCGCGGACCCTGTTGGATCGCAGGCTAGACTACTTTTCGGCCTACGTGTGCGAGAATCTCGGCTCGCCGGACGAGCGGGTCACGCAGGGCGAACTGGCAGAAATCGTCGGCCAGGAGTTCTCGCTTTTGAATGTCATGATCCTCGTCCGTAAGCCGCATGTGCCCGACCGGCCCAGCGAGCAGATTGGCCGTCGCCTGTTCGGCAACTGGGACGAGGCCTTCTTGCAGACCAAGCCCAAGCGGGGCCTGCTCACGCCCTGTGAGATTCGCAGTCTGACCCTGGCGGAAATGGACCTGGGGCCCTCCAGCCTGGTCTGGGATATCGGTGCCGGCAGTGGCTCGGTGGCCATCGAGGCGGCCCAAATTGCCGCGTCGGGCAGAGTCTATGCCATTGAGATGGACCCCGACGACCATCAATTGATCCGGGAGAACGCCCAGCGCTTCGGTGTTCAGAACCTGGTAGCCGTGTTGGGCCGGGCGCCAGAGGCCTGGCACGATTTGCCCGATCCCGACGCCGTGTTTGTCGGCGGCAGCGGACGGGGCATCGGCCTGCTGGTGGGCGAAGCCCTGGCGCGGCTGAAGCACGGGGGGCGCCTCGTGGCCACCATGGGTAGCATCGACAACCTCAGCCAAACGCATCAACTGCTGCACCAGGCCGGGCTGGATGTGAAGATCTGGATGATGCAGATCTCACGCGGCAACTACCAACTCGAGCGGATCCGCTTCGAGTCGCTCAATCCGACTTTTGTGCTCTCGGCCGTGAAGAAGTGAGGGATGCAGATGGACGATCGGTTGGACGTGATTGCCGTCGGGGCCCACCCCGACGACGTGGAGATCGGTTGTGGAGGGATTGTCGCCCGACTGGTCCAACAGGGGCACTCGGTGGGGATTGTGGATCTCACCGACGGTGAGCCAACTCCCGGCTCATCCGGCCCAGAAGTCCGCCTGGCCGAGGCGGTTCGAGCCGCTCAAACGCTTGGCGCCCGGCGGATGACCCTTGATCTGCCCAACCGGCGTCTGTTCGACACGTTCGAAGCGCGGGTCGCACTGGCCAAGGTCTTTCGCCGCTATCAACCGCGCTTGGTGCTCGGCTTGGGCGCCAAGACGCCGCTGGCATCTCCGGATCACTATCAGGCAGTACTGATCACCGAGGCGGCCGTATTCTACTCCAAACTGAGCAAGTGGGACGATCAGTTCGATCACTGGCCGCCGTACGTGGTGCCGAGCTTTCTGTACTACTTCCTCGCTCATCGGAGCCTCACACCGGTCCATACCGACGCCCTGGTGGTCGACATTGGCGCCACGCTGGAGACGAAGATGGCGGCCATCGCCTGCTACGCCAGTCAGTTTCCGCCGACGCGGGCCGCCGTGTTGGATCGGATTCGCACGTTCTCGCTTCAACAAGGGATGGCCGCTGGGTTCGCTGCCGGCGAGGTGCTGTCCAATCCCATGGCTTGGGGGACGCGGGATCTGATGGGGATGATTTTCTCACCGTAGGCCGCCGGCGACACGTTGCGTCAGGAGTGCATCGGAATGAGACGTCCCAGGCCGTTGACTGCGCGGGGTGCCATGAGCTCATGGAAACGGTCGTATAGATTAGCTTGTAGCTAATCTATTGTCGGGATCGACCTCCAGGTGCGCTCCGCTGATGAGGTTCTGCCTGTGGGAACCGTGTATGCTTTGCAGCCGACATTTCCTCCATTTCCTTGGCTTTTCTCAGGTGTCGGTCGATATAGCAAAGCAGGGACTTTACTGATAGCTAGTAAGTGCGTAATATATCTACGTTACGCAACATGTAATATATGCAATCGGGGGCATATTCCAAGCCAATTACGCAACCTGTTCCCCGCCGGTCAGAAGAAGGCGGGAGGAGGTCTCTCATGCCGTTCCGTTCTCGAACTTACGCCAGCGTTCTGGAAACGACTTTCGACACCCCCTTGGTGCGTTTGAACCGGGTCATTCCTGCGGATAATGCCACCGTGTATGTGAAGTTGGAGTTCTTCAACCCGCTGTCCAGCGTTAAGGACCGCATTGGCAGGGCCATGATCGAAGCCGCCCAACGCGAGGGGCGAATCGGCCCGGAAACCCAGATCATCGAGCCGACCAGCGGGAACACGGGCATCGCCTTGGCTTTCGTCTGCGCGGCACAGGGGTACTCGCTCACGCTCACCATGCCCGAGTCGATGAGCGTGGAACGGCGCGCGTTGCTGCAAGCCCTGGGGGCGCGTTTGGAACTCACACCGGCCAAGGACGGCATGCGCGGGGCGATCGCTCGGGCCCAGGAACTGGCTGCCGCTACGAACGACAGTTGGATCCCTCAGCAGTTCGAGAATCCAGCCAATCCTGCGATCCACGAGGCGACCACAGGCCCGGAAATCTGGGCGGACACGGCCGGCAAGGTTGACCTGTTTGTGGCCGGTGTGGGCACCGGCGGCACGCTCACCGGGACCACGCGTTTTCTGCGCAAGCAGAACCCCCACTTGCAGGCGATTGCCGTGGAACCGGCCGATTCGCCAGTCATTTCCGGGGGGAAGGCCGGCCCGCACAAGATCCAGGGGATCGGGGCGGGCTTCATCCCGAAAAATCTCGACATGAGCCTGCTGTCGGGCGTCGAGACAGCCACCAATGAAGAGGCCTTCCATTGGGCCCGGCGGTTGGCCCGGGAGGAAGGTTTGCTGGTAGGGATCAGCTCTGGGGCGAACGTGGCTGTGGCGGCCCGGCTGGCGGCTCGGCCTGAGAATCGGGGCAAGGTGATCGTGACCATCGCCGCGAGCTGCGGCGAGCGGTACCTGTCGACGCCGCTGTTTGAGGCCCCGGCACGGGACTCTGCGGATCGCAAGGGTGATAACCAGTCTGGGCGACTAGCAAAGGCGCATTTGCCCTAATCTGCCATTGCCCTTGACTTACGCTTGCGTTAAAGTGCGTTGCCGATTGGGGCCCACGTTGCCAACGAATGTTCCGTCGACCCGGAAGCATCGGACGACAGCCGACTGGGGCGGAAGTTCGTGCGGAGTCGTCGCGATTGGCGACGCCGGCATCCATGAACTGCCCGGCTTCGGCCGCTGGGGGTGACACGGACGGTTCTCTAGGGAAGGATTCCTACCCATGCAAGCCACTCTCGCCGAGCTTGCGGCACTCGTCGACGGGCGATTGGTGGGCAATGCGGATCTTGTGATCCATGGGGCGGCCCCCTTGGCGGATGCCCAGCCAGGCGAGATCACATTGATCGATGCGGCCGAGCGAGTTCAATCCCTGGCCAAATCCAAGGCCTCGGCCGTGGTGGGCCCGCACGATTGCCCAACCGGTCTGCCGGCTATCTTGGTGTCCAACGTGCATGCCGCGTTCACCAAGATCCTCGGCCATTTCCGCCCGCCGCGCAAAGCGCGCCGCGTGGGCGTCAGCCCCTTGGCAGTGGTGTGTCCCACGGCGCAACTCGGCGCGGATGTCGACGTGCATCCGCACGCGACGATCGGCGACGAAGTGGAGATCGGGCCGGGATGCACCATCCATTCCGGCGTACACATCATGGCCGGCGCGAAGATCGGGGCCGGTACGACCATCTTTCCCAACGCGGTGCTCTATGAGGACACCGTCGTCGGGCCGCGTTGTGTGATTCATGCCGGTGCGGTATTGGGGGCCTACGGCTTTGGCTATTGCTGCGTGAACGGACGACATCAGATCTCGGCCCAGTTGGGCAACGTGGTCCTCGAAGCCGAGGTGGAAGTCGGGGCGGGAACCACGATTGATCGCGGCACCTACGGCTCGACCATCATCGGCGAAGGCACCAAGATCGATAACCAGGTGATGGTCGCCCACAATTGCCGCATTGGCAAGCACAACCTGCTCTGCTCGCAGGTCGGAATTGCCGGCAGCACGATCAGCGGGGATTACGTCGTTATGGCCGGCCAGGTGGGCGTGCGCGACCACGTCAAGATCGGCGACCATGTGGTGCTGGGCGCCATGGCCGGCGTGATCAACGACGTGCCATCCGGTTCGCGCCTGGTGGGCATCCCCGCGACTCCGGAACGCGAGCAGATGGTCAAACAGGCCGCGCTGGCCAAACTGCCAGAGATGCGGAAACAGATGAAGGTCCTTCAGGCCCACGTCGATCGGCTGTCGGGACAACTCGCGACCGGGCGACCCGCGGACCCCCCCTCTGCTGCGGCCGTTCCTCAACCACCCAAGGCATCGCAGGATGACCCAGATCGTTACGCGGCTGCCTAGGCAACGGCGGCGGCGATGGCGCTTACCATCGGAAGCCGGCGGCCGGTCCTGACGGCTGGAATCCGTGCGACTTCGCAGGTTCACCTGGTTTCAGAAAAGGGCAGTGCGTTTGCAGGATGAATGCCAAGTCCGGTCGAAGGGGATCGGCAGCGGCGACCGCCGGATCGGGCTGCTGGCCGGCTGGGGACGTTATCCGATCGTCGTCGCCCAACACCTTCGCGCGCAAGGCTATCGGACCTATTGCCTGGGCCTTTGGGACCACGCCGACCCATGTCTGCAGCAACTGTGCGACGGCTTTCGCTGGGTGGGGTTGGGGCGGCTGGGGGCCGCGATCCGCTTCTTCAAGCGGAATGCCGTCTGCGACGCCACGATGGCCGGCAAGTTCCACAAGATGCAGTTGTTTCAGCCTTGGGCCTGGATCCGCCACCTTCCTGACATGAAGACCATTCGCGCTTTCATCCCGCACTTTCTCACGCGGCAAAAGGACTGCAAGGACGACTCGCTGCTGGGCACGCTGGTCAACACCTTCGCAGCCGACGGAATTCGTTTTGCCCCCGCTACGGACTACGCGCCCGGTCTACTGGTAGGCCATGGGCAATTGACCCGCCAGGCCCCTTCGGCATGGCTCTGGAAGGATATCGCCTTCGGCTGGCAGTTGGCTAAGGAGATGGGCCGTCTGGATATCGGCCAGAGCGTCGCGGTCAAGGACCAGGCCGTTCTGGCCGTCGAGGCGGTGGAAGGTACCGATCAGTGTATCCGTCGGGCCGGGAGCCTCTGTCGAGCGGGCGGATTCACCGTGGTCAAAGTCGCCAAGCCTCAGCAGGACATGCGATTCGACGTCCCCACCATCGGCCTGGGAACCCTGCAAACCATGGTCGAATCGGGCGCTCGGGCACTGGCGATCGAGGCCGGTCGCACCATTCTCCTCGACCAGGCAGAGGTGCTCGCCTACGCGAACCAGCACAAGCTAACCCTCGTGGCATTGCAGGATGGGGAGGTCCTCTCTGGGGCCCCCAGCAGCGGGCTGAGCGCGAGCGTGCGGGTCTCGTCTCCCACGCATAGCCAGCGAAGCTGAGCGAAGCCCTGGACACGCTGCAGGGCCTTCTTCCGGCAGACCGGTTCCGCGGGTCCACGCTACAGGTCAAGGAAGCTGGCGCGCCCAATCAGCCAGCCCACGGGCCGGATATGGTAGTAGTGGTGCAGGCAGGCATCGCAGCGCACGGTGCGAATGCAGAATCGCAGCGGGGTCAGGAACCAGGGCAACGGCGGTTCCCGGATCGGTTGCGGAGTCCGCTCCGACAGGCAATACGGGCACTTCATTGACCATGAGAGCGAATGCGCCATTTCGACCCGTCCGTATTCAGGGATTTGCCAGGCCTGCTCACAAGCGATCGAACAGCACGCACAGCACGTCCAGGGCCTGGACCGCTTTGCCTGGATTGCGAATCGCACTACAAGCCACATACTCCTCCCAGATCGAGAGGGCATAGCGCAGATATTGCTCGCGCGACTCAGCCAGCATTTCCGCGCCCAGTTCGCCGCGCACCTGGGGCCAGAGCACTCTCAGCGTATCCAAGGCGGCCGTCTTGCCCCCCACCGCTTCGAAGACGGCGTCGTCAAGCTGTTCGAGTTTTTCCAGGACTTCGGGCGATTCCGGATCCAGGTGCTTGGATGGGCCCTCTGGCCTGCGAGGTGTGGTCTCTGGCAGGGGCGCTTGGGAGCTGTGGCTGGCATGAGCCTGTTGGACTCGCATCGGTTGCTTGGCCTCAAGCGTGGGCTCCATGGCCTGGACCGGTTTCTCGGCCGGTTCACCGCGCATGGCGGAGGAGTCGAGGTCTTCCAGGAGTTGCAGCGCCAGCGCGGGCAGATCGGCGATGCTCAGTCCAAACCGCCGCTTGGAGAGCTGAGTGGCTAAGAAGGCTGTCCGGCCGCAACTGAGCACACGTTCGATCAGATGGCCCCAGCCGCTCAAGGGGGAACTCGGCTCTCCCAGCCGGGACGAGAGATCCAGAGTCGTGAGATTGTAGCGGTGTTGGTATTCGCGCAGAGCCCCGACGGGACCTGCCAGTCCCAGGACATGAAACGGTCTCTGCAGCGAGGGCTTCAGGCCGGTCGCCAGCGAGAACTCCAGACGGCATTCCGCCGGCAGGCAACTAATCAATCCGGCGATCACCGGTTCCGGTGCAGCCAGGCCGGTCACCGCCAGGCAGGCTGAGTCCAGCGCAGACTGCACCAGGACTCCCATTCCCGCCGCTCCGACGGTCACCGCCAAACGCGCCAACAGCATTTGGTCCACGACGGCCGATCGCCCCGTCAGTTCCAAGGGTTCCAAGTGCTCGGGTACTCGTTCGTAGATCGGCAAAGGCCGTAAGAGAGTGGCCGCTCGCAGCAATGCGAAAGGGTTGTTGCCGAAGCGGGCCAAGGCATCGGGGGCGACCACAAGGCAGTGTGTGTAGACACGCTGCCCGCTCCGGCTGCTGTACTCTTGCCCGGCCAGCAACGTCCGGGAGATGCAGTAGGCTCCACTGGGCAGCGGGTGGAAGTTGCAACTGCAGGCCGGCCGCTGTTGGGGCCACAGCGAGTCGTGTGACGGGCACCAGAGGGCCAGTTCCTTGGCGTCCTCGGCCCCCAGTCCGGGGCTCCGGCCCACCAACTGATAGCCCGACATCTGGTCCGTCTGAGCGGAGGTGAAGACCGCCTGTTCCGCGTAGATCATGAGTGCCGAATCACAGGTGCCAAATCGAGTCAACCTTTCCCAGAGAGGCCCATGCCGGTCTGGGAGGCCAGGAATCGCGTGGGACGCGGAACCGTTGGGATCGCGCCCGAAGGAGCCGTACTCAGGAGTTCAGTTGTTCGATCAACCAGCGGAACGGTTCCAGGATCCCGCGCGGTTCGATGCGCAAGGGAACCTGGATTCGATTTCCGTCGCCCGCGTCACGCCAGGCACAGGCCCCAGCCACTCCGGCCGCGAAGAACTTGTGCCGCCGGAACCGTTCCCGGCATTGTTGCCAAAGCCCTGACGCGTGGGCCTTTGCATAGGCTTCCGGATCGTCAAAGCAGGTTTCGCACTGGTCGGCCTTGGTGAGCACCAAGGCCACCGGACGTTGTTGCCAATCGCCTCGCCCCTCGCCTTTCAGTTCGCTCAAGTACGTCAGCAGCTTCATGGTGAAGAAGTTCTCTTGCAGCCGTCCGGCGCTCAATCGCGAGGCGTCGATGAAGATCAGGGCCCCCGTGCAGCTCTCCAGAAACGACCGCACGACGCGGTATGTGTACGGATGATCGACCTCCTGGAACACGGCCTCGCCGGCCATGTCCGGCATGATCAGTTCCAGGGGCGGACGCCGTTTTGTCACGCGCACCTGACAATGCACCCAGTTCCAGTGATCGGGTTCGCTGGGGGTCTTGTCCGGGAAGACGCCTCTTGCCAGGGCAGACACCGTTGTCTGTTGCAGCGTGATCGAAAAGGCGCCTCTGGCAAGAACCTGGATCTGCTCGGGTTGCCGCGAGAGCATGTCCATCAGCATTCCCAGGTAGACCGTCTTGCCAGACGCGCTCGGACCGATCGCTGCCACCATCCGAGGGCTCAGCTTCTGGCTGTTCGCCTGATGCGCCAAGGCCATTGGCGCACAGCAGTGCGTGCAAAACTCCGCGTCGTACGTGTTGTCCGTGTGGCATACGTAACACGGAATCGGCACGGCATATTGCACCAGCCGAGAGGATTCGAGAGGGACGATCATGCCCTTTGTCATGCCATCGCCTCCTCTGGGCACGGGGACTGCGGCGCACCTCGGGCAGCACTGGTTCGTGTCAACGTCAAGTCGCACAAGCCGATCGCACAGCGAAAACCGATGTTGTGCTTGCGCGACATGGGATTCTCGCCGCTGGCGAAGTGGCAGGTGGCCTGGTTGTCGAAATAGGTGTCGTAAGCGCCGCCGCGAATGGTCTTCATCGGCACAGGCAGAATCAGGTCTTCGCCGGGCCGCGGACCGCGGTAGTTGCCGCTCGTCCATTCCCAGACATTGCCAATCAGTTGAAACACGCCGCCCACGCTGACACCCTCGGAGTACTGGCCAACGGCCACGACACCGGCAGGCCCCGATCCCCAGACGTTTGCCAACCGCCGGTCCATGGTTTCCCCCCACGGATAGCGTCGCTGCTGGCGAACCCCTGGTCCCGCGCTCACAGGCCAACTGCCGGCCTTGACCCATTCCGCATCGCTCACCAGACGCTTACCGGCCCATCGTGCGTAAGCACTCGCTTCGTAGTAGGTTACGCCGACGACAGGATGGTCCTCTTGTCCCTTTTCACAGGATCCGTTCAACCAGTAGCGAGGGGCTGGCTGTCCACTTCGGTCGGTGAAATCCAGCACGGCAGGCCAGATCGCCTGGTCCCACATGGCCACCTGTTGATAACCACCGGCTTGCACGAACTCCCGGAACTGGCTGTTGGTCACCGGATAGCGATCGATGAAGAAGCTGCCCACACGCACGATTGGACCCTGGCAGGCAGCTAATTCGCGCGTGTCCAGCCGGCCATCCTCCAAGGCCTCATCAATCTGTCCCAGGACCACTTCCCCCTCCGGCACCAAGGCCATTGCCTCTTCCAGTATTGACTTGGCGGCCACCCATTGAGCCTCGCTCAAGGTGGCCGCAATCTGCGGTCGCAGCAGCAAGGTCACGCGTCCCTGCGCCAACATTTCGGCCACCAGCGAGTCGCTCTCGCTGAGTGCGGCGCCTCTCTTGCCGGCGGGGGGGCGCCGCGAACGTTCGGGTCCCGACGCGGTGGTTTGTGGAGAGCGGGCCTTGCGACGCAGGGTCGCCAGACGAACGCCTGCCAAGGTCCCGCCGGCCGATCCCGCCAGCAGCAAGGGCCATTGGCCAAGACGCCAGCCCACGACCAGGCACACTGTGCTCAGGACGCCGATCGATACCAATACCAGGTAACGCCAGCGGCGCATAACCACCTCGTTCTCACCTACTCTTCGCCACTCATCCACTTGTGCCAGGCCCTGCGGTCTTACCGCCGATTGGCTCTGCGTTTGGCAATGTCGCGCTGCAGCATTTCGAACTGAGCCATCACTGAATCCAACACGGGATCGCCGTGAAGCGTCTCCATGGCCGGGGCTTGAGGACTGCCGCTCGGCGCGGGACGGTCTTTTTTCTCTTGAGCCGGGCTGCAGGGCAGGGCGGCCTCGACGAGTCGTTGCGAGACCTCCTCCAGCAGTTGCCGCATACGCCGCAGTTCCTCGCCCCACTCCGACTCCTGCTGCGCTTGATTGGCCTGCTGCCGGGCGAGGGTCTCGACCAATTCCGCGGCCCGGTTTCGCAGGCCCTCCAGCTCGTTTTCAACTTCTCTGCGCTCTTGTTCCGCCTGGCGTTTTTCTGCGTCCAGGGCCGCCATTTGTTGGCGCAGGCTCTCGGTCGAATCGGGGTCTTCGGGCGGCGTCCGCAGGTCGACTACGGCCGCTCGGCACTGTTCGGAACTCTGGGCCACAGCGCTCATCTGCTGCAGGATCGTCTCTATGCGCAAGGACAAATCGCTGTGCTGTTGTGCCAGGAACTGCTCCAGACGCGAGGCGATACCAGGTTGCTCGGCGGATTCGTGGGTTCGGCCCTGACGGATCTGATCCAGCAAGGCCAGCACCTGGTCCAGACGTGGATCGGGATCCAACCGCCGATCCAAGGTGGCGGTCATGCAAGCCGCGGCTTGGCTGAAGACCTGGTCCCATTGGTCGAGCAATTCATTGAACAGGGTCTCGCAGGCATCTTGCCCAGCGCGCAGTTCAGCGAGCAGATCGTCGAGGCACGGAACGTCGACGGCGGATAGCAACAGATCGTCCGACACGTTCACGAAATCCCCCGCGCGGGAAGGCACACCGAATGGGACCGAAAGGCCCGGAGAGGAGACAGTTGCCGCCGGCCACGCTCACCGGCGCGCTGGTGCGCGGCGGGATAGGACGCGACCGTCGGCTTTGGGAAGCCTAGCTCAGGGCCGGGGGCGGGGCAAATCGGCCGATGCCGGCAACCGTCAGAGAACGCGACAGGAGCGTGCCGTGGGGTTTTTTGGAAGGGCAATAGGAATAAATCCAGCCATAGCGAGAATCGCGGTTCTTCCATCGAGGACAGTGAGGCCGTTGCGTTTCACGCGTGAAGTGTTTGCAGAGATCGTTAGCGATGATTAGCATAAGAAATCGCCATAAGTGCATAAGTAATTGAATGGGAACGCGTTGCGATCCGTGGCAGAGCGCGCGGAAGGACTGTCGCGAACGTCTCGAGAGCGATGCCTTTTGGACAGGTAAAAATTGCGGTTAAGTCCCTGATTTTCCATGACTTCCGGTTGAGCCTGAAAAAACGCGTAGGAAGGCATGCTATTGCCTTGACTTCACTGGAGAGTTTGCACAAGATCGGACTTGTATCGGTGGGTTCACAGCGCCACGGAGGACGCTGTGTGGTTTCATTCCGAGGCGTGTGAAAAAACTCTTCACTTATTGCGTGCTTCCTCGTCTCAGGCTGTATGCAATACCAAATGCCCGGAAACGATGCATTGTCCGAGTCGTTGCCCGAATTGTCTGCTGAGGTTCTCTAGGGAGGCGATCCCATGCGTTGGCACCTAAGGTCCATCACGTGCACGGCGGTACTCATGACTTGGCTGGCGGCAAGTAGCGCCTTGCAGGCCGCCGTCGTCACCTGGAATGGAGCAGATGCGAACTGGGGAACCAGCAGCAACTGGACCTGGGATTCCGGTAGCGGGCTGCCGGGTTCGACCGATGATGTGGTCTTCTACGGCGGCAGCGCCACGACGTTCGCGACCACGTTGGGCGCGGATTTCGCAATCCACTCCCTGAGCTTCGGCGCCGTGGCCAACAACGTGTCGATCGGCGCCGCCGGCGCTGAGACACTTACCCTTGGCAGCGGTGGGATCAACGTATCGGCCGGCTCGACGGCTACCCAGCACACGATTTCCGCCGATCTGCTGTTGGACGCCCATCAGACCTGGACCAACAACTCGGCCGCCTCGCTGCTGCAAGTGACTGGGAATGTCATTGCCTCGGGCGACTCGTACAACCTGACCATCGCCGGCGCGGGCAACACGGCGATCTCGGGCGGCATCTCGTTAGACACCGGCTCCTTGATTAAGGACGGCGCCGGGACCCTCACCTTGTCAGGCAGCAACAGTTTCTCGGGCGGCACCCACATCAACGATGGCACCGTGCGCGTGGGCAGCAGCGGTGCGTTGGGCAGCAACGGCCTATACCTCACCAGTACCACGGCCGTTCTTGACCTCAACGCCTACAGTGTGTCGGTCAACGGTGTGTGGGGCAATTCCGTCGACCAGAGTCAGGCCGGCACCATCCTCAACAACGGCCTCACTGCCGCCGTCCTGACCATCGGCTCCGGCAACGGCGACAGCCGGTTCTACGGAAACATCACCGACGGCACTGGGGTCTTGGGGCTTCGCGTTACCGGCAGCGGCATTACCAGCCTCTACGGAGTCAATACTTTTACCGGCGGTTTGGCGATCGTCGGTGGGGGCACGGTTCGCACCGACAGCAATGCGGCTCTGGGCGCCAATGGTGGCAATATCACCTTCAGCGATGCCGCCGATGGAGGCAATCTCGAAGTAGCTACCGCCAATCTGGGGGGGCGTTACAATGTCGACGGCATTGGGACCATCAGCGTCGCGTCTGGCCTGGTCTCGTCCTTCACCGGCAACCTCACCGGATCTGGCACGTTGATCAAGTCGGGCGACGGTGACTTGGTAGTCCTCACCGACACCGACAACTTCAGCGGTGACCTGGTGCTCGGCTACGGCGCGCTCAACGCCGGAGCGGCCATGGCCAACTTCCGGCTCCTGGCCACGGCCCACACGGCTCAGCCCACCGGCACGCTGCACAATGTCGACTCGATTACGATCAACCCCGGCAGTCTGTTGCAGATGGATTACAGCCGTGCCGGCGCGATCAGCGACGTCAATTTTGTCAACGACACCGCCGACATCATCCTTGCCGGCGGAATGTTGCAGTACAACGGTCGCAGCGGCGCGGCCAGCACGGAGGTGCTGGGCGACCTGTACGTCGCTCAAGGCGTTTCGCTGGTCACCAGTTCGAACACGGCCGGCTCCGTGTCGACCAGCTTCGCCAATCTGACTTTCAGCAGCATCACCTCGCAAGCCGGCGCGGTCCTCTTCTTCTCAGGCAACACGGGCGCCACCGCCAGCTTGGGCAACAACTCCAGGATCTTCATCGGTGGCCTCGCCGATGGGTTCATGGGCGGAAACTACTTCGCGCTGCCCAGCGGCACGCGGCAAGACTTCGTGAAGTATGTCGCTGGAAACGGCGTGGTGGCCCTGGCCGACAGCGATTATGCCATTCTGACCAGCCCGACCGGTGCCGATTCGTATTTCACGGTCGGCAATAATGTCAAGTTGGCTCAGCTCAGCGGCAGCAATCTGAACATCGATTTGACCCCTGGCGATTACCAGATCAACTCGCTCAGCATGCACGGGGCGAACTTCACGACCGGCAACATTGGCCAGCAGAATCTGACGCTCACCGGCAGCAATCTGGATATCGTCAGCGGCGGCGTGATCGTCGGTGGAAACCAAGCGTCGGGCGCCCTCAACTACCGCATCCTGGGCGGCAATATCACCAGTTCCGGCGGCAACCTCACCTTCTTCACCTACACCAACCGCACCCTCCTGCTGACGAGCAACATCACCGACAGCGGCGCCACCCCGGTCAGCGTGACCAAGGTCGGCCCTGGCACGATGGGCTTCAACCAAACCAGCAACAACACCTATACAGGCGGTACGTACATTCTCGGCGGCAACGTCACGACCTTGGCGACGGACAATGTCCGCTATTTCGGCGAAGGCCAGGTCTTTGTCACCGGTGCCAATCTGATTCTGAGCGGTAACCTCGCCACCGGATACGCCGGTGGTCCGGACTATGTGGCGAGCAATGGCGGCCAGATCCACGTCAATCGCGCCCAGTCCAGCGAAGACAACTGGTTCTCCATCGACGGCAACTCCGTGATCCAGGGCACCACTAGTATCCTGGCCTCGTTGACCTACAACAACGGCACGCTGATCAACGGCAAGGGCAAGGTGGACCTGGCGGACAACGCCATCGTCGCGCACATGAGCCAGTTGACGTTGAATCCAGCAAGTCCCAACAGCTACTCGATCCAGAATCTTCCCCTGGAGTCGAGGTATTACTACGGCCTGGGGATTGAGCAAAACAACCCCGCCGGCAACCTGACTATCGGCGACGGCACCCCCTGGAAGGGTGTTGCCACCAATCGCACCAACGTCCGCTGGCGCCTCGGCACGATCACGGTCGACAATAGCTCGACCGGCACGGTGGATGTGTATCTCCGCGGTCTGGCCACGGCCAACACCACGGTTGCCGCGGGAACGAACGTCACCCTCGGCCTGGGCTTTTTGTCCGACCCGTCCGGCCCTGTGATGAATCTCACGAATCCCGGCACAGCCAACGTCAACATCGTGGGGCTGGTTCAGTCCAACAACCAGTTCATGAGCTTTGGCGATCCGGCCAGCGGCCGTTACGTCACGTTCCAGGTCACTCCGGGCGCGTACTTCGATTTGGCTTCGGCCAACTCGTTGGGCAGCGGCGCCAAGCTGGCCAACGTCACGGTCCAGGCCGGCGGCGTGGCACGCGTGGGCAACGTCACCGCCGTCAATGGCGATATCCTCGTGCGCCCCGACGGACGGCTCATCGCCAACAGTGCCGGCATGGAGGGCACAGGCCAGATCACCTTCCGCGAAGATGCGATCATCCAGATCACCAATCCCATGGGCTTCACAGGCACTCAGGCCCTCAACAGCCTTGGCCGCAACGACACCATCGTCCGGCTGCTTGCCAACATCGGCAGCGCTTCGGCTCGGGTCTTGGGCGACGGAACGATCTTCAATGGCAACCCGGTCTTCCAGATTGACCAGAATGTGCGCCCTGTCGATCCTGTCGACGACAACGGCGCGGTGCTGTTGTTGAACTCGGTGGCGCGCGACAAGGGCGTGCTGACCAACGATTACAGCGATCGCATTTGGTACGCCACGACGACCGGCTCGGCGGCCTGGATCAATATCAACGGGACCCATGGCGGCACGATCGCCTCGACCACCGGCACCTTTCTCCAGGTCACCGAAGATATCCGCCTCAATGGTGGAACCCTCTATGTCGGCTACAACGGCTCGCTCAACGGTTTTGAGAAGCTGGGCCGCGTGATGCTCAATGACGTCGTGGGCGACGCGACCCTCGGCGGCACGGTCCAGGTGGTTGGCGGGGCCGAACTGATGACCTCCGCCACTTGGAACAACTCGGCCAACGTGAATATGCTGCTGGAGAGTGGGTCGCGCTTCGATGTGGACAACGCCGTTGTGCTACGCAATGTGACGGGCACCGGAAATATCGTCGGTGACAGCGTCCTGACGATCGGTGAAGACAGCAACTTCACCTTTG